>NZ_JAIUHQ010000033.1:0-19236 GCF_020165215.1 Mesorhizobium sp. CA15
TCCAGCCAGCATCTTGAATCACAAATCCGACCGACCGGGAATCCCTTCTGATTCAATCAAGCTATGAAACGCTCTAGGCTGCGTTGATATTCAGGTGATGCCGGCCTCCGAACGACGGTTTCCTATGCTTCCGGTGCTCACGTACGAGAAGTACGCTCCGCTCCGGTTCTCGGAAACCGCCGTTCTCGGCTCGGCCTGACCTGAATCTCAACACACCCTGGATCGCCGCTTGCGGCCTACCGCTTCAGCGCCAGCCCGATGGCGATGAAGCTCCATCCCTGGAACACCAGGTCGATCGCCAGGAAGATGCCAAGCACCCAAAGACTGTTCACCGGCCAGCCCATGGCGATCATCAGGCCGAGCAGAATGGTGATGATGCCAGCGGCCAGCAGCCATCCCCAGCCTTGCTGCGGCCGATGATGGAAGGCCACCCAGGACCGCAAAAGCCCCGAAGCGACGAGCGCGATGGCCAATAGCAGCGTCAGCACCGCCGAGGCAAGCAACGGGTTGTCGAAGGCGAAGAAGCCGGCAACGGCGTAGAGCAGGCCGCTCAGCAGCCAGTAGAAGAAACGTCCCCAGGTCTTGACCCCGAAGGCGTGGATGATCTCGATGACACCTGCCATCAGCATCAGCCAGCCGACGACATAGACGGAAGCGACGGTGGCGATGAACAGATTGCCGAAAGCGATGCCGCCGAAGATCAGCAGCAACACGCCGAGCGCCACAAACCATCCCCATTTGTCCCGCGTCTGGCCGATCGCGTCTTTCAGAGCATCGCCTTGCAAGGTCATGATCTTTCCCTCCGATGTCGCCGCGCCGCTTGCGGGTGAAAGGAAGGTAGTCCCGATGAACTTGAGCGTCCAGCGAGCAGCGCGGCGCGTGCGAAGCGCCGCCTTCGTCAGGCCGCCATTTGCCGACGAACCGACTTGGCCGGCGTCGGCCGGATGACCGCGATCGGCGGGCGTGCAGAGATCGTCAATCTGGCGGCGGCTGGACTTCGTCCGGGAAGGGCGCCAGCGTCGCCTCCAGCGTCTCCCGGCCGGCCTGCTCCCAGCTTCGCGCCACGAAATCTGTGGCCTTCGCTTCGTACGGAGCACGGGCCGCGGGCGAAGTGATCCACTGCCGCATCGCGTTTTCCCATCCTTCGACGTCGAGCGGATCAAGGCAGAGTCCCGACGAACCGACCACTTCGGCGATGGCTCCGCCCGTCGAGGCGATCAGCGCCTTGCCGTAGGCCAGCGCCTCGACAGGCGGCAGCCCATATCCCTCGTAGAGCGACGGGTACACGCAGAACGCGCTGTTGCGGTAAAGAAGGGACAGCGTATCGTCATCGACGTTGTCGAGATGAACGAGGCTCTTGCCGTAGGCAGGATGGCCGTGAAGCTTGGCCAGGATGCCGTCGACCATCCAGCCGCTGCGGCCGACGAAAACCAGCTTCATGCCGCTATGCGCGACCGTTCCGTCAAGGACAAGGCGCGTCCAGACATCCATCAGCAGCGAATGGTTCTTGCGCGGTTCGATGGTGGAAACGAAGAGGACGTAGCGATCCGTCTCGAGCCCATCCGGCAGGCGGCCGTCCGCCTTCGATTTGCGGGCACTGTCGCAGCCGAGAGGGACATGCTCCAGCTGCGGCAGGTGGATGCCGCGCTTGGCGGCATATTCCACGACATCGGTGGTGACGCGCCTCGAAGTCAGGATGAAACGGTCTGCCAGCCTCATCGCCAGATCCACATAATCCGTGAATCTCTTGACGTCGTGCGGCTTGTACCATTCGGGAAACTGGATCGGAATGATGTCGTTCAACAGCACGATCAGCTTTGCGCCGGCCAAGCGCGCCTCACGCGAAATGACCTCGATATCGGTGTGCGCCCAGTCGTTGTTCATCAAGAGCAGATGGTCGCCGGGCGAAAGATCGTACTTGTTGCCAGCCACGGTCCTGAGCGGGACGATCCGGGCGCGTGAACCGCCCACGCCAGCGACTTGCCGCCGCTCGGTTTCCTTCATTAGCCGGTTTTCGATCCGCTCGAGGAAACGAAGCAAAGGGCTGCCGGGATTGCGCAGGCCGAACGCGCCGATTTCCATTATCAGGATCCGGCGCGGTCTGATGATCGCCATCAGCGACCGCCGGGCCCAGTTCGGCCAGCGATCGTAAAAACGCATCTTGAAGCGGGCAGGGTCCGGGTAAAAGCTCATGTCGCACGAAATGTTGCCGGTGATGATCTCCGCCGCCATGGTCGGCGAAACCTGTCTAAGCACCAGCTCGATCGGGTCGAACACCGTGAATGCCACCTCGGAGGCCTTGAATGCGGCCGCCGCGGCTGCGTAGTGGCGTTGCACGCGGACCAGGCCGACCGGGGGGCCGAGCCACCGCACCATGCTCGAGAGATCGACGACAAGCCGCATCAGCTGGGCCGAATTCTTGCAGGGCGCGCGATCATCCTGCGCCAGGCCAGTCGAGGTCCTAGCGCAAGCGTCCTGAAGGAAGGGGCGCCGACAGCCGCCAGGAACAGCAGCTTGCAAGTGACGGCCATGGGTATGCCCGCGGTTCGCAACAGCAACTCGATGTCGCGTCTTTCCAGGCTGGAGATGCCGGCCCCTGTGGCGGCGCGCGATGCCAGAAAGCTCGCGATGGCCTGCGCGGGTTGGCTGTTGGCGTCGAACGGCTCGGTGCGATTGCGACGCAGCAGCGCCGACTGCCTGGCCAATGCCGCGGCAGCCTTCTGCTGGTCCTGCTTCATGCGCGATACCTGTCCCGGATGCGATCTCAGCTTCACGAGCCGCGCATCCATGTTGGCCAGTTTTCCGGTCTCGGAAAGCCGCAGCCAAAGATCGTAGTCCTCGGCATAGGTGAACGCCCGACGGTAGCCTCCCGCGCGCCGGACGGCCTCGGTCCGGAACATCACCGTCGGATGAAGCATCGGATTGTACCTGGCAAGCGCGTCCCGCAACTGGTCGTTGCCGGCCGGAACGTCTATCGGCCTCAACGGGTTTCCGTCCCGGTCGATCTGCAATCCCGCCGTGCCGAGCAACTGCAAATCGGCGTCGGCCTGGAAACACGCCACCTGCAGGCGCAACCTGTCGGACAGCGAGATATCGTCGCAATCCATGCGCGCGGCAAGAGGGGCCCGCGCGAGCGAAATCCCCATGTTCAGCGCATCGACGATCCCCTTGCCGTGGTTGGCGACAACTTTGACGCGGCCATCACGGTTGCCGATCGATGTCGCGATCGCGGCGCTGTCGTCGCAAGATCCGTCGTCGACAACGATGATTTCGATATCCGCCAGATCCTGGTCCAGGATGCTTTGCAGGGCCTCGCCGACATATTGCGCGCCGTCTCGCACCGGAATGATGACGCTTACTGTCGGCAATGGAACTTTCCTTGCAATGATTGGTCGCGACCGAATGGCCGTTGAATTCTCGGATGTCGGCAGCCTGGCTTCAAAATTCCAATTCCAAAGTTTCCTCGGTCTGTCGACCGTCAATTTCCTTGTCGCGCCGATCCGAGCGGGACCTCAAGTGCGGGCGCGAGCAGCCGCAGCACCGCCTCGCGCTTTTTCGCCTTCAACGAGAGGTCGCCATCGAGGCCGACTTCATGAAGCCAGCTTCCCCGCCATTCGCAATAGGCCCGTCTGAGCTCAACCCCAGGCAAGGCCGCGAATGCGGTTATCGGCCGTTGCGGAACTGTGCTCGGATCCACTTACCGATAGAGCGCCTCCCAGTTGGCTCCGCCGGTGTCGAGGCCGGCGAACCAGTCGAGCCCAAAATCGAGAGGCTTGCGGCCGACGGCGTCGAATCGGAAGAAGCAATAGCCAGCCCACAAATACCATCGCGAGCCTGCCCTGCGGAGGTCGCCGTGAAACGGCGCAACTTCAAGAGGCTCGAAAGGGTCGCATGGCTGCGTCGGGAAAAGATCCTGGTCCAGGAATCCGAACGCGGTCGGCGCGGCAGGCTTCAGAATATTGTGCCACATCCAGTTGAGCGCCGCGCCATGGGACCGGCTCGGGCTTCTTGCAGTCCACGGATTGGTCGGCAGCCTGACATGCGCGGCGCCATGGGTTGCGCATACCTGCCTGTTGTCGCGTGCGGAAGCTTCGCTGATGCTGTTGTCGGCAACGATGTGGAGATCATGGCGAACGAATCGTCTCGTCAGCCGCAACTGCAATTCCAGGCACTGAGCATCGCCGAAAGCGACGGTAATCAGGACACACCGATCGCGGGCGGCGGCACGGATCCCTTGGATGTCGCCATTCTTGAGCGGCTGACGCAGAAACCTCCGGTCGATTTTCCGGTAACGGGCACTCTTGACGGCATGCAGCAGCGGCTGCAGCCTCAGCCATTGCCGCAAGTCATATTCGCGCAGGGCCTTTGGCACGGCCGCCGCGGCTTTCAGTCGGACCCGGCTTGGCAGCCACGATCGCCCCGTGGAATTTTCATGCGCGCTCCAATTGAGTTTTTTGAAAAAGCTCGAATGCAACAGCATCCAGGTCTCTTGATAACGGGCTATATACAGCATATGCGTCTTTTCAACACGACCAACATTTGAGCGCCCGGCGTGTTTGTTTGAATGGGGAAGTCTGGGGCGCACCCGGGGTCTCTCTCCGATCTGACCTGGGGGTGGGGTGGCGCTCCGGAAAACGCGATGAGAATCTGCTGCGCAATCTCTACCCTCTTCATGAATGGGGGTCTGCAGAGGGATTGTCTCAATATCAGCGACCGATTGGTCGGGCGCGGCCACAGCGTGACGATCCTGACGACGCGCCAGGTCGGTCATGTCGAGAGTTCGGCTACGATAAAAATCCAGCCGGCAAGGGTTCTCTCCAATCCGGGCACCGAATATGCGCTGGGAAGGTCGGTGCTGACGGCCAGGCGCGACTTCGACTGCGTGGTCGGTTTCAACAAGATGGCGGGTCTGGACATCTACTATGCCGGCGATCCGCCCTATTTTGTGTCGAAGCTCGGATGGTGGCGGCCGTTTTCGCCCCGCTTCATGCGCCAGCAGAATCTCGAATCGATGATCTTTGCCCCTGGCAACACCGTGCAGATCATTGCGCTCAGCGAAAACCAGGCAGCGCTTTACCGAGACTTCTGGCGAACCGAGGAATCGCGCATTCACGTCGTCGGCCCGACGCTCGATCCGAAACGCCGCAGACCGGAACTGCTCACTGTCGACCGCAATGAGATCCGCGATCGTTTTGGGCTTCCCCGCAAATCCGTCATTGCCTTGACCATCGCCAACAGATTGAAGGTGAAGGGTCTCGATCGGGCGGTAAAGGGCCTGCAGCCGTTCCCGGATATCCATTGGCTGATCGCCGGTCTTCGAAAAGGCAGCGAGGAGGAAACGCGACTTCGCGCCCTGATTGCCAAATCCGGCATGTCGGAACGGGTTACCCTGCTGGGCATCCAGGAAGACATTCCGGCGATTGTGGTTGCAAGCGATTTCATGCTGCATCCGGCTCGTCTTGAAAATACAGGCACGGTGATCCTCGAGGCACTCGCAAACGGCTTGCCCGTCATCGCATCGGACGCCTGCGGATATGCAAAATATGTCGAAGCCAGCGGAGCGGGGCTGGTTGTGGCCAACCGCGACGATCCTGAAATCTGGCGGCAGGCAATCCTGAAGGCCGGCAACCCGGCGGTCCCCGCGCAATGGCACAAGGCGGCTCTTGCCTACGGGGCATCGAACCCGCTTACCGGCGGACTGGAAGCGGCCTGCGATCTGATAGAGACGTCTCGCCGCACCCGGCGTGTCGCCTAATTCGTCCGTCGATTCCGCTGGTTCCGACGTCATGACTTTAAGTCAAATTTTACCGAACGCACGGCATGGCTTGAGCGCTGGCAGGTGGTGCTGCCGGCGCGTTTCGCGTAAGGGGTGACGATGCGTATTGTCGGGACGATTCCGCTGGCCGTTGCCATGGGCCTGTCCACCGCGCCCGTCGCCCAGGCGGGCGAGGGCAGCTGGATATCCGGCGACTGGTATCTGACGCTCGGCGCCACAGCACTGGTCGCGCCGAATTTCGAGGGCGGCAAGAAATATATGCTCAGCGCCCAGCCGATCATTTCGCTCGGCAAGGTCGGTCCGGAGGCGCGTTTCACCTCGCGCAACGACAACATCTCGCTGGCGCTGATCGATGACGGTTCCGTTCGCGCCGGCTTGACCGGCAAATTCATATTCTCGCGCGAGAGCAAGGATGAGCTCAAGGGGCTCGATCCGGTGCGCTTCGGCGGCGAGGTGGGCGGCTTCTTCGAATTTTATCCGCTGGACTGGTTGCGCGCGCGGGCCGAGTTGCGGCATGGCATCCGCTCCCACGACGGCTTCGTCGCCGATATCGCGGCCGACGCCTTCTACGACATCACGCCGACCGTTCGCATTTCCGGCGGTCCGCGCGTTTCCTTCGCCTCGTCGGACTATTTCGACGCCTATTACGGCGTCAATGCCAAGGAAGCGGCGGCTTCGGGCTTGAGCGAGTACCATCCGGGCGGCGGTGTGAAGTCGACAGGCCTCGGCGGCGCGATCACCTGGAAGGTGACCGAGCCGATGACGGCGAGCGTCTTCACCGAATATTCGCGCCTGATGGGGCCGGCTGCCGATTCCAGCCTGGTCAAGGAACGGGGCGACCGCAACCAGTGGACCTTCGGTGTCTCGACCACTTACCGCTTCAATTTCACGATGTAGGTCGCGAAAGCGGCCTCATGCCTTGAAATCCGCGCTTTATTCCTGCCGCGCCATCCGCTAAAAGCCACGCCATGACGAGCTTTTCGCGCCTTTTCGCGATCGCGATACGAATTACGGGCCCGGTGTTCCGGGCGGCCTGAGCGCCGCTGGAGCCGCCGGGAGTTTTCGCGCGCGCCCCTCGCGTTTTTTCATGAACATCAACGCATATCGCCCAAAGGTGGCTTCGTTTTTGGGAAAACGATATGCGTCAAGGCAAGACCTGAACGCCCGGCTTTTGTCGTCGGGTACCCTGAGATGGCAGATCAATGACCGACACTGTTGAGACGATCGACTATTCCAAAACGCTTTATTTGCCGCAGACGGATTTCCCCATGCGCGCCGGCCTGCCCGAGAAGGAGCCTGGCCTGGTCAAGCGCTGGCAGGACATGGACCTTTACAGAAAGCTGCGCGAGGAGGCCGCCGGCCGCGAGAAATTCGTGCTGCATGACGGCCCGCCCTACGCCAACGGCAACATCCATATCGGCCATGCGCTGAACAAGATCCTCAAGGACGTCATCAACCGCTCCTTCCAGATGCGCGGCTATGACGCCAACTACGTGCCGGGTTGGGACTGCCACGGCCTGCCGATCGAATGGAAGATCGAGGAGCAGTATCGCGCCAAGGGCAAGAACAAGGACGAGGTGCCGGTCAACGAGTTCCGCAAGGAATGCCGCGACTTCGCGGCTCATTGGATCAAGGTGCAGGGCGACGAGTTCCAGCGCCTCGGCGTCATCGGCGATTTCGACAATCCCTATACGACCATGGCTTACCATGCCGAGTCGCGCATTGCCGGCGAACTGTTGAAATTCGCCATGTCCGGTCAGCTCTACCGCGGCTCGAAGCCGGTGATGTGGAGTGTGGTCGAGCGTACCGCGCTCGCAGAGGCCGAGGTCGAGTATCAGGACTATGAGAGCGACACGATCTGGGTGAAGTTTCCGGTCGCGAGTCTTGCCCAGCCGGTCGCGGGCGCCGCGCCGGCGCTGGACGAGGCCGCGCTCGATCTGGTCGAGGCGCATGTCGTCATCTGGACGACCACACCCTGGACCATTCCCGGCAACCGCGCCGTGAGCTATTCGCCGCGCATCGCCTATGGCCTCTATGAGGTGACGGCGGCCGAGAACGCCTTCGGTCCGCAGCCCGGCGAGAAGCTGATCTTTGCCGACGCGCTGGCCGAGGACTGTGCGGCCAAGGCCAAGGTCACGTTCAACAGGCTTCATAGCGTCTCGGCCGAACAGCTTGGGAAGCTTACGCTTTCGCATCCTTTCAAAGGGCTCGGCGGCGGCTATGAATTCCCGGTGCCGATGGTTGCCGGCGAGCATGTCACCGACGATGCTGGCACCGGCTTCGTGCACACCGCGCCCGGCCATGGCCGCGAGGACTTCGATGCCTGGATGGAAGCCGCAAGCCAGCTGAGGGCACGCGGCGTCGATACCGCGATCCCCTTCACGGTCGACGATGCCGGCTTCTTCACCAAGGACGCGCCGGGCTTCGGCCCCGGGCGCGAGGGCGGTGCGGCGCGCGTCATCGATGACAACGGCAAGAAGGGCAACGCCAATCAGGCGGTCATCGACGAGCTGATCAAGCGCAACGCGCTCTTCGCGCGCGGCCGGCTGAAGCACAGCTATCCGCACTCCTGGCGCTCCAAGAAGCCGGTCATCTTCCGCAACACGCCGCAATGGTTCGTCTATATGGACAAGGACCTTGGCGACGGCACGACGCTGCGCGGTCGCGCGCTGAAGGCGATCGACGGCACCCGCTTCGTGCCGGCGGCGGGCCAGAACCGCATCCGCGCCATGATCGAGGAGCGCCCGGATTGGGTGCTGTCGCGCCAGCGCGCCTGGGGCGTGCCGATTGCCGTCTTCGCCGACGAGGACGGCAATGTGCTGAAGGACGAGGCCGTCAACCGGCGCATCATGGACGCTTTCGAGAAGGAAGGCGCCGACGCCTGGTTCGCCGAAGGCGCCAAGGCGCGCTTCCTCGGCAATCACGATGCCTCGAAATGGCACCAGGTGATGGACATCCTCGACGTCTGGTTCGATTCCGGCTCGACGCATGTCTTCACGTTGGAAGACCGTCCGGATCTCAAATGGCCGGCCGACGTCTATCTCGAGGGCTCGGATCAGCATCGCGGCTGGTTCCATTCCTCGCTGCTCGAAAGCTGCGGCACCAGGGGCAGGGCGCCTTACGACACGGTCATCACCCATGGCTTCACCATGGACGAGGAAGGCCGCAAGATGTCGAAGTCGCTCGGCAACACCGTCGTGCCGCAGGACGTCATCAAACAGTCCGGCGCCGATATCCTGAGGCTCTGGGTGGTGACGACCGATTATTGGGAAGACCAGCGCCTCGGCAAGAACGTGCTGCAGACCAATATCGACGCCTACCGCAAGCTCAGGAACACCATCCGCTGGATGCTGGGCACGCTCGCTCATGACGACGGCCAGGATGTGCCGGTCGAGGCGATGCCGGAACTGGAGCGGCTGATGCTGCACCGGCTGTCGGAGCTGGACGAGGTGGTGCGCCAGGGCTACGACGCGTTCGAGTTCAAGCGCATCACCCGCACGCTGCTCGACTTCATGGTGGTGGAGCTTTCGGCCTTCTATTTCGACATCCGCAAGGACGCGCTCTATTGCGACGCGCCGTCGAGCCTGCGTCGCAAGGCGGCCGTGCAGGTGGTGCGCCACCTCTTCGAATGCCTGGTGAAATGGCTGGCGCCGATGCTGCCCTTCACCACCGAGGAAGCCTGGCTCGACCGCCATCCGCAAGCCGTATCGGTGCATCTCGATCAGTTCCCGGCGATCCCGCAGAACTGGCGCAACGAGGCGCTGGCCGAGAAATGGCGCAAGGTAAGGCAAGTGCGCCGTGTCGTCACCGGCGCGCTGGAGATCGCGCGCGCCGAGAAGCTGATCGGTTCGTCGCTCGAGGCCGTGCCGGTGGTGACGCTCGACGACGCCGCGCTGGAGGCGGCGATCGCCGATGTCGACATGGCCGAGATGGCGATCACCAGCGATCTCGTCGTCAAGCATGGCAAAGCCCCGGAAGGCGCCTTCACGCTCGACGACGTCAAGGGCGTGGCGGTGGTGGTGGAGAAAGCCGAGGATCGCGGTCTGGTCAAATGCGCGCGCTCCTGGCGCTACACCGCCGATGTCGGCCAGGACTCGGAATTCCCGGACGTTTCGGCCCGCGATGCGGCCGTGCTGCACGAGCTGAAGGCGCTTGGCCGTTTATAAGCCGGTGCAAAAGCAGCGCGCCGGGTGGCCGGAAACCCGCCCGTGCGTTGCCCTTGACGAGCGGTTGAGGTAAACACGCGACACTCCGGCAGACAAATTGTCGCCGGATTTCCATCGCAAATGCGGGGAAGCAGGGGACCGTGCCCTTGGCCGGTGGCGACCGAAAGGCTGTTAGAGTGGGACTTTTTGGCATGACCGACAGAACGTTTGCGCGCGCCGCGCTGATGGCGCCGCTTGTGGTATCGGCCATCGCAATGTCCGGCTGCGTGAGCTCGCCCACCTACGGGACCGGCAAGACCGCTGCCGCGCAGCTCTTCGATGATGTTTCCGGCGCTGCCGCGATCACGCCGAAGCGTCGCGATCCGATCGACTACAAGCCGCGTCCTGAACTGGTGAAGCCAGCTCCTGGGCAGAAGGAAAGCTTGCCCGCGCCGCAGCAGAGCATCCAGACGGCGAGCGCCGACTGGCCCGAATCCCCGGAGGCGCGCCGCGCCCGCATCCGCGCCGACGCCACCGCGCACCAGAACGATCCGAACTACCAGCCTGAAGCGGCCGAGGATGTCCAGACCGATCCCGAAGCGGTGAAGAAGGCGATGGCGGATTCGGGTTCCAGCCACCCGCCGCGCTGGTCGCCGGATGATTCCAGCGCCACGCGCCGCGCCGAGGTTCAGCGCCGGCTGGCCGAACAGAAGCAGGGCGATCCGACCACTCGCAAATATCTGAGCGAGCCGCCGCTTGCCTATCGTCAGGCGGCCGCCACCGCGCCGCAGAACGAGCTCGGCGAGGACGAGTACAAGAAGGAGCGCCGTCTCAAGGCGCAGGCCGAAGGCAAGAAGGGCGGCTGGTTCGACTGGCTGGGGCTGTGAAATAGTCATTAGTCATTAGTCAGTAGTCAGTAGTCAGTGGTGACTGCTTCACTACTCACTAACCACTACTCACTTCACCCACCATCCCGTTTCTCGCGAAAAAAATCCTTGAGGATGAGGGCGGCGTCGCTTTCGCCGATCCCCGCATAGACATCCGGCGCGTGATGGCAGGTGGGCGAGGCGAAGAAGCGCGCGCCGTTGACCACGGCGCCGCCTTTCTCGTCGGCGGCGCCGAAATAGAGCCGCCGCAGCCGGGCGAAGGAGATCGCGCCGGCGCACATCGCGCAGGGCTCCAGCGTCACATAGAGATCGTGGCCGGTGAGACGCTCGCTTGCGAGCTTCCGGCAGGCCTCGCGGATCGCCAGCATCTCGGCATGCGCGGTCGGGTCCGAGAATTCGCGCGTGCGGTTGCCGGCTTTCGCGACCACCGTGCCGCCATTCGCGATCACGGCGCCGACCGGCACTTCGCCGCGGCCGGCGGCCGCTTCGGCCTCTTCAAGCGCCAGAGCCATGAAATCCGGTCGTTTCAAGCGGTCTCCATTCCGATTACTCCTCGCCACCCGACAGCGATCCTGTTATCTAGCGCGAGACCTTGAAAACCGGAATCGGTTTTTGCCGCGCTGGCATATGCGCAAAATCAAGAATGACACTGCCTGCGTTGGGCGTCCGCAAGGGCGCGCGGCGTCGTAGCAGGCAAAGACGAGCAAAGTAATGAACGACGACAAGAAATCTCCACGCGGGCCGCGCAAAGGCGGCTCGAAACCGGCGGGCCGGCGAGACGGCAAGCCGGCCTATGGCACCAAGAAGCCGTTCGCCAAGCGCGAGCGGCCCGCGGCTGCCGAAGGCGAGCGCCGCTATGGCGAGCGTAGCTATAAGCCACGCGAAACGGGCGAGGGCGCCGGGCGCGCCGAAAAGCCGTTCAACAAAGGTCCGCGTCCCGACGGCAAGCCCTTCGAGAAGCGCGATGGCCGCAAACCTTACACGCCGCGCGGCGACCGGCCGATGGCGGCCGAAGGCGAGCGCCCGGCCCGCGACTTCAAGCGCAGCTACAAGCCGCGTGAAACGGGGGAAGGCGGGGAGCGAGGCGACAGGCCGTTCCGCAAAGGTCCGCCGCGCGACGGCAAGCCCTTCGACAAGCGTGAGAGCCGCAAGCCCTATACGCCGCGGGGCGAGCGGCCGGTGGCGGCTGAAGGCGAACGGGGCGAACGACGTTTCGATCGCCCCAAGCGCGCGTTCGATGACGGTCCCAAACGCGATTTCGCCGACCGGCCGAAGCGAGACTTCAGCGATCGTCCGCAGCGCGATGGCGTCGCAAGAAAACCGGAAGGCGGCTTCAAGCCGCGGCCGCGGCCCTCGGAAGCCGCGCCGGAAAGCGGCGAGCGCATCGCCAAGCGGCTGGCGCGCGCCGGCATCGCCTCGCGCCGCGACGCCGAGGAATTGATCGCCGCCGGCCGCGTCAAGGTGAACGGCAAGGTGCTGGACTCGCCGGCCTTCAATGTCGGCGCCGACGACATCATCCATCTCGACGGCACCGAGATTCCCCCGATCGAGCGCACGCGTCTCTTCCTGTTCCACAAGCCGGCGGGAGTCGTCACCACCAATCGCGATCCGGAAGGCCGCAGGACCGTCTTCGACGTGCTGCCGCCCGACCTGCCGCGGCTGATGACGATCGGCCGGCTCGACATCAACACCGAGGGCCTGCTGCTTTTGACCAATGACGGCGGGCTGTCCCGCGTGCTCGAATTGCCCGCGACCGGCTGGCTGCGGCGCTATCGTGCGCGCGTCCACGGCAAGGTCGAGGAGAGCGCGCTCGCCGGCCTGCGCGAAGGCATCGCCGTCGACGGCGTCTTCTACGGCTCGATCGAAGCTTCGCTCGATCGCGAGCAGGGCACCAATGCCTGGCTGACGCTCGGCCTGCGCGAAGGCAAGAACCGCGAGGTGAAGAACATCCTCGGCGCGCTTGGCCTCGACGTGACGCGGCTTATCCGCATTTCCTACGGGCCGTTCCAGCTCGAGGACCTGCCGGAGGGCCACGTGCTCGAGATCAAGGGCCGCGTGTTGCGCGAGCAGCTTGGCGAGCGGCTGATCGAGGAATCCGGCGCCAATTTCGATGCCGAAATCCAAAAGCCGTTCTCCAACAAGCCGGTGCGCGGCGGCGGGCCTCGCCGTGAAGAGGCCGACCGGCCGAAATTCACGCGCGACGGCGACCACCGACCGATCGGCGAGGGCGGGCTGATCAAGGCGCGCAAGCGCCGCGAAGGCAGCCGCGACGAGGCGCTGAGCAAGCTCTCGACAAAGCCGGACAGGGCATTTGGGCCGGACAGGGCGTTCGGCGAGCGCGGCCCGAAATCCGACCGCGGCGGTTTCGGCGACAAGCCGCGGTTTGGGGGCAAGAAATCCGAGCGCGAGCAGCGGCCGATCGAGCCGCCGGGCCAGCGCAAGGCCAATGTCTGGATGGCGCCGGGCGCCCGGCCGATCGGCAAGGGCAGGGCGGAGGCCGATGCCGCCAAGGCCGCCGAGGCGAAGGCGCGCAAGGCATCCTACAGGCCGGGCGGCAAGGGCAAGCCGGGCGCGAAGCCGTTCGGCAAGCCTCGCGGCGAGCGTCCTGAAGGCGATGGCGGCGACAGGCCGCGCGGTCCGAAGAGGGGCGGCGATGCGGATCGTCGGCGGTGAATTCCGCGGGCGTCCGCTGGCGACGCCGAAAAGCAATGCCATCCGCCCGACCACCGACCGCACCCGCGAGGCGGTGTTCAACGTCCTGGCGCATCGCTACGCGGAAAAGCTCGAGGGCGGCCGCGTGCTCGACCTTTTCGCCGGCACCGGCGCGCTCGGACTTGAGGCGCTGTCGCGCGGCGCCTCCTACTGCGTCTTCATCGAAGAATCGACCGAAGGGCGAGGCCTGATCCGCGAGAACGTCGAGGCCTATGGGCTCACCGGCCGCACCAAGATTTTTCGTCGCGACGCCGCTCATTTGGGCGAAGCCGGCACGATCTCGCCCTTCGGCCTGGTCTTCGCCGATCCGCCCTATGGCAAAGGGCTCGGCGAGCGCGCGCTGCGCTCGGCCAAAGCCGGCGGCTGGCTTCTGCCTGGCGCGCTCTGCGTCGTCGAGGAGGCTGCCTCGGCGCCATTCGAGCCGGGCGCCGGTTTTTCCGTGATGGACGAGCGCAATTACGGCGAAACGATCATCCGCTTCGTCGAGGCCAACTAGCCTCGCCTCGAAAATGCCGAACAAATCACTTTGCCTCACCAGCGAACCTTGCCTATCGTCGCGCAACCGCGACCGGAGAACTTGATGAGACAAACAGGGATTGGGCTGCGCGCAGCGCTTCTGGCGGGCGCGCTGGCGCTTGCCGCGGCTGCTCCGGCCCGCGCGGCCGATGACGGCGAGGTCAAGGATTTCCTGCTCGACAACGGCATGGAAGTGGTCATCGTCCCGGACCATCGCGCCCCGATCGTCACCCACATGGTCTGGTACAAGATCGGCAGCGCCGACGAGCCGCCCGGCAAATCCGGCATCGCGCATTTCTTCGAGCACCTGATGTTCAAGGCCACGACAAATCACGCCGCCGGCGAGTTCGACCGCGCCGTGTCCGAGATCGGCGGCTCCAACAACGCCTTCACCTCTTACGACTACACCGCCTTCCACGAGACGGTGCCGCCTTCGGCGCTCGAGCAGATGATGGGCTTCGAGGCCGATCGCATGCGTAACCTCATCCTGACCGACGATGTCATCAAGACCGAGCGCGACGTGATCCTGGAGGAGCGCCGCTCGCGCATCGACGGCAACCCGCAGGCGGTGCTCGACGAGGAGGTCGACGCGACGCTCTGGCAGAACCAGCCTTACCGCATTCCGGTGATCGGCTGGATGCAGGAGATGGAGCAGTTGAACCGTCCGGACGCGAAAGCCTTCTACGACGCCTATTATCGGCCGAACAACGCCGTGCTGGTGGTGGTGGGCGACGTCGATCCCGACGCGGTGAAGGCGATGGCCGAAAGGACCTACGGCAAGGTCGCCCGCGGCCCGGACCTGCGGCCGCGCATCCGTCCCGTCGAGCCCGAGCAGAACACGAAGCGCACGGTGACGCTGACCGACGCGCGCGTCTCGGTGCCGAGTTTTTCGACGCAATGGGTGGTGCCGTCCTATCACACGGCCAAGCCCGGCGAAGCCGAGGCGCTCGACCTGCTTGCCGAGATCCTCGGCGGCGACAACCGCAGCAGGTTGTACCAGCAGCTCGTCGTCAAGCAGGGTATCGCTTCCGAGGCCGGCGCCTATTTCCAGGGCACCATGCTCGACGCCACCAACTTCACCGTCTATGGCGCCCCGCGCGGCGACGCCAAGCTTGTCGATATCGAGGCGGCGGTCGATGCCGAGATCGCCCGCATCGTCAAGGACGGCGTCAGCGACGATGAGCTGGAGCGGGCCAAGACCCGCTATGTGCGCTCCATGATCTTTGCGCGCGACAAGCAGGACGACATGGCCAACATGTACGGCTCGACGCTTGCGACGGGCGGCAATGTCAAGGACGTCCAGGAATGGCCCGACCGCATCCGCAAGGTAACCGCCGATGAGGTCAAGGCCGTCGCTGCCCGCTATCTGGTGCTCGATCGCTCAACCAGTGGCTATCTCTTGCCGCAGCAGCAGGCGGGGAATTGATGATGAGCATGGTTCTTGGCCGCACGAGCACCTTTCCTTCTCCCACAACGGGAGAAGGTGGGCGCGTCTATCGCGCCGTTGCCATCTTTTGCTTCGCCCTGTTCTTCCTGCTTTTGCCGGCGCTTGCCGCGCGCGCCGAAATGAACATCCAGGAGGTGAAGTCCAAGAAGGGCGTCACCGCCTGGCTGGTGGAAGACCATTCGATCCCGCTGGTTGCGATCCGTTTCGTCTTCGACGGCGGCACGGCGCAGGATCCGGCCGGCAAGGAAGGCCTGGTCAACCTGATGACCGGCCTGTTCGACGAGGGCGCCGGCGACCTCGACAGCGAGGCCTTCCAGGTGAAGCTCGACGATGCCGGCGCCGAGATGAGTTTTCAGGCCGCCCGCGATGGCACCTATGGTTCGATGCGCATGTTGTCCGAGCAGAAGGACGAGGCTTTCGGCCTGCTGAAGCTGGCGGTGAACAGTCCGCGCTTCGACCAGGCGCCGATCGACCGCATCCGCGCCCAGATACTGTCCGGGATCCTCGCCAACGAACGGGATCCCAACACGATCGGCCAGCAGCGCTGGCTCCGCGCGATCTATGGCCAGCATCCCTATGCGCGGCCGGACGAGGGCAACAAAGACAGCCTCGCCACCATCACTGCGGACGACCTCAGGGCCTTCCACAAAGCAAATTTCGCCCGCGGCGGCCTGCATGTGGCGGTGGTGGGCGATATCGACGCCGCCACGTTGAGCAGCAGGCTCGACGAGGTGTTCGGCGACCTGCCGGACAAGCAGGCGCTGGCGCCGATTGTCGACGTCACGCCCAAGCTCGGCCAGCAGCTCGAAGTGAATTACGACTTGCCGCAGACCTCCCTGCAGCTTGCCTGGCCGGGCGTGAAGCGAAGCGATCCCGATTTCTACGCCGCCGCGCTGATGAACGAGATACTCGGCGGCTCGACATTCACGTCGCGTCTCTACGAAGAGGTGCGCGAGAAGCGCGGCCTTGCCTATAGCGTCAGCTCCGATCTCGTCGATCACGAGCATTCCAACGCGCTGCTGGTGACGACGGCGACGCGTTCCGACCGCGCGGCCCAAACGCTTGCGATCGTGCGCCAGGTGGTGAAGGACATGGCTGAGAACGGCCCCTCGGAGGAGGAGCTCGCGGCGACCAAGAAATACATGGTCGGCGCCTACGCCATCAGCAATCTGGATTCGTCCAGCTCCATCGCCGCGACGCTGGTGGAGCTGCAGATCGATCATCTCGGCATCGATTATATCAAGCGGCGCGCGGCTCTCATCAACGCGGTGACGCTGGCCGACGTCAAGGCGGCGGCAAAGAAGCTCCTGTCCTCCGATCCGGCGGTGATGGTCATCGGGCCGCCGCTGGTTCAGGTGGCGGGAGGCCGCAAGGGATGAGCCCGACCTTCGGGGTGGCCTTCGGCGGCGGTGGCGCGCGCGGTCTTGCGCATATCCATATCATCGAGGCTCTCGACGAGCTTGGCATCAAGCCGGCGGCGATTGCCGGCTCTTCGATCGGCGCCATCATGGGTGCCGGCATGGCGTCGGGCATGAAGGGTGCCGAGATTCACGATTATGCCCGGTCGATCCTCGGCAGCCGGGCCGAAGTAGCGGCGCGCATGTGGCGCTCGCGGCCGGGCACGATCGCCGAAGCCATGCAGGGCGGCATCCGCGTCGGCCAGTTCAATATCGAGCGCATCCTGAAGGCGTTCCTGCCTCAGGATATCCCCGCCGCCTTCGAAGAGCTGAAGATTCCGCTCAAGGTGACGGCGACCGACTATTTCGGCCACAAGCTCGCCGTGTTCGCCGAGGGTGAATTGCATTCGGCGCTTGCGGCCTCGGCCGCCATTCCGGCGGTGTTCCGCCCTGTGGTGCGCAATGATTGCCTGCTGATCGACGGCGGCATCTACAATCCCGTCCCCTTCGATCTCCTCGAAAAGGATGCCGATATCGTCATCGCAATCGACGTGGTCGGCGCGCCGAGCGACGCCGAGCGCAAGCATCCGACTACGGTCGACCTGATGTATGGCGCCTCGCAGCTGATGATGCAGTCGATCATCGCCAACAAGCTGCAGCAGTCCAGCCCCGACATACTGATACGTCCAAAAGTCTCGAAATACCGTGTGCTCGATTTTCTCAAGATCGAGGCGCTGATGGCCGAGACGGCGGAGATCAAGGACGAGCTGAAGCGCGCCGTGGAGAAGGCCGTGGAAGCGTATGGCGGCAGGCAGGGCAACAAGAAGGTGGTCTGAGAGCTTCCTCCAGCCGCATCGCTTCAGGTGCCATGGCTGCGCAAGAGGTCTGACACCGAAGTCTGAACGGTCGGCGCAAAGGTCCCTTATAAAATAAGACTTAAGAATAGAGCGAAGTATTCTTTATGCCGAATAAACGAATTCGCGCCCTTGGTTTGAGGTTTGTCATTAACTCTTCATCGAATTGCCCGTTGACGCACGCTGCGGTAGAGTTAATAATATCCTAATATAGTAGCGTGAATCGTCTCGAGACCGGCAACAACGAGATACTGCGCTACTGGGGTAGGGGAAACGCAGCGCGGCGATCGCCGTCGCTTTTAGCCGTCGCTATCGAGCCGCCAGCAGTCGTGAGCAGCCACCTTGCGTGTGGCACTTGCTGCCGGCCGATGATCGCTGCTTGCTGGATGCCACGTCGATCCTCCTCCCGCACGGAATTGGGCGCCGATCTTGGCGCCGTTGCATGGGGTAGTTAGCCGCCGTGGCGGCCAAAAGACGCGCGAGCGTCTGTGGAGGAAATGACGATGAGTGACATTGGCAGTGGTGTGCTTCTCGAGGCCACGTCGATTGGTTCCGGTACAGGTAACTACGATTCCTTCTTCCGCTTGCAGGCGACAGGTGTCGAGCAAGGCTTCAACACCGATCAGAATGGCAACGTCCTCGACGACAAGGCCTCGTTCACGCACAGCCTGCAATGGGGCAATCTGCAGCCGATCACCGTCAACGGCATCCAATATATCGAGTTCCGGCTGGACCTTAACGAAAACGTCAATGCCAACATCACGCTGACCGATCTCAGGGTCTATATTTCCAACCACGACGCGACCCTTACCGACTATAATGCCGGCTTCTCCGGCTTCGTCTCGGTCTTCGACATGCCCGGCACGCAGGTGCTGACGGACTCCAATCACGGTTCCGGCACGGATGACTACCGCGTGCTTGTCCCGGTCAGCTCCTTCCTCAGTGCCGGCGCGACGTCCAGCTCCTACGTCACGCTCTACTCGAGCTTCTCAGGCTCGGATGGCGGCTTCGAGGAGTGGCGCACCACGACGGTCCCAAGCGTTTCGACCCAACCCGGAATCGCCATCGACAAGCAGACGGTCGACGGTGCGGTCTCCGGAGACGGCCTAAACGTCCTTGCAGGCGATTCGATCTCCTGGAAGTATACGATCACCAATACCGGCAACGTTGCGTTGTCGAACGTCGTCGTGACCGACGACCACAACGTCGTCGTCTCACCGGTGCTCAGCGGCGGCTTCAATGTCGGCGACACCAACCATGACAACAAGCTCGACACGACCGAGACCTGGATTTTCACTGGCTCCGGTACGGCGATCTCCGGGAATTATTCTAATATCGGTACTGTGACGGCTTCAACGGGCACGGGCACGGTAACCGATTCCGATCCTTCGAATTACTTCGGCGCCGATCCTGAGATCACCATCGACAAGGTGACGGTGGATGGCGGCAGCGAGGGCGACGGCCACACCATCCTGGCCAACGAGGCGATCTCGTGGAAGTAC
>NZ_JAIUHQ010000034.1:0-13775 GCF_020165215.1 Mesorhizobium sp. CA15
GCCTCGTAGGGCGCTCCCCTCTCCGTCTCGGCTTCGCCGAGCCACCTCTCCCCACTTCGTGGGGCGAGGAACCTTGATCTTCCGGGGCCGCGGTCCTTCACCGGCCCTCTGCCCTGCAGGATCTCTCTCAAGACTCCAGGGGAAGATCAGCGCTCCGTCGCTGCGCCGAGCGCGTGAACATCAGCAACAATCCTCGCGAACGCCTCCGCCGCGCGCGGCACAGTCGGCCTTGCCCGCAAAAAGCTGTGCACCAGCCTCGGCTCCTCGCGCCACCATGCGTGGCCGCCGGCGGCAAGGATGCGCTCGCAATAGACTTCGCCGTCGGACGACAGCGGGTCGCATTCGGCGGTGACGATGATCGTCGGCGGCAGGCCGGAGAAATCGTGGTCTCGAAGCGGCGAGAACGTTGGATCGTCCTGTGACTGCCCGGGCGCGGACCGGATGCGACGATAGAACTCGATGTCGCTTACGCTGAGCAGTGGCGCTTCGGCATGCTCGACATAAGAGCGCCCGGTCTCGTCGCCGCCCAGCTCCGGATAGATCAACATCTGGCCAACAGCGTGCCGTTCATGGCGCCGCGTCGCTTGCGCCACCGCGGCAGCGAGATTTCCGCCGGCGCTTTCGCCGCAAAGCACAATCGGCAGTGTGCTCGCCGCGGCGACCCATTCGAACACGGCAAGCGCATCGTCGTAAGAGGCCGGGTGCAGATGCTCCGGCGCCAGCCGGTAGTCGGCCGAGACCACCTCGAAACCGGTGCCGGCGCAGATCTCGGCGCAGATGTCGTCATGGCTATCAAGGTCGCCAAGCACAAAACCGCCGCCATGGTAATAGACGACGGTCGCCGCCGCCGCCTTGCCCGCCATGCGATAGTGCCGCACCGGTATCGGATGCGTCGCCGTCGCGACGAGGCCGTCTTTAGTCGTCACGCCTTCGGGACGAGCCTGATGAAAAGCCGCGCACATCCGATTGTAGACCGCGCGCTGCTTCGCGATCGGCGCGGCGACGATCTCCGGCGGGTACCAGCTGTTGACCTCGTCGACATAATCCCACAACTCCGGATCGAGCCGGTCGGCATATTGGCCGCGGCTCGACCGATCGGTTTGGGCTTTGGTCACTGCCGTCAAAGCTCGGCGTATAGCTGCGCAGCGTTCTCGAAGGTGAAGCGCAGCGGCACCGAGCCCTCGACCTGCCACACCTCCACCGTGTCGCCGGCCATCAGCCGGCAGGCATCGAGCGTGTTGGTGACGGCGCCGCCATAGAGCCGGTTGGCAAGGTTGAGGATGCCGGTCTGATGCATGGCGGCGCTGGCGCTGCCGCAGGCATCCTTGACCAAAAGCACGCGAAAGCCGCGCGCCACCGCGTCCTTCATCGTGGCGTCGATGCAGGCCTCGGTCCACACGCCGGCAATCACCAGCCATTCGATGCCGGCCGCCTTGAGCTTGTCGGCGAAATCGTTCTTTCCGAAGGCGCTGGCCTCCTGCTTGACCAGCGTCGCTTCGCCGTCTCTTGGCGCGACTTCATGGCAGATCGCCGTCAGCGGATCGTCCTTGTCGGAAAAGGCAGACTTGCCGCTTTCGTCCACCGGGTGGAACGGCCGCGCCTGAGCGAGATCGACGATATAGGCCCAGTGGTAAAGCGGCACGAAATTCCGCCGCGCCGCCTCCTGCAAGCGCCGTACATTGGCGAGGATGTCGCTAAATCCCTCGACCAGATAGCGCTTGTCCTTGCGATGCTCCTCCTGGAGATCGATGAACACCGCGGCCACTGTACCGCGTCGGATGGAAATGGGTGTTTTCATGCGAAATGTGCTGTCGATGCGTCGGCGCTAATTGTCAAGAAACTCGTCTTCATACGGAAACCGCGAAAGCAGCTCGGTGCCGGTCTCGGTAATGAGAATTTCATCCTCGAGCTTGACGCCCTCGCGACCGCCTTTCTCGCCGATATAGCTTTCCACGCTCACCACCATGCCGGGCACGATGATGCCATCGCGGCCATAGGTCTCGTAGTCCATCGCGTGCGCGATGAAAGGCGTCTCACCATGCATGCCGACGCCATGCATCACAGAGGTGTAGCGCTGGTCGACGAAGCGGTCCGGGATCTTCCACGCCTTCTCGGCGATCTCGCGGAACGCCATGCCGGGCTTCACGATCGAGATGTTGTGCTGCACCTGGTCATGCGCCATGCGGTAGAGCGATTTCTGATAGGGCGTCGGCTTGCCCGGGCCGCAGCGGAAGGTGCGCGAGAAGTCGGAATAATAGCCGTAGCAGCCGATCGTGTCGGTATCGAGCGCCAGCAACTCGCCCGGCCTGATCTTGCGCCCGCTCGCCTCGTTGAACCACGGGTTGGTGCGCTGTCCCGAGGTGAGCAGCCGGGTCTCGATGAACTCGCCGCCTTGCCGGATCACCTCGCCATACATGATGGCGAAGAGCTCGTTCTCGGAAACGCCCGGCTTGATCGCCTCGCGCACGGCCGCCACCGCGGCCTCGGCGCCCGCCATCGAGGCCAGCAGGCATTTGACTTCCTCCGGCGTCTTGACCGCGCGCACCGCCAGTATCTCGCCCTGGCAGTCCTTCACCTCGCAGCCGCGCTTTTCCAGCGCCAGCGCCTGCAGATGGCTGCAGCGGTCGAGCCCGAGCTTCATCGAGCCGCCGCCATGCTTCTTCAGAAGCTCGGCGATCTCGTCGGCGAACGGCCCCGCGGTCTCGTCGTCGCGGCCCGAAACCGACGACCAGACGAGCTTGGACGGCCGCGCCTCGTCGATCGTGTCGAGCACCATCGAGACATGATAGCTCTGCGGATATTCGAACAGCACGACCGGCCCTTCGGTCGGGATGAAGAAATAGCGCGTCGAGTTGCGCAGGAAATAGCCGAACATGTTGCGCGAGCCGGTGGCGTAGCGCTGGTTGTATGGATCGAACAGAACGACGCCGCCATAGCCCGCCTCGCGCATCCAGGCGCGCAGTTTCGCCAGCCGCCCCTTGCGCAGCGCGTCGGCATCGATGAAGGACGGCTCGGTGTCTGAAAGCCACATGCCGCCGGCCGGATCGACCGCGACGGGGTGGCGCATGCGATCCTTGAAGTCCACATCCTCGGTGCTGTCGGGGTCGAATACGACGATGCTCATCAGAAGGTCTCCTGTTGCGGAGACCATAGCCGGGTACGGTTTTAGGCTTGTGCGGAATTCCGCGATTGTCGTGCCGGATGCCGCATCGTAACTTCGTCATTCTAGGGCGAGCAAGGAGCGAAGCGACGCGCGCAGACCCTAGAATCCATGCCGTTACGTCGGCCAGACAATACAGCGGTGCAGAAAATCCTTGCTGCGGCCGGGTGCCAATTCTGCATCGCCGAGACGCTTTCAGGTCACGGCATGGATCCTAGGGTCTTCGCTCCGCTGCGCGTCGCTTCGCCCTAGGATGACGAAGGAGCGTGGAGCCGCACCACTCCACCTAATGCCGCCGCATCGCCTTAGGCGCGTGCCCGTGCTCCTCGCGAAACGCCCTTGCAAAGCTCGACATCGACGCAAAGCCGCACGCCAGCGCCACATCCCTCACCATCAGCGTCGAATGCGCCAGCAGGTCGGCGGCGCGCTTCAGCCGCAGCCTCCGGTAATATCCATTGGGCGAGATATCCAGCTCGGCGCGGAAACTGCGCTCGAGCTTGTCGGCCGACACGCCGAGCCGTTGCGCCAGCTCCGCCATGCCGAGCCTTTCCTCGACCGCATCCTCCATGATGGCGATGGCCGACAGCACCAGCTCGTTCTGGACGCCGGTGCGCAGCCTGAGCGGCATCAGCTTGCGGTCGACGCTCGACCGCAATGGCGAGTGCACGAACCATTCGGCGACGCCCGCCGCGATTTCGGCGCCATAGTCGCGCGTGATGATTTCCAGCATCATGTCGAGGCTGCCGACGCCGCCGGCCGAGGTGAAGCGCTTGCGGTCGATGACGAACAGATCGCGCCGAAGCTCGATTTCCGGAAAAGCCTCGCTGAAGGCTGCCTGGCTGGTCCAGTGCAAGGTGCAGGCATGGCCGTCGAGCAGGCCGGCGCGGGCGAGGAAGAAGGCGGCGTCCGCGACGGCGCCAATATGCGCGCCGCCACGCAGGCTTTTGCGGATCCAGCTCATCGCCTCATCGGCCACGACATGGTCGGCATCGCCGCCGGAGCACACTACGATGCGGTCGACCTTCGGCGCGTCGGCGGCCGAGAAACCGGGTTGGATGACGACGCCGTTCGATGCCTCAACCGTACCCGCATCGGCGCCGACGATCACCCATCGATAGCAGTCGCGCTTGGCAAGAATGTTGACGGCGCGCAGCGGCTCGATGACGGACGAAAATGCCATCATCGGAAAGCCAGGGAAAACCAGCACTGCGAAGGTGAGGGGCGCTTCGCGCGGTTCCGGCGGCGCACGGTCGCGTTTTCGGCTGGCGAGGCTGTCGCTCACGTTTTTGTATTTCCCACGTGCTGCATTGGTGGCAGAGAAGACCAAACTGTAGCCGGCCCCTCGGCTGGCTTGCAACGGAGCAACAACACGATGTTTGCGGCAACGGCAATCGACACAAGCAACAAGCCGGTCTTCTACAAGGAGTTGGCCACGCAATTGAAAGCGCTGCTCGAAGGCGAGGGCGATTCCGTCGCCAACGCCGCCAACACCGCGGCGCTGATCTATCAGATGGTGCCCGACCTCAACTGGGCCGGCTTCTATTTCCTCGCCTCCGATGACGAGCTGGTGCTCGGACCCTTCCAGGGCAAGCCCGCCTGCGTTCGCATTGCCGTCGGCAAGGGCGTCTGCGGCAAGGCCATCGAGCTCGACATGTCGATGCTGGTCAAGGACGTCAACGAATTTCCCGGCCACATCGCCTGCGATGCCGATTCGCGCTCGGAGCTGGTCGTGCTTTTGCGCGATGCCGAAGGCGCGTTCGGCGTGCTCGACCTCGACAGCCCGCTGCCCGGGCGCTTCGACAAGGAAGACCAGGCAGGCATAGAGAAGCTCGCCGCGATCTATGTCGCGGCCTGTGAGTTCGAGGACGATGATGAAGGTTGATAGGTGAGGCGACCCCGGCCTGCCTTACACGAACTTCACCAGCATCAGGCTGAAGCAGCCGATGAAGATGAAGGCTGAGAAGGCCAGCATCAGCGGCCGCAGTCCGCGCGAGCGAGGCCCCGAAATATCGGCCTGCAAGCCCATGGCCGCGAGGCCCATGGTGAGCATGATCTGTGCTGCGAGGACGATCGCCGAATGGATCTGCGCCGGGATCGCGATCAGGCTGTTCAGCGCCACCACCGCGACGAAAGCCGCGACGAACCAAGGCAGCGGCGGCCTGGCGCCGGAAGCATCACTGCTGCCGCGGCGCGCCATCAGGCCGAGCGCGATCACCATCGGCGCCAGCATGGCGACGCGCGTCAGCTTGGCGACGGTCGCGGTCTCGCCGGCAAGCGTGCCGTTCTGGAAGCCGGCGCCGATCACTTGCGCCACCTCATGGATCGAGGCTCCCGCCCACAGGCCGAAGGCGTGCTGGTCGAGCCCGAAGACCGGCGCCAGCAGCGGAAAGCCGAGCATGGCGATGGTGCCGAACAGCGTGATCGCGGCAACCGCGTAGGTCACGTCCTCGTCGCGCGCGTCGGTGACAATGTTGGTGGCGACTATTGCCGAAGCTCCGCAGATCGAGGTGCCGGCGGCGATCAGCTGGGCCAGCTTGGCATCGACGCCGATCAGCTTGCCGAGCGCGACGGTGAAAAGCAAGGTGGCGCCAAGTGTGGCCGCGACGATGCCGACGCCGCCAAGGCCGATGCCCGACACCTGGCCGAACGTGAGCTGGAAGCCGAGCAGCACGATGGCGAAGCGCAGCAGGCGCTTTTGCGAAAAGGCGATGCCGGCCTTGGCGTGGGCGGGCAGGCCGAGCACGTTGGAATAGATCGTGCCGGACACCACGGCCAGGATCATCGGGCTGAACAAGGCAAAGCCTGAGACATTGTGGGCTGAGAACGCCACAGCGGTGATCATCGCCACCAGCACGATGCCGGGGATAATGCCGTTCCACGCTGAATCGAGCCGCTTGCGGCCCGCGGCCAGATCGGCAGAAATCGGGCTTGTCGGAATATCGTTCGCGATGTGAGTGGCGGAAGACAATGCAATTCTCCAGGCGAGTGTGCCGGAGGAATGTCATTCCCGAACAAATCTTTCCAACGAATTGTTCTGGTTGGAATGATCGATTTTCACGAACGATTGGTTTTTGAGCTGACGATGGAACACCTCCCGAATTCGACAGGCTGGGCCAATCTCAAAATCTTGACGGGCTGAACTTCCTGTCCCAGCGTGGCGCATGTTCGTTTTTGCACCCGCCATCATCAAGCGACGTCGCCTCTATACGATGGGGAGCGGTAAGCCGATTGCGCGACGACAAACACCGGCCGAATAAATTCCGGTTTGTTCGTTTCCCGCCCCGCCGCGACATCCGCCGGCGGGGCTTTCATGTCTGGAGCCTTGCTGTGACCAATTCTTCCATCCGGTTTCGGCCGGCCGAACGTGCTGACTCTGCCACGATCAGGGACATCGTGCGCTCCGCCTATTCCAGATGGGTGCCGTTGATCGGCCGCGAGCCGATGCCGATGCGCGCCGACTATGACAGAGCAGTTGCCGAGCATCCGTTTGAACTCGCCGTCGAGGGCGATCGCATTGTCGGCATGATCGAGACCATGCTGGAGGAGGATCACCTCTGGATCGAGAATGTCTGCGTGGCGCCGGACGCGCAGGGCAGGGGCATTGGCCGGCTGCTGCTCGAACGGGCCGAGCACAAGGCGCGCGTGGCGAGCCGCTTCGAATTGCG
This sequence comes from Mesorhizobium sp. CA15, assembly GCF_020165215.1. NCBI lineage: Bacteria > Pseudomonadati > Pseudomonadota > Alphaproteobacteria > Hyphomicrobiales > Phyllobacteriaceae > Mesorhizobium > Mesorhizobium sp. CA15. The sequence goes on from NZ_JAIUHQ010000034.1 coordinate 6,826, forward strand.
CCTGCTGACCAATGGCGCCTTCGCAGCCAATGTGTCGCTTTACAAGAAGCACGGCTATACGATCGACCGCGAAGAACCGTTCATGAACGGCACGACGGTCTATATGAGCAAGAAGCTGGCATGATGCAGAACGCCATCGATGATCTCTGTAGGATTGCTCCCAAGTTGACGCAGAATCTCGGTTTGGAGCAGATTGCTGCCGCTCAGACGTGCATCGAATCCGTGATCGCCGACAAACAGAGGAGGTTCGGATGGCAATCAGGGTCCGGTTGAAGCCACTCTCGGGGCGGTATGCGGTTTCGCGCCTCGAAGCAAAAGAGAGCATTCCCGGCTGGGCCGACGGACCGGGCTTCGTCAGCATCACCAGGACCGAGGACGAGCTTTCGGTAGTCTGCCTGCAGGAGCGGGTGCCGGACGGGGTGCAGCGCGACAGGGACTGGGTCGCCCTGAAACTCCAGGGTCCCTTTGCCTTCGACGAAACAGGCATCGTGCTGTCGGTAATAAAGCCATTGTCGGAAAACGAACTCGGTATTTTTCTTGGTATCCACTTTCGATGGCGACCATCTGCTCGTCAAAGAGAAGGATGAAGCCGCGGCAAGGGGGCTTCTGGTCGCGGCGGGGCACATTCTTCTGTAGCCGCCTGGCTCAATCGCCCGCCCTTGCGTTTGACATCGCTCTTGCCGCATCGTCATCTCTGACGCGATGCGACGATCCGGCGATCGCCCCCCAATCACATCAGATATCCCGCCCAAGGAGAACCATGTCACACAATCTGCAGTTCTATATCGATGGCGTGTGGGTCGATCCTGTTGTGCCCAACACACTCGACGTCATCGATCCCTCCAACGAGGACGCTTTCGCGCAGATTTCGCTGGGCTCCAAGGCCGATGTCGATAAGGCGGTGGCGGCGGCCAAGCGCGCCTTCGCCAGTTTCGGCTTCAGTTCGGTCGAGGAGCGGCTCGACATCCTCAACCGCATCATCGAAATCTATAAGAAGCGCAGCAAGGACCTTGCGCTCGCGGTCTCGCGCGAGATGGGCGCGCCGCGCCAGATGGCGCTGGACAGCCAGGTCGGCGTCGGCCTTGCGCATCTGGAGAAGATGGCCGAGGTGCTGAGGACCTTCCAGTTCCGCCACATCAAGGGCACCTCGCTCATCGTCAAGGAGCCGATCGGCGTCGTCGGCCTGATCACGCCGTGGAACTGGCCGCTGAACCAGATCACCTGCAAGGTCGGTCCCGCGCTTGCCGCCGGCTGCACCATGGTGCTCAAGCCGTCCGAGATCGCGCCGCTCGACGCCATCATCTTCGCCGAGATCATCGACGAGGCCGGCGTGCCGAAGGGCGTCTTCAACCTCGTCAACGGTGACGGCCCGACCGTCGGCCAGGCGCTGGCCAGCCACCCGGATGTCGACATGATGTCCTTCACCGGCTCGACCCGCGCCGGCATCCTGGTCGCCAAGGCGGCGGCCGACACGGTCAAGCGCGTGCATCAGGAGCTCGGCGGCAAGTCGGCCAACATCCTGTTCCCCGATGTCGATCTGGAGCGGGCCGTCACCAAGGGCGTCGCCGGCTGCTTCGGCAACAGCGGCCAGTCCTGCAACGCGCCGACCCGCATGTTCGTGTCGCGCGACCGCCATGACGAGGCCGCCGGCTATGCGAAGAAGGCGGCAGAGAAATTCACCGTCGGCCCGGCCGATGCGCCCACGTCGAAGCTCGGTCCGGTGGTCAGCCAACTGCAGTTCGATAAGATCCAGGACCTGATCCAGAGCGGCATCGACGAAGGCGCCACCCTGGTTGCCGGCGGCCCCGGCCGCCCGGCCGAGCTCAACCGCGGCTATTATGTCCGGCCCACCGTCTTCGCCAATGTGACGCATGACATGCGCATCGCCAGGGAGGAAATCTTCGGGCCGGTGCTGTCGATCATGCCCTACGACACGGTCGAGCAGGCGATCGAGCAGGCCAATGACACCGTCTTCGGCCTTGCCTCCTATATCCAGGCCAAGGACATCGAGAAGGCGCGCCAGGCGGCCGCCCGCATGCGCTCCGGCACCGTCTACATCAACTACCCGGCCTGGGACGCGGGCCTGCCCTTCGGCGGCTACAAGCAGTCCGGCAACGGCCGCGAATATGCCGAATACGGTCTGGAGGATTTTCTCGAGATCAAAGGTATCGCGGGGTATGCGGCGACTGAGTAGGGCACTGTAGCCAGTGATCGTCAGCGCTGAAGTAAAAAAGGCGCGGTTCAACCGCGTTCTTATCTTTGAAAACAAGTCGACCAGGGACGGCCACTATACTCAAAGACTGATCCAACGGAGACATCGCCTGGTCGGGATGAGATGACGCGTATCTATTAGGCTTGGCTGATGCGATTGGGGCTGGCTGACTGGCTGTGTTTCTCGAACAATCGGAGCTTTGCCGGATATCCAAGCCGTATCGGTGTCTGGCAGCCCCCGCATTTGAATGTAGCCACGGACTTGAACCAGGAGCCTTTCCGGATAATCGGATGCCGGCATCTTGGACATTCGAATCTGAGATCTGTCTCATTCAGGTTTTTAGGAATCGACATTTTGCCACACGCTCCTATGCACCCACCGATAGCACGTTAAAGTAGCAATGTTTCAGTCCTGCGACCGCCAGACTGCCGCGTTGTAACGAGAGTGATTCCTGGCAACCGAACTGCGATCAGGGCCAAGCATCGTGCTCGACCGACCGAGCATTTGGCTACAAGGCCACCTTTCTGCGAAACACACCAGAAAGGATATTTGGTAAGGATTAGTTCAACCGGGCCGAGTATGGTGAGAGTGGCGGCTCCAGCTTGGGGGGGTGGATTGGGCCAGAGCCGCCTGCACGGTCATTGTGTGGCAGTAGACCGCACTGTGTCAGAATAGAACAGCGCGGTCTATAATTAGTTAACGCTAATTAAATGCGGCGGCTACCCTAACGGCCGCCGACCTGCCGTGATTCCATTGTGGGTGGTCTGCCAGCGTACAAGCTGGGCGTGGTTGCAAGCGTGGTTCACCAACCGTCGCAATTTGAAAATGCCGTTCTTTCCGAACTTTTCAAGTAATGACCTGGCAACCCGAGGGCATAGGTCTTCCGGTAGGATGATGAAGCGCGAAAAAGCCCCGCCGGCGAGATGCCTGCGGGGCTTTTCAGCGGATAGTCGATTAACGGCGATCGCTTCCGCGGCCATCATGGTGGTCGCCGTTGTTCGCGCCCAGGCACATGGCGTAGTAATCGTCATGGTTGCTGCACGAATTGAGGGCCGCCTGCTGAGCATAAGCCGAACCAGAAAAGCCGGAGACAGCAACAATGGCGAGAATTGCATTGCGAACAATCTTGGACATTTCGATTTTTCCTTTGTTTAAATTCCGGTCGAGCCGGTCGATAGCGGTTTTCCTGCAGTTTGGTTTCGGTTTGATGGCGCGTGAACGCAAATTTGTTTCGAAACGGCAACGGCAGTAGCCGAGTCGGCCAGACGCCTCGCAAGCCATGGCGGCTCGTTTGTATACAAATGTTTCAAAGCCTGTCCTTCTCGTTACGAGCCTTGCGCTTGCGTGCAATGCGGCGGAAACGCTCGTCGGTCATCTAAGGCGCCATCATGAAGGCGGCGGGATTGCCCCGTTACAGCCATGGCGAATTGAGGATAAACTCTATGTCGATCCTGAAGACATTGAACCGCATGGGGGCGGCCTTGAAATATGCGCAGGATGCCCGCAACCCAACGCGGATGCGGAACGGCATGCCGTCCGACAATCAGCTGGATATTTGCTGGCCGGTGATGCCGACAACCAAGCACCTGTCCTCGAACATCTGGGGCGGGATCTGAAATAGCGATCGCTCGGAAGCCCGCTCGTCGACCTGCGCATGGCAATCGTCACCGCGCGAGCCGCAGGCAACGCGCCGTAGCCGCGCTTCTCGGCACCTCCCGAGCTCGTCGCGAGCGTGTTGACGCGCGATTTATCCGTGCCCCGCCTCGATGATGCCGACCATCGCGCGGGTAAATTCGACCACGCTGTTTGCGGTGATGGCGGCATTATCGGGGGATTGACCGATGTGCTCGGCCGCTCCGCAACAGGACCGGCGGATGCTGTCGTAGTATGGATCTCTCTCATCGTCCGGTAGTGCTGCCAAATTCAGGGCGCGACGGTGGATCATGCGCAGTAGCTGCGCCAATGCTGTTTCGACACTCATGCGTTTTGCTCCGCATCGGTCGAGCGTCTCGGCACACCGAGTGCCGGATCGTCGATCGGGAGATTTCCCGAGTCGAACAGGCTGCACAGTAGCCATTAATATATCGTTGATTGCTAATGTAAGAAGCGCATCGAGCATCACACCGTTCGGATGCGAAGGGGTGCCGATCCGAGGTGCGGATATGGGCACAAACTGGCGATGTTCGAGCGACACCGGCACTTGGCGGTGAAAGGCTCAAAATAAGCGGTTGAAGGCCGCCTATGCGCCGGGACGCGGATAGGCGTCGGCACGCATTCCCAATCAGCATCGTCAAGGCCGTATGATCGTGGTTCGTTACGGCGAGCGCGCGCGGAAGGAGGAGCGATCCTGGAAATCTGCGATCGGCCACAGACAGTGCGTCAGGAACCTGCCCGCCGCGCAAAATGCTCATAAGTCGCCTGCCAGGGATCGCTCTCAGTCATCCTTTCCTCGCCGATCCAATGGAAGCTGTCGGCCGTGATCTCGGTGAAGCGCCAACGGGCTTGCAGGCCGCGCGAGTCATGGCCGATCTGGACGATGTCGTTGCCCTCGGCCCGCCCGATCTGGCGTGAGTAATCCTGGTTGAGCGGATCGCTCCAGATGATGTGCCAGCCGTCGATGCCGGGATCGAAGACGCGCAAGGTGGTGCCGTACATGACCGACGGGGCAGGGCGCCTCGGCCTGATCCAGAGGTCCTGGACGGCGCGGCCTTCGAGCACCCAGCCGAAATGGCATTCCCCATCCCATTTCCGGATCGTGCCGTCGTCGAGATGGTGGACCGTGTCCATGTCCCAGCTGCCGATCAGCCAAGCGTACAGGTCCATGTCTTTCGCCCAGTCGGAAGGGCCATCGGAGGTGAGGGCGGTGAGAAAAGGGGACATTGTGGTCGTCATCGCTTTCTCCAAGGCGAGCAGGGAGCTGGAACATCGCCGCGATAACTTGCGGCGTTGTGGTTTCTGGGTCTTGGAAAAAATTGCTGTGTTGCCGCTATCGCGATCGCCCCCACAGCATCCTTGATGCAGCGGATTCATCCACTAGTTAATTCCGTGGGCCACCGTATTCGCGAGTTTTTGCCTTGGGGCAGCGGCGGTTTAGACGTTTTGACCGCATGCCGCGCAAGGACAGCTGGGCACATTTGGAGACTACCGTGCGTCAATCCCTTGGAACCAGCTTGGCTTATTTGGCATTTGCTTGCTCGATCGCGGTAGCTTGCGCTGGGACTGCAGCCGCCGGCCCGCACGGCGGGGGGCATGACGGTGGCGGCCATCAGGGTGACAACGGGGGCCATGGCGGCCACGACAACGGCGGCAACGGCAAAGGCAAGGACAAAGGACCTGCCGGCGATCCCGTCGGCGACAGCGGCAGTCCGTCGTCGAACGATGACGGGATCAGCACCACTCCAACGGCCTCAATACCGTCAACTCCAGCTGCCATTGTCGACCTGTCCACAGGCGGCGGACATTCGCTCGACCTCCCGTCCGCCCTGCAGCCTCTCGAAGACAACACTGTTCCATCAGCGGTCCACCCGATCGAAGCGCTGCCCGGTGTCCCGGATAAGGTCGTTCGCGCCTGTCAGGACGCAATCGAGCAGGCCGCTGCCAAGTTTGGTGCGGCCAGTGTGCGCGTCAGCAGCGCAGGTTCCATACGTCGGTTGAGCAAACGCAAGATCTCGGCCCCCATTCAGGTCAGCATCGACTATATGCATCAGGGACGGGTGGAGACGCGTGAGGCGCCGGTCGAGTGCGAATTGAACGCGAAAGGCAGCGTGATCGGTCTGACATAGCGCAGATCGCGGAACTCCTTGCGATCCCCTTTTCCGGGCCTCCGTGTGTTGCGAATGGTACAGACTAATGACTGGAGCGTTCACCGCCGTCACAATCGTTTTGAATTCAATCCGACGTCGGGTGTATTGGCCGGAGGGCAAAGGGAAGCGCGATAGTACGCACGCGGATCACCTGCGAGGAGTTGCGAAGCTTGCTGCGCGTAGTCGTCTTCTGGCTGACAGCCTTCATCTGACCGGTGCCGGCCGATGCGCGGCCAGAGCGAGGCTGCAGCGGCGGCTCAATTTGCGCGCTGCGGCGCTCAGCCCTGAGCTTGTCATTTTCCGCGCGTTTGGCAGCCAGGTCGCGGGCCAGAGAAACAGTGGCTTCGCGCTGGTTGTCCAGAGCTTCGTTCAGCCTGGTGACCTCTCCTGAAAGTGCTGGGGACGTGCCGCGCTCCAGGCGGGCTTTATTAAGATCCTCACGGGTCGATGCTGCGGAAGCGCGTTCCCGTGTCAGAGCCTGCGCGGTCTCGGCTGCGGTCTGCTCGGCACGCTCTTTTGCTGACACAGCCCTGACTCGTTCCTGTTCAGCCGCGTCACGCTCCAGGCGGGCTTTATTGAGGTCCTCGTTGGTTGATGCTGCGGAAGCGCGCGCCAGGGCGAGAGCCTGCGCCGTCTCGGCTGCGGTCTGCTCCGCACGCTCTTTTGCTGAAACAGCCTTGGCACGTTCCTGCTCAGCCGCGTCACGCTCGCGGCGGGCTTTATCGAGATCCTCACGGGTCGATGCTGCGGAAGCGCGTGCTCGTGTCAGAGCCTGCGCGGTCGCGGCTGCGGTCTGCTCGGCACGCTCTTTTGCTGAGACAGCCTTGGCTCGTTCCTGTTCAGCCGCGTCACGCTCGCGGCGGGCTTTATCGAGGTCCTCACGGGTCGATGCTGCGGAAGCGCGTTCTCGTGTCAGAGCCTGCGCCGTCTCGGCT
>NZ_JAIUHQ010000035.1:0-13566 GCF_020165215.1 Mesorhizobium sp. CA15
GCGGGGGGCCAGGCCCGCCGCTCTCTTTTTTGCCGGGAAAGCCAGCCTGCCGATAAAGCAATTCCAGGAAAAGTGTAAGCGGTTTTCCGTCCGGAATTGCGTGAAAACAAAGAGATAGAGAGTTTCGCCGTTTCGGTGAAACGGTGAAACTCTAGCGTCAGGCAGCCTTTGCTTCCTCGCGATGCAGCGTGAAGGAATGGCCGTCGGCGTCAAAGATGTGCAGATCGCCGGCGCCGGCGTTGAGCCGCAGTGTCTCGCCGCGCTTGACCTCGACATTGCCCGGCAGCTTGGCAACCAGCGGCAGGTCGGCGCGGCCGATATCGATATAGACGAGCTGAACCTCGCCGAGCTGCTCGATATAGTCGACCTTGCCTTCGAACAGAAAGTCCGCGCCTGTGGCAATCGCCAGATCCTCCGGCCGCACGCCGAAGCTGACCGCCGCGCCATTGGCCGAGGCCGGCGTCGCGATCGGCACCGTCGCCTTGCGGCCGCCGACATGGCTGACCACGGTCGGATTGCCGGCCTTCTCGATCTTTGCCGGCAATATGTTCATGGCCGGTGAGCCGATGAACTGGGCGACGAACAGGTTGCCGGGCCGCTTGTAGAGTTCCATCGGCGTGCCGACCTGCTCGATAACGCCTTCCTTCAAGACCACGATGCGGTCCGCCAGCGTCATCGCCTCGACTTGGTCGTGCGTGACGTAGATCATGGTGGTGTTCGGCATCGATTCCTTGAGCTTGGCGATCTCGATGCGGGTGGCGACGCGCAGTGCTGCGTCGAGATTCGACAACGGCTCGTCGAATAGGAACACCTTCGGGTTTCGCACGATGGCACGGCCGATGGCGACGCGCTGGCGCTGGCCGCCCGACATCGCCTTGGGCAGGCGGTCGAGATATTTGGTCAGTTGCAGGATCTCCGCCGCCTGGCGCACGCGCTTGTCGATCTCGGCCTTGCTTTCCTTGCCGATCTTCATCGAGAAGGCCATGTTGTCGTAAACTGTCATATGCGGATAGAGCGCATAGGACTGGAACACCATGGCGATGCCCCGCTTCGACGGCGGCACGTCGTTCACCACCTCGCCGTCGATCTTCAGCTCGCCCGACGTGATCTCCTCGAGGCCGGCGATCGACCTCAGCAAGGTCGACTTGCCGCAACCCGACGGCCCGACGAAGACGATGAACTCGCCTGATTTGATATCGAGGTCGATGCCGTGGAGAATGTTGAGGTTGCCGTATGATTTCTTCACCTGGTTGAGCGTGACATCGGCCATGTTTTTCTTCTCCCGTTGATCCCTGTTTTAGAAGTTCAGTCGATGCGTCCGAACCAGGCGCCGTAGCCGCCGAGGCGGACCGGCCCGCTGCCAGTCTGTCCCGAAAAGCCGTGCCCGGGCAAGGGTTGCAGCGCACCTTTGCCGAGATCGACCTCGGAGGGCTTGCTGCCGAGATTGAAGGCGCAAACGATCCGCTCATTGCCCTCGCGGCGCGTGAAGGCGACGGTGTCGCCATCGCTTTCGATAAAGTCGATGTCGCCCTTGGTCAGCGCCGGATGCTGGCGCCGGAAGGCGAGGAAGCGGCGGTAATGTTCGAGCAGCGAGCTTGCGTCGCCTTGCTGCACGTTGACCGCCTGCGACAGGTGCTTGCCCGGCACCGGCAGCCACGGCTTGGCGGTCGAGAAACCGCCGTTCTTGGCGGCCGCGTCCCAAACCATCGGCGTGCGGCAGCCGTCGCGACCCTTGAACTCCGGCCAGAACCGGATGCCATAGGGATCCTGCAGGTCCTCGAACTTCAGCTCCGCCTCGCCAAGGCCGAGCTCTTCGCCTTGATAGATGCAGACCGAGCCGCGCAGCGACATCAAAAGCGCCGAGATCACCTTCAGATAGGCGATCGGATCCGCCTCGTTGGCGGCCCAGCGCGAGGCGACCCGCATCACGTCATGGTTGGAGAAGGCCCAGCACGACCAGCCGTCGCTGGCGACCGTGCCGAAGGCCTCCAGCACCGCGCGCGCTTTCGCCGCGCTGATCTTCTCCGGCGCCAGGAAGTCGAAGGAATAGCACATATGGACGCGCTTGCCGTCGGCGGTGTAGGCGGCGACCACCTCCAGGCCGCGCTGGGAATCGCCCACCTCGCCGACGGCCGCCTGCGCCGGATATTCATCGAGAAGCGCGCGGAAGCGCTCCAGGAAGCCGAGGTTCTCCGGCCGGCTCTTGTCGTAGATGTGGTCCTGGTAATTGTAGGGATTGACCGCGGGCGCCGTCTGGTCGTTGCGCTGTTCCGGCGGCAGCGGCGGATTGTCCTCCAGCCCCTGGCTGTGGAAGTAGAAATTGATCGTGTCGAGGCGGAAGCCGTCAACGCCGCGCTCCAGCCAGAAGCGGGTGATGTCGAGCAGCGCGTCCTGAACTTCTGCGTTGTGGAAGTTGAGGTCGGGCTGCTCGGCCAGGAAATTGTGCATGTAATACTGCTGGCGGCTGGTGTCCCACTGCCAGGCCGAGCCGCCGAAGATCGACAGCCAGTTGTTGGGCGGCGTGCCGTCGGGCTTTGCGTCCGCCCACACATACCAGTCGGCTTTCGGATTGTTGCGGCTGGAACGGCTTTCCTTGAACCAGGGGTGGATGTCGGCGGTGTGCGACAGCACCTCGTCGATCATCACCTTAAGCCCCAGCCGATGGGCTTCCGTCACCAGCGCGTCGAAATCGGCGAGCGTTCCGAACATCGGGTCGACGTCGCAATAGTCCGACACGTCATAGCCGAAATCCTTCATCGGCGATTTGAAGAAGGGCGAGATCCAGATGGCATCGACGCCGAGCGAAGCGATATAGGGCAGGCGCTGAACAATGCCCTTCAGGTCGCCGATGCCGTCGCCGTTGGAGTCCTGATAGGAGCGCGGGTAAATCTGGTAGATCACCGCGCCCCGCCACCAGTCGCGGTCGACGGCCGGGTCTGGCTGCGACGTCGCCTTCAAAGCCGATTGCATGTCTTCAACCTCCTTTCACCGAGCCGGCAAGCAGCCCGCGGACGAAATAGCGCTGCAGCGAGAAGAACACGAACAGCGGCACGATGATGGTGATGAACGCCGATGTGGTCAGGATCTCCCACTTGCCGCCGCGCGAGCCGAGCAGCGCGTTGAGCTTGGCCGTCAGCACGATCTGATCGGGCGCCGTGCCGAGGAAAACCATCGCCACCAGCAGATCGTTCCATACCCACAGGAACTGGAAGATGGCGAAGGAGGCAAGCACCGGGAAGGACAGCGGCAGCACGATCTTGACGAAGATCTCGAAGTCGCTGGCGCCGTCGATGCGTGCCGATTCCATGATCTCGCGCGGCAGGCCGGCGATATAGCTCCTCAGCAGGTAGATGGCGAAAGGCAGGCCGAAGCCGGTATGTGCCAGCCATATGCCGAGATAGGTCTTGGACGGCACGCCGAAGAAGGCGCCGACGCCGTTATAAAGCCTGAGCAGCGGGATCAGCGACATCTGCAGCGGAACCACCAGAAGGCCGATGATCACCGCGATCAGCAGCGGCCGTCCGGGAAAGCGCATCCAGGCCAGCGCGTAGGCTGCGAAGGCTGCGATCAGGATCGGGATGATCGTCGCCGGGATGGTCACCGTCAGCGAGTTCATGAACGAGCGGCCGATGCCTTCGGAAAACAGCACCGCATCGTAGTTGTCCGTGGTGAATTTCGGCGGCGCCGAGGAGGCGAAATAGACGCGCTGGCCGCGGTCGCCCTCGAAGGCCTTCGGTGACGACAGCACGAAGCCGCCGTCGGCATTCATCTGCAGCGTGACGCCGTCATCGAGGTCGGCAACCGATCCCGCCTTGTACTGCGTCGGCGCGGAGGACTTGACGCCGAAGGCGCTGATCTCGCGCTTGGGGCCATCGCCGAAGATATTGCCCTCGATGACGTATTTGCCGTCCTTCTGGGTTTGGGCCGACGCGCCCGGCAGCCGTCCCGCCTCGCTCTGGCTGGAACTGGCGAAGGAGTTCCACCAGCCGGAGGCGACGATCTGGTCCTTGTCGCGCAGCGACGAGACGAGGATGCCGAGGGTGGGAATGGTCCAGATCGCCACGAAGACGAGCACGGCGATATGGACGCCGAAGCGGCCGACAAAGGACTTTCCGGTCTTGGTCGCCATCTCAGTGCCCTCCCGTCTCTTTGTTGGCCTGGCGGATGTTCCAGACCATGATCGGGATGACCGCGATCATGATGATGATGGCGATGGTGGCGCCGCGGCCGAAATCGCCGCCGCCGCGGAACATCCAGTCGAACATCAGATTGGCGAGCACCTGTGTATTCCACTGGCCGTTGGTCATGGTCAGCACGATGTCGAACACTTTCAGCACCAGGATGGTGATGGTGGTCCACACCACGGCGATCGTGCCCCAGATTTGCGGCACCATGATCTTCCAGAAGATCTGGAACGGGTTGGCGCCGTCGATCACGGCCGCTTCCAGCGTCTCTTCCGGAATGCCGCGCAGCGCCGACGACAGGATGACCATCGCAAAGCCGGTCTGGATCCAGATCAGGATGATCATCAGGAAGAAATTGTTCCAGAACGGCAGCGATATCCAAACCTGCGGCTGGCCGCCGAAATATTGGATGATGGCGTTGAGCAGGCCGATCTGCACCTGGCCCTCGCCGCGATACTCGTAGATGAATTTCCAGATCACGCTGGCGCCGACGAAGGAGATCGCCAGCGGCAGGAAGATCAGGCTCTTGGCGATGGTGCCCCACCAGATCTTGTCGGTGAGCACGGCGATGATCAGGCCGAGGAAGGTGCAGGCAGCCGGCACCACGGCCAGCCACAGGATGTTGTTGAAGATCGAATTGCGCAAATCATGATCGCTGACCGCCCATTCATAATTGGCGAGCCCGACGAAATTGGTGCCGCCGCGGTCGAAGAAGGAGAGCCACAGCGTCGCGATCACCGGGTAGATCAGGTAGATGGCTAGGATGATCATCGCCGGGCCGACGAACAGCCAGGGCCGCACCATTCCCTGCCGGCGCAAATTGTCGACGGCGGCGGTGCCCGAGACGCCGCGTGACGGGAAGACGAGATCGAGCAGTTTGTTGGCGCCCCAGAAATAGGCGACACAGCCGCCGACGCCGATGATGATAACGAATATGGCCGAGAAAATCTGAGCCGCCATGGGTCCCTCTCCCTGCGCATGACCGGCCGGCCGAGGCTGGCGATCGGATGCACCGACTTTCGGTTATTCGGAACAATCGAAACGCGAAGGCTTCCGGCGCGGACCGCCGGTCGGACCCGGGCCGTAGCCCGGGTCCAGTAGGAGGATTAGGAAGATTTCAGGATGCTATTTGATGCCGTCCCAGCTTTTCTGGATGTCGGCGGCGACGTCCTGCGCGGACTTGCCGCCCACCAGATCGACCATGCCGGTCCAGAACGAACCCGCGCCGATCTTGCCCGGCATCAGGTCGGATCCGTCGAACCGGACCGTCGTGGCGCCGACCAGGATCTCGCCCTGCTTCTTCAGCGCGTCGCTGCCATAGGCCTCCTTGTTGGCCGCCTTGAAGGGGGTGACGAAGCTCTTCTGCGCCATCCACAATTCATGCGCGAGCGGCATCTCGAGGAACTTGATGAACTCGCGCGAGGCCTTGGAATCCTTGGTGATCATCACCAGCGTGCCGGCCACTTCCAGCGGCGTGCCCAGTTCCGGCTTGGAGGCGTAAGGCGGGTAGGGGAAGAAGTCGGCGTCCTGGCCGAGCTTCACGTTTTCCGGGAAGAAGGAGGGGATGAACGATGCCTGGTGGTGCATGTAGCACTTGGGCGGCACGGTGAAGAGGCCCTTCGGGCTGTCGCGGAAGTCGGTCGCCGCGACTGCCTTGGCGCCGCCGTCCACCATCTTGTCGTCGGTGGCGATCTTGCCGAAGATGTCGATGGCGTTGACAACGGCCGGGTCGGTGAACGGAATCTCGTTCTTCACCCACTTGTCGTAGACTTCCGGCGGCTGCGTCCTCAGCATGATGTCCTCGACCCAGTCGGTCGCCGGCCAGCCGGTGGCGCCGCCCGAACCCAGCCCGATGCACCAGGGCTTGCCGCCGTCGGCGACGATCTTCTTCTCCAGATCGGCGAGTTCTTCTTGGGTCTTCGGCACCTTGTAGCCGGCCTCGTCGAAATTGTCGGGCGAGTACCAGACGAGCCCCTTCACGTCGATCTTGTAGGGAAAGGCATAGAAGCCCGATTTGCCGTCCTTGCCCGTATACGTGCCGAGCTTAGCCCAGGAGTCGCCGGCGGCGTAATTTTCCTTGATCCAGGCCGCGACGTCGTCGCCCAGCGGGGTCAGCACGCCCTTGGAAGCAAGATCCTGGATGAGGCCCGGCTGCGGCAGGACGGCGATGTTGGGCGGGCTGCCGGCCTGGGTGTCGATGACGATCTGCTGCTCATAATTCTCGGACGAGGAATATTTCACCTCAGCGCCGGTCGCTTCCTGGAAATAGTCGAGAACGGATCGGACAAGCGCCTCGTCCTCGCCGCGCCACGGCCCGAAGATCGTCAGCGTCTCGCCCTTGAGGTCGACCTTCTTGAGGTCGTCGTAATTGGCCCAATGAAATTTCGAATCCTCGCCCGGCTTGAACTTCAGTTCGGCTTGCGCCGGCAGGCTGAGGGTGAGTGCCGCGAATGCCGCACCCAAGAGAAGCATTTTCTTCATCGCAAGTCCTCCCAGTGATCACAAAAAGGACGAAACCTCCATTTCGTCCGCCGACGCCGCGGAACTGTGACTCAGCGAAAGGGCAACCGCAACCTTTTGAAGAGACTTCCAAAGCGCTTTGGCTATTTTGATCACGCCATTGAATCGCCTTGGAGTCAAGTGGGCGACGTCATTAATCGATTTAAATAGGAGAAGATTAAGCGAAAAAAGTGCAGCGCAGCATGCTTTTTTGGCACTGCAGCAGCAATTTTGCTTCAAACGACGCTATCTGGCCTCTAAGGTCGTCATGCTTGATGATCTCGCCAACAATCGTCAGATCGATTCAAAATTGAAAGCGCTTTGAGGCTGGGAGGCCTCCGATGAACCTCAAGCAGCTGTCGCATATGCTGTCGCTCTCGCAGACCACGGTGAGCCGGGCGCTGAACGGCTACCCAGAGGTCAACGAGGAGACCCGGCGCCGGGTTATGGATGCCGCCAAGCGCCATGGCTACCGGCCCAACCCCAGCGCGCGCCGGCTCGCCACCGGCAAGTCGGGAATGATCGGCTATGTGCTGCCGACCGGTGCCGCCGTCGACATCGATCCGCACTTCGTTGAATTCCTCTCCGGCCTCGGCGACTATGCGCGTTCGCATGAGCTCGACCTTGTGCTTTCGCCCGCCGATGCCGACGATGAGGAAACGACCTACCGCCGCATCGTCGCCAACCGCCAGGTTGACGCCGTCTACCTGTCCTCGCCGCGGCCGGCTGACAAGCGGCTGGCGCTGGTCAACACGCTGGGTATCCCTTTCATCGTCCACGGCCGCAGCGAGGGCTTCGATTTCGACTATCCCTATCTCGACATCGACAATGAGGGCGCCTTCCACGAAGCGTCGAGGCTGTTGATCCAGCTCGGCCACAAGCGCCTGGCGCTGATCAACGGCAACGAGCGCGAGACCTTCGCCATCCATCGTGAGCGCGGCATGCGCCGCGCGCTTGCCGCGAACGGGCTGGCGCTCGGCGAGCGCCACATCCGTTCCGTGGCGATGACCGAGGAAAACGGCTACCGCGCCGCTCGCCGCCTGCTCGAGGAGGCTGAGCCGCCGACGGCGATCGTCTGCTCCAGCCTCATCATGGCGCTGGGTGTGGTGCGCGCCGTGCGCGATCTCGGCCTCACCATCCCGGGCGACCTCTCGCTGGTCGCCCATGACGACGTCTTCCCCTGGCTGCGGCCGGAGAATTTCCCGGTGCCGCTGTCGACGACACGCTCCTCGATCCGCCTCGCCGGCGCACGTGTCGCAGAACGGCTCGCGGCGCGGATATCGGGGTTGGAAGAGGGGGCTCGCGGTGAGGTCTGGCCGGTAGATCTGATCGTCAGGGGATCGGTGGCCGGAGCGCCGATATAGGCGCCTAATCCAACAGCTTCGCCACTGACTCATTCCGGGCAACTGCCGTGGGACAACGGTCAGCCTTCGGCTGCTCCTGATATTGGACGGTGACAACCGGTAAGCCAGAACCGTCAACCAGTCCTTCCGGATGCGCCATTTGCCGACATTCCCGTTCACCGAAGCGGATCCAGTCCAGTATCCCGGTCCTCCGCCGAGGGCTTCGGAGGTGGTGATCGTCGGCGGCGGCATCATCGGCGTAACGACGGCCCTCTTCCTTGCTTCCCGAAACATTCCGGTGACGCTGCTGGAAAAAGGCCGCGTTGCGGCCGAACAGTCCTCCCGCAATTGGGGCTGGATCAGAAAGCAGGGACGGGACGCGGATGAGCTGCCGATCGTCATCGAGGCCATTCGCCTATGGCGGCAACTGGCCGAGGAATGCGGCGAGGACATCGGGCTCAACCAGACAGGCGTGACCTACCTGGCGAACGCCGACAAGGATATGGCCAAGTTCGAAGAATTCATGAGGATCGCCGCGATCCATGAGCTCGACACACGCCTCCTGGGCGCCGACGAGACCGCAAAACTCATCACCGGCATGTCGCGCAGGTTCAAGGGCGCGATGACGACGCCCTCCGATATGCGCGCGGAACCTTGGTTGGCGGTGCCGGCGCTTGCCAGGCTTGCCATGCGAAAGGGCGTCAGGATCGTGGAGAATTGCGCGGCGCGCACCCTCGAGATCGCAGCCGGCAGGATCAAGGGCGTTTGGACCGAGGCGGGATATATCGAGACCTCAACCGTGCTGGTCGCGGGCGGCGCCTGGTCGTCCCTGTTCCTGGCGAGACATGGCGTAGCCATCCCCCAGCTCAGCGTCCGCGTTACCGCGGCCGCCACAGAACCCATGCCTGAGGTCTATCGAGGCGCGGCCGCTAACGACCACATCGCTTTCAGGCGCAGGCAGGATGGCGGATACACGCTCGCTGCGGGCGGCAGCCACTTGCTTTACCTGGGGCCTGACGCATTCCGGCACTTCACCAAGTATATTCCCGCCCTCAGGAACAACCCGTTCGGCACGCGCTATTTCCCGTTCGCTCCGTCAGGCTACCCGGATGGCTGGTCGACGCCACGCGATTGGGCGCCGGATTCCTCAAGCCCTTTCGAAAGAATGCGCGTGCTCAACCCAACCCCTGAGCCGGCAAAGCTTCGCTCGATCGAGCGCAATTTCAAACAGCTTTTCCCCCGGTTCGAGACGGTTCGCCTGAAGGCCGGCTGGGGCGGCATGATCGACGCCATGCCCGATGTCGTTCCCGTCGTGGATCGGGTCCAGGCGATCGGCGGTCTTTTCGTCGCGACCGGCATGAGCGGCCACGGATTCGGCATCGGGCCTGGCATCGGCCGCATCGTCTGCGACATGATCCAGGGAAATGAAACCGGCCACGACCTCAGCCGTTTTCGATTGTCGCGTTTCTATGACGGAAGCCCTGTCCGGCTAGGTCCGGCTCTTTAAATGGCCGAAGTTCATTCTTGATCGTCGTGGTCGGTCGCGGTCATCGCGATCCGCCGTCAAGGGCGGCTGGATGGCGACGCCGGGATTGGTAAACCACAATTCTTCTGAAGCAACGCTCTGCACAGGGATTTTGATCGATCGGCTGTTTGCGTTGGCAGGTGCGTTGGGGATTGGCCGAAACGCCCATCGCGATCGTCATTCCAGGGCGGAGCAGGAGCGAAGCTCCGTCGCGAAGACCCTGGAATCCATGCCGTTACCTTCGCCAAGGCTCGCAACGGAGCAAAATTCTGCACCGAGGCGGCGCTTCCAAGTCACGGAATGGATTCTATGGTCTGCGCGCGTCGCTTCGCTCCTTGCTCCGCCATAGAATGACGAGGTTGGGACGGCTTCAACCAATCCCCGGCGTTTGCACTGATTTCACGGAAATGAACGGAAAATCGTGCCCTAAGACAAACGGCAACCTTTCAAAATCCCTGTGTCGGGGAACCAGGTTGATCATCAGAGCGGATCAAATTCTCTGTCCAGCAGCCCCATAATGATGTCGTCCTGCCAAGCTCCGCCGACGAATGCGGCTTCGCGCTCGCGTCCCTCCTCCACAAATCCGCACTTGCGATAGCAGGCGATCGCGCGGGAATTGCGCGATAAGACCCGTAGCGAAACGCGATGCAGGCCACGACCGAAGGCATACCCGAGGACGAGTCTGATCGCTTCGGTACCATACCCCTTGCCGAGATATGCTTGGTCGTCGATGCCGATGGCCAAGGCCGCCCTCTTGTCCTGCCAATCTATGTTGTGGAGGCGGACATGGCCGATAAAGCAACCGGCATCAATCACCCAGGCACAGTTCTGTTGCTGGATGAAGCGAATGGCGGCCTCGGCTTCCCCTCGGGTAAAGGTGGTGTTTGGGTCGAATATCCCACCGTAGGCTTCAACGATCTCGCGATGCCGACCGAGCGCTAGCCGCGTTTCCACATCTTTGGGAATTGGTCTGCGAAGGATGAGGCGAGCGCCCCGAAGGTCGGGAAGATCGGCTGTCATTTGCGGAAGCTAAGATGTTCGTCCCTATTTGTCGAATGGCCGACTCCGCTCATCGCGGCATTTGGGATAACCGTTTGATTGAGTTTCAACACCAAAGGCATCGGGGCATGAGCCTCAAACGCGAGACTCACTCCTTCGCCGCTCCGGCCGCCTTGATATCCAGCAACCCGTAGCCGAAGTCATTGTCCCGCCCCTTGGGCCCAAGATCCTTGGCCGTCGCCGCAAGCGCCTTCTCGATGTCATCGGCCGTGCGGTTCGGCGCGGCATGGATGAGATTGGCGATGGCGCCGGATACGATCGCGGCGGCGAAGGAGGTGCCGGTCACCACGTCGGAGCCGGCGCCGCTCGGCGCCACCATTTCGACACCCGGCGCCGAGATGAAGACATAGGCGCCGCGATTGGCCTGCGGCATCAGCCCGTCCTTGGCGTCGGTGGCGGTCACGGCGATCACGCCGTCGAAGGCCGCCGGATAGCCATAGGGCGCCTTCGGGCCATTGTTTCCGGCGGCCGCCACCAGCACCATGCCCAGCCCCCGCGCATTCCAGCAGGCGATGCCGAGCAGGTCGTTCTTCGGGCCGACGAAGCTCATGTTGATGATGCGCACATTCTGCTCGGCCGCCCAGTCGAGCGCCGACAGGATGACGTCCATGGTCGACTTGCCGCCTTCGAAGGCACGGGCGTGGTAGATTTTGGCGCCGGGCGCCATGCCTTCCAGCGGACCGACACCGGCAATCAGTCCGTCGACCGAGGTGCCGTGGTCGCGCTTCTCGATCGGCACGTTGGGCATGGCGTCGTATTGGCCGGCGATGACGCCGGCGAGCGCCGGGTTGCTGTCGTCAATGCCGGTGTCGATGACGGCGACCCGCACATTCTCGCCGCTCGCCTGCTTGGCATCGAGCGCGATGCGCTCGAAGGCGTAGTTGACGATGCCCGCCGCCTGCTGCAGCGAATAGATATGGTTGGGCTCGCGCCGCTGCGTGCGCCCATCGGCTGCCAGCTGCGCCAGCACGACGCCGACCGGCCGCCCGTCGGTGATGCCGAAGCGCACCAGGGTCGCGCCGAGCAGCAGCGACTGGCGCTGCGAGCGCACCTGCAGGCCGAAGGAATTGGCGATCTGCTGTACGACGCCGGCGCCGGCGCCGACCGTCACCAGCACCTCGTCGGGCACGAACTCGCCGGCGATCGCGCGCGGGGGCTCCGCCAGATTGAGGCCCTGAGGCATCGTGACGGGTCCGCTCGGCGCCGGCGCGGGCGGCGGCGTGGTGCTGGAACCGTTCGATGACGATGTTCCGTTCGCCGGCGTTTGCGGGGCGGCGCCCGCCGGCGGATTCGGGAACAGGTCAACGATCAGCGCCGGCAGGAACACCGCGCCGCCGGTGGCCGTGCCCGGCGTCGCGTCGCCATTCCTGGCACCGCCGTCCTTGTCGCAGTCGCCGCCGGCCGCCGTCGTGCGGTCCAGGCAATCGAGCTGTTTTTGCGTCAGGTTCGGATCGTTGGTCTGCGCGGAGGCAGGCGCGGCGACAAATGCCGCCGCCGCAAGGAGCGCCGCATGCAGAATGACCGCTTTAGCCGCCATCGGCCGGTTTCCTTCCCTGCACCACAGCCTCCGCGAAAGGCTGGGCAGCAATGAGGCCGACGAGCCTGTCATAATCGGCCGCCGTGCTGGCCGGGATCGTCAGGTGGAATACGCCGTCCGCGGTCGGGCCGCCGGCGATCTTCAACCCGTTCTGGCCGAGGAAGGCGGCGATATCGGCCATTTTGGCGTCCGGCTTGAACTTGACCAGCGCGAAAGGCAGCTTCGCCAGATCATCCTGAGCGCCGGCCACCTTGAAGTCGTTGCCCTTGCCGCCCGGCTGTTCGAACGACTGCACGATGACCAACGCAAGCAGCGCCGCGGCAGCCGCCCAGGCGACACCGGCAGGCATTGCCGTCACCCGGCCGAAGACTCTTGCCAGCCAGGATTGACCAGGCGTGCGCACCGGACCGGTCTCGGCGTCCAGCGCCTTGGAGAAGCGGGAGAACGCGTCGGCGGGCGGCCGGATCGCCTCGTTGGCGGCTGCGGTGCCGGAGAACTCGGCCTCCGCTTCGCCAAGCGCATTCATCGCCGCCGGATCGGTGGCCAGCCACTCCTCGATGGCCTCCAGCTCGGCGCCTTCCAGCGAGCCGTTCAGGTAGAACGGCAGCAGCGTTTCCATCTCGTCGCGACGCGACATCTTTTCAGCGGCGCTCATGGCCAACCCCTGTCGTAACCGGCGGCCTTGAGGGCTTCGCCGAGTTTCTTGCGGGCGTAGAACATCCTGGTCTTGACGGTCGCGACCGGGATGTCGAGCACCTCGCCGATCTCGGTCACCGACTGGCCATGATAATAGGCAAGGTCGATCACCGTGCGGTGTTCTTCCGGCAGGGCATCGACGAAGCGCCGCAAGGCGGCTGCCTTGTCTTCCTTCATGGTCACGACTTCCGGCGTGTCGGCGCCGTCGGGAACTTGCGCCGCGTCATCGTCGTCGATCCAGTCTTCCTTCTTCTTGCGCAGCATGGATAGCGCCTTGAAGCGGGCGATGCCGAGCAGCCACGTGGAAACTTCAGAGCGGCCCTCGAAACTGGGCGCCTGTTTCCACAGCTCCAGAAAAACCTCATTCGTGATATCGTCGGCCATCATTTCCGATCCCGTCTGGCGCGCCACGAAGCGGTAGATCCGCGCGTGGTGACGCATGAACAGGAGCCGGACGGCGGCCCGGTCGCCCTTCGCGACCCGGTCCACAAGCGCGCGATCGGTTTCCGTCGCCGCATTCATGGCCGGTCGAGCCGCCTGGCTCCTCGAAGCTCTGTCGCTGATCGGTCCAAAAAGGTTCACCCTCCGCCAAGGATTTCTTGGAGGCTAACTGAAGAGCGGGGAGGTTGCCAGTAGGGACGCTCTCCCTTCTCCCCTTGTGGGAGAAGGTGTCGCCGAAGGCGACGGATGAGGGGTGCTCCAGGGAATGCCGACGTCTCACTC
>NZ_JAIUHQ010000036.1:0-11053 GCF_020165215.1 Mesorhizobium sp. CA15
GCCAGCCTCTCCAGCTGATCATCTGAATTTGCCTGTACTGAGCCTTTTGCTCCAAGGTCAGTTCTCCCCAATGGCCGCAACGGCCTGCCGATATAACTCCGCCGTCTGCCCGTCGAAGCAGCAGAAAGTAACCGTATCCGGCAGCGCATTTTGCCCCAGGAAGGCGCTTACGGCACCAACAGCGATCCCGGTCGCCTGGTCTTTCGGATAGCCGTAGATGCCGGTCGAGATCGCCGGGAAAGCGATGGTTCGACAATCATGGCCGAGCGCGATTTCGAGCGAGCGCCGGTAGCAGGAGGCGAGCAGCTCGGCTTCGCCCTTGCCGCCGCCTCGCCAGACCGGACCGACCGCATGGATGACGTAGCGCGCCGGCAGCCGATAGCCCTTGGTCAGCTTGGCGTCGCCGGTGTTGCAGCCGTGAAGCGCGCGGCATTCGGCGAGCAGCTCCGGCCCGGCCGCGCGATGGATGACGCCATCAACGCCGCCGCCGCCGAGCAGCGAGGAGTTGGCGGCATTGACGATGGCGTCGACCGCGAGCCTGGTGATGTCGCCGGTGTGGATACGGATCCTGTCGCCGAGAGCGCTCATGAAACTTGCTATCTTTCTGGAATAAGGCCGTGGAGGGGACGGCAGCCCCCACGGTGATGAATCATCGCGTGGCAATTCGCACACACAATCGCTAGGTCATCCAACCTAACCGACATCCCTCCGGGCGGCGCCGAGGAGATGGGTATCTTATGATGCACTTGGGCATAACCCTGGCCGATCGCGCCATAGACTTCAAAGAAGTCAAAGCCGCAATTAGGAACCTCGCAAATAAGCCGGCCTTTGTTGGCTTTCATCGCGGCATCGATTTTGTTAGCTCTCAACTCTCTCTCACGGTGCCGATGACGGACGAAAGCTCTCTTCATCGCCCCTTCAAATCCTTCGAGTTCCGCATCCGGAAGTGAAGTCACATGAAGTCTCGGGGTGGCGCCGCGCGCTATAGTGCATTGGCCGGTTGATGGATCGTAGGCAGTAACTGCCCAAGCCACGGGATCAAGCAGCCGTTTTTTCACCTTGGACGCATCAGCGTCTGGGGTTTCCCTAGTCCGCATGCTGCCACTGCAGATGATAACTCTAATGGGTAGCCCATCGTCGTAGGCAGTTCGGATCGCCTCGTCCATGCGAGCTGCGCGAGCCTTCCAGATGCGTTCTTTGTTTGATGAAGAAGGGCCTTGGGATCGAGCGCGTTGATTATGCTCTTGAAGTGTGAGTCCGTTCCTCACAAGCATGTGGTCGAACCAAAGGTTTAAGACAACGACCTTTCCGACCTCTACAAAAGACCATTCGTAACAATATTTCGGATTAGCTGCGGCTTTCTCGACCCCCCCTTTAAAATTTGCCCAGTCGTCAACGTTGACGCCAGCTCTTGCGACAAGATCAATTGTTCTGTGGTGCTCCTTTGGCTCCAGCTCCAATAAGTCAGTCAAGCGTTCCTCCCTTTTGTCTCTCACATCCTGAACACGCCGAATTTCGTCGCCTCTATCTCCGCATTGAGCGCCGCCGAAAGGCTGAGCGCCAGCACGTCGCGGGTCCTGGCCGGATCGATGATGCCGTCGTCCCAGAGCCTGGCCGAGGAATAGAGCGGGTGACCCTCATGCTCGTATTTCATCAGGATCGGCTTCCTGAACTTCGCCTCCTCCTCGGCGCTCCATTCACCGCCCTTGCGCTCGATGCCCTCGCGCTTGACCATGGCAAGCACCGTGGCCGCCTGCTCGCCACCCATCACCGAGATGCGCGCGTTCGGCCACATCCACAGGAAGCGAGGCGAATAGGCGCGGCCGCACATGCCGTAATTGCCGGCGCCGAACGAGCCGCCGATGATCACCGTGAGCTTCGGCACCTTTGCGGTGGCGACCGCCATCACCAGCTTGGCGCCGTCCTTGGCGATGCCGCCGGCCTCGTATTTGCGGCCGACCATGAAGCCGGTGATGTTCTGCAGGAAAATCAGCGGGATGCCGCGCTGGCAGCAAAGCTCGATGAAATGCGCCCCCTTCAGCGCGCTTTCGGAAAACAGCACGCCGTTGTTGCCGATGATGCCGACCGGCATGCCGTGCAGATGGGCAAAGCCGGTGACCAACGTCGCGCCGTAATTCTGCTTGAACTCGTCGAACTCCGAGCCGTCGACGAGACGCGCGATCACCTCGCGCACGTCATATGGCTGGCGCAGATCCGTCGGCACGATGCCGTAAAGTTCGCTCGGATCATGAAGCGGCGGCACCGGTTTCTGCAGATTGAGTTTTAGAGCCTTGTTCCGATTCAGGTTCTTGACGATGCGCCGGCAAATGGCCAAGGCGTGCTCGTCGTCCATCGCATAGTGGTCGGCGACCCCGGAGAGCCTGGTGTGGACATCGGCCCCGCCGAGCTCCTCGGCGCTGACATCTTCCCCGGTGGCGGCCTTCACCAGCGGCGGGCCGCCGAGGAAGATCGTCGCCTGGTTGCGCACCATGATCGTCTCGTCCGACATCGCCGGCACATAGGCTCCGCCCGCCGTGCAGGAACCCATGACGCAGGCGATCTGCGGGATGCCGGCGGCCGACATATTGGCCTGGTTGTAGAAGATGCGGCCGAAATGCTCGCGGTCGGGAAACACCTCGTCCTGGTTGGGCAGGTTGGCGCCGCCGCTGTCGACCAGATAGACGCAAGGCAGGTTGTTCTGCAGCGCGATCTCCTGCGCCCTGAGATGCTTCTTCACCGTCAGCGGATAATAAGTGCCGCCCTTCACCGTGGCGTCGTTGACGACGACCATAACTTCGGTGCCCTCGACGCGGCCGACGCCGGTGATGATGCCGGCCGACGCAATGTCCTCGCCATACATCGACCATGCCGCGAACTGCCCGACCTCGAGGAAGGGCGAGCCGGTGTCGAGCAGTTGCGCCAGCCGCTCACGCGGCAACAGCTTGCCGCGTGAGACGTGGCGTTCGCGGGCTTCGTCCGAGCCGCCTCGCTCGACGCTTGCCGCCTTCTCGGCGATGTCGGCGACCAGCGCCCGCATGCGCTCCGCATTGGCGCGAAAGGTGTCGGAGGAGGGGGAAATTTGAGTTTGCAGTGTGGCCACGGTCGATTCCTATTGCTCTGCCACGATTTGCAGCGTGCCGTTTCGCCGCTCGAAGATATATTCAGACAGAAGGTCGGGTTCGCTTCGAAAAACATTGGCGATCAATACGTGGGCTATCTGCACCGCCCTCGGCAAACGCTTGTCGAACACAATAATCGCGTCGCGTTGCGGAATGGCTATGACGACGCCCTCGGGGAATTGGGGTTCGAGCAGGGCCCAGAATTTGTCAGTCAGGAGAAGGGCGGGCGAGATCGCTTCGTCACCTTCGACGCTGAAGATGGATATCCCTTCGCGAATTCTCTCCTGTTTTACCT
This sequence comes from Mesorhizobium sp. CA15, assembly GCF_020165215.1. Classification (NCBI taxonomy): domain Bacteria; kingdom Pseudomonadati; phylum Pseudomonadota; class Alphaproteobacteria; order Hyphomicrobiales; family Phyllobacteriaceae; genus Mesorhizobium; species Mesorhizobium sp. CA15. Next base: position 3,415 of record NZ_JAIUHQ010000036.1, read on the forward strand.
TGGACATCTGCCTATCGATGTTTGCGAGAGCAAGTTGGCGAAGTTGTGCGAGGGAACGTCCTCCGACATCAGACTTGGGCACGCTGCGAAGGGAATCTTCATCGTCGATCTGGTAGAGGACGACAACGTCACCAGCGAGATCCTCATAGACGGGATCCTTTTCGGGCACCGCGCCGCCTTTGAAAGCATCGAGATGCTCGCGAGGGCGAATGTTCGCTATCACGTGATCAGCGTCGAAGCCTGTGTTGGTGTCGGCAAAGACAAGAACGTTCAAGAATCGCTGGATTTCGGACTCGATATCCTCGGATGGTAGTTCGCGAAGACGACCCAACAAATTGGTGACATCGACCTCGAGATTCTGATCCTTACCTGAGAGCACTGTCGTTACATGCAGACGAGCTGGATCGATAGGGTCGGGAGCAACCGCTTTGACACGACTGTCAGTCTTCAACCGCGAGATCACTTCGGTTCGCAGCGCATCCGCATCCTTGAACAACGGCGTGCCGGAATGCGCTGTCGCGACGAATGCCAGGAGCAAAATCGAAGTGACAATCGCGCCCACAATTCGTTCGAGATCCAGTGGCAGCCTTGGCATTTTAAAAGCTCACGCCCCCTCCGCCATGATCTCGCGCCCGATCAGCCAGCGGCGGATCTCGCTGGTGCCGGCGCCGATCTCGTAGAGCTTGGCGTCGCGCAGCAGCCGGCCCGTCGGATAGTCCTTGATGTAGCCGTTGCCGCCGAGCAGCTGGATGGCGTCGAGCGCCATCTGCGTCGCTTTCTCGGCGGCGAACAGCACGCAGCCAGCGGCGTCCTTGCGCGAGGTCTCGCCGCGGTCGCAGGCGGCCGCAACCGCATAGACGTAGGCCCGCGCGGCGTTCATCGTCGAGTACATGTCGGCAAGCTTGCCCTGCACCAGCTGGAAGGTGCCGATCGGCTGGCCGAACTGCTTGCGCTCATGCACGTAGGGCACAGCGACGTCGAGGCAGGCCGCCATCAGCCCGATCGGGCCCCCGGACAGCACCGCGCGCTCGTAGTCGAGCCCCGACATCAGCACCTCGACGCCGCGTCCTTCCTCATGCAGCACGTTCTCGAATGGCACCTCGACATCCTCGAACACAAGCTCGCCGGTGTTGGAGCCGCGCATGCCGAGCTTGTCGAGTTTTTGCGCCACCGAAAAGCCGGCCATCGTCTTCTCGACGATGAAAGCCGTGATGCCGCGCGCATGGCGTTCCGGATCGGTCTTGGCATAGACCACCATCGTCCCGGCGTCAGGACCGTTGGTGATCCACATTTTCGAGCCGTTGAGCACGTAGCGGTCGTTGCGCTTTTCGGCGCGCAGCCGGAGCGACACCACGTCCGAGCCGGCGCCTGGTTCCGACATCGCCAACGCGCCGACCGTCTCGCCCGAGCAAAGGGCCGGCAGATACTTCTCCTTCTGCGCCGGCGTGGCCCAGCGGTTGATCTGGTTAACGCAGAGGTTCGAGTGCGCGCCGTAGGAGAGGCCGACCGAGGCCGACGCGCGCGAAATCTCCTCCATCGCCACGACATGCGCGAGATAGCCCATGCCGCTGCCGCCGAAGTCCGGATCGGCGGTGATGCCGAGCAGGCCGAGCGCGCCGAGCTCGCCCCAAAGATGTGCGGGAAACTCGTTGCAACGGTCGATCTCGGCCGCGATCGGCGCGATCCTGTCCTGAGCGAAGCGCCGCACGGTGTCGCGCAGTGCCTCGATGTCGCTATCAAGTCCGAAGTTCAGCGTATTCGTGTACATGCCGTTCCTCCCTGCGCCGGTCTTCGCGGAGATCGCGCCGTATCAGAGTGCCACGGCGTCCCTGGCGCGCCCCGAGGGACGCGCGGTGCCATGGCTGATTGTCGCGCCGACCAGGCGCATTGTCATCGAAAGATATGATGCGGTGACTTCGGCGATCGACAGCCGCTCGCCCGGCCGGAACCAGACGATGACGCCGGTCATCATCTGGATCAGCGCCATGGCAGTGAGCCCGGTGTCGTCGACCTGAAAGACGCCGGCCTCGGCGCCGTCGCGCAGGATCGTGCGCAGTTCCTTCTCATAGGCCGTGCGCATCTTGAGGATCTGCGTCAGCCTTTCATGCGAAAGGCTGCGCAATTCCATGTTGGAGACATGGGTGGCGTGACGCCGCCCGATGTGGAAAGCGATGTGGTTCTCGACATAGGCGGCGAGCCGGGTGACCGGATCGGCGCGAGCCGGACGCGCCGTTTCCCAGGCCTTGAGCAGACCTTCCATATGCTCTCGCATTAAGGTGAAAAGCAGATCTTCCTTGGTCGGGAAGTAGCGATAGAGCGCCGCCGCCTGCACGCCGACCTCGGCCGCCAGCTGCCGCATCGACATCGCCTCGTAGCCGAGGCGCGCGATCAGGCTGACCGCCGCCTCGCGAACGGCCGCTTCGGTTTTCTCCCCGTCGGAACCTGTGGTGCGTGCCATGTTTGCCTCTGGCAGCAATAATAAAACGAACGTTCAATTAATTCAAGGTGCAAACGTTATCCCCGCTCTGGTTTGCGGAGGTGAAATGAGACTAGTTCCCTGATAAGCGATTTTGAAAGGTTGCCGTTTGCCGCCACGGTGCAGAATTCTGCTCCGTTGCGATCCTTGGGGAAGGTAACGGCATGGATTCCAGGGTCTTCGCGACGGAGCTTCGCTCCTGCTCCGCCCTGGAATGACGATCGCGATGGCGTTTCGGCCGATCTCCAACGCATGCCGCCTGCCAACGCAAACAGAGCCGACTGGTCAAAATCCCTGCGCAGTGCCACTAAACGATGATCCTGAAATCCACAGGCGCCTCTTCGGCCGCCTCCTCGACCTCGACATTCGAGACGAGCGCGCCCCGCGGCCCTTGCCACAGGCGTTCGATCATCGCCGTGACAGCGGCATCGGCGCCGGCGATCAGTATGGTGACCGAGCCGTCACGCTCGTTGCGCACCCAACCCGTCAGCCCGAGACGCATCGCTTCTGCGCGCGCCCAGACGCGGTAACTCACACCTTGAACCGTACCGGAAACGCGCGCCCGAACGGTTCTCTGTTCGACTTGCATTGCCTGTGCTCCGCCTTGCACTTCGCGGAATCTGGCACAGCAAAGGGCAAAGGCAACAGGGGCTTGGGCTAGGGTGTGTTGAGATTCAGGTCAGGCCAAGCCGAAAATGGTGGCTTTCGAGAACCGGAGCGGAGCGGACATTCGGGTCCGTGAGCACCGGAAGCGCAGAAAACCAGCATTTGCAGGCTGGCATCACCTGAATATCAACACATCCTAGTTCCCTCGCGCCGCCGCCAGCGCGCCTGGCAGCTCCTCGGCTAAGATGTCGAGCTCATGGTCGAGACCGACGCTGACCCTGATGCAGCGGTCCAGCACCGGCACCATCGGCTTGCGGATGAACACGTCGCGCGACAGGAGGCCCTGCATCACCTTCAGCGCGAAGGCGCCGTCGCGACCGCAGTCGATGGTGACGAAATTGGTTGCCGACGGCAACGGCTTCAGGCCGTTCTGCCTGGCGACGGCTGAAATACGCTCACGGCCTGCCGCCACCCGCGCCACCACCGAGCGCAGATAGTCCTGGTCGGCAAGCGCCTCGAGGCCGGCGATCTGCGCCATGCGGCTGACGCCATAATGATTGCGGATCTTCTCGAAGTCGCGGATCACCTCCGCCTCCGCCACCGCATAGCCGCAGCGTATGCCGGCCAGGCCGTAAGCCTTGGAGAAAGTGCGCATGCGGATGACGTTCGGCCGTGCGACATCGATCGCCGGCAGCGCCGAGGCCGGTCCCAGCTCGCCATAGGCCTCGTCGAGCACCAGCATGGTGGTTTCCGGCAGCGCTTTGATGAAGCGCAGGACATCCGGCGCCTCCCACCAGCTTCCCATCGGATTATCGGGGTTGGAGAGATATACCAGCGGCGCCTTTTCGCTCGCGACCTTGGCGAGAAGCCCGTCCAGGTCCTCCTTGTCATCGGCATAGGGGACCGTCACCAGCCGGCCACCGACGCCGGCGATGTGGAAATTGAAGGTCGGGTAGGCGCCGAGCGAGGTGACCACGGCATCGCCGGGGCCGACGTACATGCGCGCCACCAGGCCGAGCAGGCCGTCGATGCCTTCGCCGACTACCACGTTTTCGATCGCCACGCCGTGATGCGCGGCGGCCGCCACCTTGAGTTCGTAATTGTCGGGATCGCAATACATCCACTGGTCGCGCGCGACGCTCTCCATGCGCGCGACGACGCGCGGCGAGGGGCCGAAACTGCTTTCATTGGCGCCGATGCGGGCACGAAACGGCCGCCCGCGCTCGCGCTCCTGCGCCTCCGGACCGACAAACGGCACCGTGGTGGGAAGCGCGCCGATGATCGGCGTAAGGGAAGGGCGACGAAGCATGGCACTGGCTCGCGTGGAAGAGGCGTTCTTGCTAGCGTGAGCGGGGGAAGGGTGCAAGTTGGATGGCAAGCTGAAATTGACTGGCTTGACCGGCAGCCGGCGTCAGCTCTTGCGAGGTTTGCCGCTTGCATGGGGCTGGTGGACGCAGCGGCAGGCGCTGCTGTTGGCCTCGAGTTCGATGCGGACGACGTATCGCTGGATTCTGCCTGCCGCTTTTGCTAGCGAGGCAGGATGAGCAACCGATTGCCGCCCGCTTGGGCAAAGCATCTCAAGACGCAACCCTCGGCTAAAGCGCTGCCGCCGAACGCTGCGCTGCCGAAAGCCAAGACGCAGGCCGGTCCATCGCGAGCGCATGCGGACGATATGCTGTTGCGGCGGGCGCTCGAGCTACAAAAAGCCGAGCAATTGCCGGAGGCGGAGGAACTCTGTCTCAAGGTTCTGGCAAGAACGCCAAACCATCCGCTGGCATTCTATATCCTGGGAACTCTCGGACTCGGATACGACAACGAGAAGGCCTTGCGGTATTTCGCGCGGGCGGTCGCAGAGGAGCCACGGAATCCCTACTACCACCTTAGCCTTGGCGAAAACTATCTGAAGCTCAGCGAATTTACGCCGGCAATCAGGCACATTCAGCAGGCCTTGGCGTTGAAGCCTGACCTGGTGGAAGCGCTTTGCGCCTTAGGCGTTGCCTACAACTCATTTGACAAGGGAGAAATGGCGCTGCCGCTCTTTGAGAAGGCGCTCAAGATCGACCGGGATCATCCTCTGGCCCGGTTGGGGTTGCCCCGCGCGCTCGCAAGCCTCGGCCGTATGGACGAAGCCGCGGTTCATTTGAAAGAGGCGATAGAGCGGCGGATCGCGGTACCGGCTGCCTACAGTGCATTGGTGCAGACGCGTAAATTCACGGAAGAGCCGCCGGAGCTCGCGGCAATTCTAGCGGAGCTTCGAGACCCGGCCCATGGAGCGGAAGGAGCGGCGGCACTCCATCACGCTGCAGGGAAGCTGCTTAACGACCTCCGACGCTACAGGGAGGCGATGGATCACTTCAAGAAGGGAAATCAAGCCGGGGGCCATAAATTCGATCTGGAAAACTACCGTCGCTGGGTCGATGTCATGATCGAAACCTTCACACCGGAGCTGGTTGCTTCAATGGCCGCTCATGGCAATCCCTCGGAGGTGCCTGTATTCGTTGTCGGCATGCCTCGCTCGGGTACGACGCTGACCGAGCAGATCTGTGCCAGCCATCCTGGTGTTCACGGTGCCGGCGAGCTCAGCAAGCTCAGCCGAATGGCCAATGGGATCGGTCTCAAAGGCAACTCCGACACAGACCTCGGTAAATCGATCGCGACGATTACCCCCGAACTGACCAAGACGCTAGCAGTAGAGCATCTTGCCTATCTGCGCGAGCGGGCTCCCGATTCGCTTCGAATCGTCGACAAGATGCCCCAAAATTTCGAACTGATCGGGCTGATCGGCATCCTCTTTCCGAACGCGCGCATCATTCATTGCCGGCGCGATGCCATCGACAATTGCGTCTCATGCTTTGTCCTGCAGTTCAATGAAGCGCACAGCTACAGCGCTGATCTTCGGACATTAGGACTTTACTACAGAGAGTATGACCGCCTGATGCGGCATTGGAACAAGGTTTTTCCGGGTCGCATATTCGAGAACCGTTACGAGACTTTGATTGAAAACCAAGAGGCGCAGTCGCGACGCCTCATCGATTATCTCGGGCTGCCTTGGGACGATGCCTGCCTGCGCTTTTTTGACAAGGATCGCTCGGTAAATACTTACAGCCTTTGGCAGGTTCGCCAGCCGATTTATAAGTCATCCGTCAAGCGATGGAAGAACTACGAGAGCGAGATCCAGCCGCTGATCGACGCGTTGGGAGATCTAGCTGAGGTTTGATCAGTAGCAATTCGCGTCGAGCCATAGCACTCCATCCGCTGATTGCTCGGGCCCAAGCCTCCTAATAGCGCGTGCAATTCCGGCGATCGCGCCGAATGCAGCGCTTTGTGCAAACGGTGCCGGGGTGCTGGAAGGGAGAAAGAAGAACCCGGCGGTTGCCCGCCGGGTTATCGATTTCGATCAGGCAATGCCTGTTAGAACGAACGCTGGAAGCGGAGCAGGCCGCCGACGCTGTTCTTCTTGTCCGCACCGGTGAAGTTGACGGTCGATGTGGGATCGGCGTTCCACTGGTCAAACTTGCCAAAGTGATCATAGTCGACTTCGGCGGTGACCGTGAAGCCAGGAACGATGTCGTAGGCGACGTTCGCCGCCACGCCGTAGTTCTTGTCCTCGTCACCCGACACCTGGAGGTTGAACGAGGTCTTCTCGTTGAACTTGTAGGTGCCGCCGGCCCAGAATGCCCAGTTGCCGCCCCAGATCTTGTAGAAGCCGCGACCACGGGCGTCGATGACATTGGTCGGGTCGCTCAGATTGTTGTCGCTGCCGTAGCCGAACATGCCGAATAGCGAGAGTTCATTGGTGACGTTGACGTCCAAGCGGACCTTGCCGGCGACTTCCTCGTAGTTGCTGTCGTAGGCCACGACGCCGGTGATGGCGCCCCAGCCCTGCGTCCACTTCAGACCGCCGACGACATGCGGAACATAGCTGTCGATGGTGCCGACAGTGCCTTCGCCTTCTTCCAGCGAGACCACGGCCGAGAAGCCGTTGCCGGCGTCGAAGTAATACTGGACGACGTTGGTGTCGAAGTCGCCATAGGGGACAAGCGTATCCTGGATGACATTGCCGGCATAGCCGATGAACGTGTCGAAGGCCGATTCGTCCTTACCGACGCGCAGACCACCGAGCTGGATCCAGGCGAAGTTCAGCGTGACGCCTTTGTTGCCCGCAGGATTGTCGGTGAAGCCGGTGATGGCGCCACCACCGGTGCGTGAAACGGAGGCGCCGCGATTGTTGTTGCCGAAGTTGAAGCGGGTCTCGGTGTAGGTCTTCAACGTGCCGAGCTCGGTCTCCTGGCCCGTCCACGTCTTCAGTGTGAAGCGGGTGTTCTTGTACCAGGTGCTGTGGATGTCGCCGTCCTGGTGGTCGACGTTCTTCGCTCCGTCGAACGAGCCGACGTCTCCGAGGCCGATGTCGTAACGGACATAGCCGCCGATGCGCAGGCAGGTCTCGGTGCCGGGGATGTAGAAGTAGCCCGAGCCGTACACGTCGCAGATCTTGACGTATTCAGCCGGTTCCGGCTCGGCGACGGTCACCGCGTCGGCGGCGCGGGCGCCCGAAAC
>NZ_JAIUHQ010000037.1:0-7116 GCF_020165215.1 Mesorhizobium sp. CA15
GGGAGAAGGGGAAGCGCCCCGCTACTCGGCCAGATCCACCGTCTCGGTGGAATGCTCGGTGCAGATGAAGCAGCAGGTGTCGCAGGGCTGGTCGTTGTCGGGGCCGACGCCGGCGGTGACGGAATCGTCGCCGTTCACCCAGGCGCCCCAGCAGATATGCTCGCCCGGCTCGCAGGAGATCGGCACGGACTTTCGCGCCTTCGGGCGGATGAGGAACACCTTGTCGTCGCCCGGCCAGACTTTTTGGCTGTCGCGGCTGAACAGCTCGACCGCGACGCCGTCCGAACGCTGGTTGCGCACGAAGACCGACATGTCGGCGGCTAAAGCCGGCGAGGTGAGCAGAAGGAAGGCGAGCAGAGCGCGAATCATGGCGAGGTCCCCCGAGGGAGTAGAGCACGGGTTGAGACGGGGCGCGACCTCCCCTTCCCCCCTTGTGGGGGAAGGTGGCTCGGCGCGCAGCGCCGAGACGGATGAGGGGTGCTCCAGGGAAAGCCGACGTCTCACTCCGCTGGAACACCCCTCATCCGGCCGCTTCGCGGCCACCTTCTCCCACAGGGGGAGAAGGGGAAGTCAGCGCCTCACCACATGCGGCGCGAATGTCTTCACCGCATCCACAATCTCCTCTCCCCGCACGTCGAGCGAGGAGATTTCCATATGCACAATGGTTTTGCCGAAGGGCATCAGGCCGAAGGCGTTGGCGGAGGAATAGCGGATTGCGTCGGGCGGCTCCTCGGTGAGCTCGAAATTGAGCATCGCCGCGCCCTTGCCGCCGGCGGCGAGCCGCACGCTCCGCACCTTGCTCCATGGCACCAACACGTCACCGGCGCGGGCATCTCGGAAACCCTGGCTGTCCAGCACCACCTTGACCGAGGTGTCGAAGGCGCCGCGAGCGATGAAGGCGCCGAGCGCGAGGCAAGCGGCGCTGAGCAGCGCGATCCACAGCACATGCCCGCTGTTCGCGCCCGAAGCCACGCCCTGCAGCGCGCCGAAGCCGAAAATGCCGCCAAGCAGGATCGGTCCAACGGCGGGCAAGATCTTTCCCGACGGGCTGTTGCGGATTTCGAGCGGCGCGGCCATTGCCTTGGCGCTCAACGCTCCGGCTTCAGCAAAGTCCAGATCCAGCCGATGAAGGTCAGCACCAGGAACGGATAACCGAGCGCCGGCAGCGGCGCCGAGGTGGGCAGAAGCGGCGCGCCCCACAGGATCATCAGGATCGAGACGGCGAACAGCACGGCGGCGACGGAGGCCGTAAGCCGCATCCACAGCGCGAAAGTGGCCTGCGCGCTGACCATCACCAGCCCCGCCGCCCACAGCGCAATGCCGCCGGCATAGGAAGGCACGGAGGCCTGCAGCCCCGCCGCATTGCCGGCCAGAAGCAGGCTTTCGCCGGCAAGGAAGGTGAGGAAACCCGCCGCGACGAGATCATGGCCGAGCCGCTGGTATTTCATCGTCAGCAGCGCCGCGGCGACGACGATGCCCACGCCGTCGATGGTCCAGACCGTCTCGCGCAGCGCGTCGCTGGCAACGAAAGTGCCCGCCAAGCCAAAAGCGCCGCCGATGGCGAGGCCGATTGCGGCGACGAGATCGAGAGTGGAGCGCATGTGATGTCTCCCCAAGCCGGGGAGAGGATACAACGAGGTCAGGCCGTTGGTAAGCAATCTGTCGACAAGCAGACCTCAATGCGGCACATGAATGGAACGAATCATCCCCAAGGGCCGACGAGTCGGCTATGCTTTGCAACATTACCCAACCCGGGCCGATCCATGTTACTCGAGAAAATCGATCAAGCGACGTTCAACCTGTGCGAGGGTTTTTGTCTCGCATTCCCAGATCGTTAACACCTTCCAGCCTAAAGCTGACAGAGCCGCCTGATTCGTTTGATCCCGTAAGGCCGTCCTCTGGAGTTTCGGGAGCCAATAGGCTTGATTGGATTTTGGCTGATGCGCGATTCGGCACCTGGACGCGTTGTGCATATGCCAGAAACAGCCATGGACGAAAATGACCTTCTTCTTTGCGGCAAAGACCAAATCCGGCCTGCCTGGCAGATTTGTTTTGTGAAGTCGGTATCGATATCCGAGCCCGTGCGCCAGTCGCCTGACCAGCAGTTCGGGCTTCGTATCTTTTCCGAGAATCTTGCGCATGATCTCGGATCGCTGTTCCGTGCTGAATTTGTCCAAAATTTTTCCCGCAACGCTCACTGAGTGCGCTACAGGTTATCTAATTCGGGAGGGGCAGCATGCCAACAGCGGTTTCACTTTTCAGCGGCTGCGGCGGATCAGATATCGGGCTTCACAAGGCTGGCTTTGATATTCTTATGGCAAACGACATTTTGCCCTACGCCCGGGACGTCTATCGCGCGAATCTCCCTGATACAGATTTTCGGTTAGGTGACGTGGCCAAGATTAAAAACTTTCCGAGAGCCGATCTTCTCGTAGGCTGCTACCCGTGCCAAGGTTTCAGCCAAGGCGGAGTTCGTGACCCTAGCCGAACGATAAATTATCTGTATCGAGAATTCGACCGGGCGTTACGGCAGATAAAACCAAAGGCGTTTATCGTTGAGAACGTTTCCGGGATGCGTCGCGCCGATTTTCGTCACTTACTAAACAATCAAATTGTGCGCTTCAGGCTAGCCGGCTACAAGGTGAAATCTGAGCTATTAGACGCAAGAGATTTCGGCGTCGCTCAGGAGCGCCAACGCGTTTTCATTGTGGGGATAAGGGCAGATTTGGACGATATTTACGAATTCCCGATGCCAGCTTACTTTGCAGACGCCCGTCGGGGACAACGGCACTTGACGATACGCGATGCGATAGGTGATTTGCCAGAATGGCCCGATGGTGAGTTCAACAATGAAGTTTTCCATTGGTACTACCTATCTCGCAATCGATATCGCGGGTGGGAAGAAACTAGTCGTACAATCGTGGCGAAAGGTCGGCACGTTTCATTGCATCCTATCAGCCCTAAATTGAAGCGAATCCATACCGATAAGTGGGTGTTCGAAGATGATCGCCCAGCAAGAAGATTATCGTTTAGGGAGTGCGCTCGGCTTCAAGGCTTCCCAAAAGCAATGAAGTTTCCGGATACTGCGATTTTAAACGAAAAATACAAGGTGGTTGGTAACGCTGTACCGCCGCCGTTATTTAACGCAGTGGCCTCCGCATTGCCGAACGTCTGGTGACCCATGGGACATAAATTCGCGACCGTGCCGATAAACGACCTGTATTTAGATCCTGAGAATCCACGTCTTCCCGCCTATGTTGAGCGTGACCAGGATTCCATGTTTTCATATTTGGCGCAAAATTCTTCGATCGAAGAGTTGATGACGGCGATATCCGAAAACGACTTTTTCCAAGCGGAAGCGCTCATTGCGGTTCCGGTGGGCAAGGAACTTATCGTTGTTGAAGGAAACCGGAGGCTCACCGCCCTAAAGCTGCTATCTGGACAGACTTTCGATCAGATATCGACTCGAATCTCTGAGCTGCAGGCGAGCGCCAAACATCGGCCGTCTTCGGTGCCTGTGGCGATCTACGACAGCCGCGAGGAGGTTCTCAATTATCTTGGAAATCGCCATATAGCAGGCGTAAAACCGTGGGGAGCTCTTGCGAAGGCTAGATATATTAAGCAGCTGTTTGATCACACATCTTCACAAGAGGACTTTCCGGAACGGTGCAGGACTGTTGCGAAAATTATTGGCAGCAGGAGAGACTTTATCTCTAAGTCTATGAAAGCTTATCAGGTTTATGAAGTAGCCGAAAAGAACGACTTTTTCTCGCTTGAAGGAGTTGATGAAGAAGCTGTGAAGTTTTCATTAATCTCTACCTCAGTCGACTACAGTGGTATACAGAAGTTTATTTTCGGAGCCAGCGAGGAAGAGACGGGAGAAAGCATAAACGAACGGGATCCAATCATCGACAACGTGAGAGAATTCTTCAGCTGGCTCTTCGTTCGCGAAGAGGGAGAGAAACCACGTATCGGGGAGTCGCGAAACCTAAATAAGTTGTCCAAGGTTCTGCTAAATGACGACGCTTTAGCGGCATTTAGAAAGGGAGCTAGCCTGGACCAGGCTTACCTTTATACGACTGGCGTCGGCGATGATTTTGACGCAATTTGTACAAGAATTCAGCGAGAACTTCGAGAGGCGAATTCAATAGCGGCTGAGGTCGAGCGCACTGAAGTCAGAGAACAGCTTACGAATTCGATATACCGGCAGGCGCGTGCTTTAGAATCAGCATTTCGGGACTAGTATGTTTTCACTTGGAAGGGTCGCCCGAACGAAACCACATCTGCTTGCTGATACCGCTGAAATAGCAATAGCGTTTGGTGGCTATGAAGGTATTTCAGCAAGTGATCTATCCAGCATAATTAAGCAGTCAACCCGCCCCGATGACGAGTTGCTTGATATCGATGAACCGGATGTAGACGACGATGATTTGCCGGACCACTTAGATGGCGCAGAGACGACGAGTCGCGAGCAGGCATACGTCGAAGAGTGCGTCCGTCAGATTGAGTTTCGCGTCTCAGCTTTCGGACTTTGCTACCCTTTTGTTCTAGACCGGGGGCGATTGGCCTTACGAAAAGAACTCACATATCTAAACCATGTGTATCTGCTTCTTCTCGCCTGCTCTAGGATTAGATCGTTCACGTCGAAGGGCATTAAACAGCGCCTTGCCGATGCCTTCGAACTTATTTGCGCAGAATGCTTGCGTCGGTTAGTTCCGGAAACGGGTGAAGTTTACATGTTCGGGCCTAATAGCAACGACCGACGTGAAGTCTTCCATACGAACTTATCGGCGGCCATGCCTTTGCTTGTCGAGAAATTGGGGATTGAGCTTACGCGCGACTGGGAGAAGAACTTTGGATCATCGGGAGATGGGAAAATAGATTTGGTGAGCGTGGTTCGAGTGGACAAGCTTGCACCAGGAGTTGTCGTAATGGTTGGACAATGCGCAGCGATGGAGGAAGAAAAAAATTGGGAGCGTAAGCGGCAGGAAGCAATCTTTGCTACACGCCGCGGTTCGTTCATTTGTTTGGTCGACCCACAGGGTATCTTGTTCATCCCAGTCTGTTATCGGCAAGCCAACGGCGAATGGATAAACAAGGACTACGTCTCTAGTGTCGTGACTATGGACCGGTTGCGAATTATCTCGGTCCTTTCTGCTCATGGGAAAGAGACTATAAACATACAGGAAATCTACAAGAAGGTTGGTCTACCGATGGCGGCGTGAATTTCGCCCCTCAATCCCCCATCTTCAGCGCCTGGATAAACGCCTCCTGCGGGATATCCACCTTGCCGAACTGGCGCATCCGCTTCTTGCCCTCTTTCTGCTTGTCGAGCAGCTTGCGCTTGCGGGTCACGTCGCCGCCATAGCATTTGGCGGTGACGTCCTTTCGCAGCGCCGAGATGGTCTCGCGGGCGATGACCTTGCCGCCGATGGCCGCCTGGATCGGGATCTTGAACAGATGGTGCGGGATCAGCTCCTTCAGCTTCTCGCACATAGCGCGGCCGCGCTTTTCCGCCGCCGTGCGGTGCACCAGCATCGACAGCGCGTCGACCGGCTCCTCGTTGACCAGGATCGACATCTTCACCAGGTCGCCCTCGCGATAGTCGGTCAGGTGATAGTCGAAGGAGGCGTAGCCCTTGGAGATCGACTTCAGCCGGTCGTAGAAATCGAAGACCACCTCATTGAGCGGCAGGTCGTAGGTGAGCATGGCGCGTTTGCCGACATAGGAGAGATCGGCCTGGATGCCGCGCCTGTCCTGGCAAAGCTTCAGGATGCCGCCGAGATAGTCGTCGGGGGTGAGGATGGTGGCGCGGATCCACGGCTCCTCGATCGAGGCGATCTTGACCACGTCGGGCATATCGGCCGGGTTGTGCAGTTCCTTGACCGAGCCGTCATTGAGGTTCAGGCGGTAGACGACGGAGGGCGCGGTGGCGATGAGGTCGAGGTTGAACTCGCGCTCCAGCCGTTCCTGGATGATTTCCAGATGCAGCAGGCCAAGGAAGCCGCAGCGATAGCCGAAGCCGAGCGCGGCGCTGGTTTCCATCTCATAGGAAAAGCTCGCGTCGTTGAGGCGCAATTTGCCGACGGCGGCGCGCAGATCCTCGAAATCGGCGGCGTCGACCGGGAACAGGCCGCAGAACACCACCGGCTGCGCCGGCTTGAAGCCGGGCAGCGCCTTCTGCGTCGGGCGGCGGTCCTCGGTGATGGTGTCGCCGACGCGGGTGTCGGCCACTTCCTTGATCGAGCCGGTGAAAAAGCCGAACTCGCCGGGGCCGAGCTCGTCGACATTGACGCGGGCCGGCTTGAACACGCCGGTCCGCTCGACGAGATACTTGGCGCCGGTGCCCATCATGCGAATGGTCTGGCCCTTCTTCATGACGCCGTCGATGATGCGCACCAGAACGATGACGCCGAGATAGGCATCGTACCAGCTGTCGACCAGCATGGCCTTGAGCGGTGCCGCGATATCGCCCTCGCGCGGCGGCGGCAGCTGGTGGACGATCGCCTCCAGCACATCCGGCACGCCAAGGCCGGTCTTGGCCGAGATCAGCACGGCGTTGGAGGCGTCGAGGCCGATCACCTCCTCCACCTGCTCGCGGATGCGCTCGGGCTCGGCCGCCGGCAGGTCGACCTTGTTCAGCACCACGACGATCTCGTGGTTGTTGTCGATGGCCTGGTAGACATTGGCCAAGGTCTGCGCCTCGACGCCCTGGGAGGCGTCAACCACCAGCAGCGAGCCCTCGCAGGCGGCCAAGGAGCGCGACACCTCATAGGCGAAGTCGACATGGCCAGGCGTGTCAATGAGGTTCAGCACATAATCCTCGCCGTTCTTGGCGCGGTAGTTCAGCCTCACGGTCTGGGCCTTGATGGTGATGCCGCGCTCGCGCTCGATATCCATCGAGTCCAGCACCTGCTCCTTCATGTCGCGCTCCTCCAGCGTGCCGGTGAGCTGGATCAGCCGGTCGGCAAGCGTGGATTTGCCATGGTCGATATGGGCGACGATGGAGAAATTGCGGATGTGGTCGAGCGGGGTGGTCATGCGGCGCGCTTTAGCAGGGGCGAGGTTGAGGGGCAAGCGGAACGCCTTTTTCCCTTCCCCCCTTGTGGGAGAAGG
>NZ_JAIUHQ010000038.1:0-6727 GCF_020165215.1 Mesorhizobium sp. CA15
GAGTGAGACGTCGGCTTTCCCTGGAGCACCCCTCATCCGTCGCCTTCGGCGACACCTTCTCCCACAAGGGGAGAAGGTGGAGCTCAATCCGCCATCGTCTCCAGGCTGGCAAAGCCCTGCGGTGCATCGCCCTCGTCGAACGGCGTCGTCACCTCGACGAATGTGTCGGGGAAGAAGCCGTTGAAGCGGGTCCTCAGCGACAGCGAGTAGGCGCCGATATGGCCGATCTCGATCCAGTCGCCGGTGTCGACCGTTTCCGGCAGCCAGAATGGCCTGGAAAGGATATCGACGGAATCGCAGGTCGCGCCGCAGACCTTGAACGGTACGATGGTTTTCTCGTCGCCGTTGCGGGTACGGATCGCGGGATCGGGAATGAAGCGGGCCGGCAGCGTGATCTTGCCGGTCCATGAATCCGACAGCGAGGCCCAGATGCCGTCATTGATGTAGAGCCGCTTGCCCTTGCGCAACAGCACCCGCACGATCAGCGAGAGACACCGCGCCACGATCACGCGTCCGGGCTCGGCCACCAGGGGCATCTGGTCGAACTGATATTCTTTCAGGTCGCCGGCGAGCCGCGACATCAATTGGCCGAGCGACGGCATCTCGATGTGCCTGCGATTGGGGTCGTGGCCGTATTCGGCGGGAAAGCCGCCGCCGACATCCAGGCCGGCAATGTCGAAGGTCAGGCGGTTGCGCACCCAGTCCGCCGAGGCGAGCGCACGTTCATAGGTATCGGGATCCTCGATCTGGCTGCCGACATGGAAGCAGAGGCCGACCTTGTAGCCCGTGCGATTCAGCCGCTCGGCAAGCTCGACCGCATTGGCCGGCCCGGCGCCGAACTTCTTCGACAGCTCGTAAGCCGCGTGGCCCTTGGTCTGGATGCGCACGAAGACGGTGAGAGCGCCCGGGTCGATATCGAGCGCACGCACGACGCGCGTCAGCTTGGTGATCTCGTCCTCATGGTCGAGCGAGATCACCCGGATGCCGTATTTTTCAAGCGCCAGCTTGATGTCCGACTGCGCTTTGACCGGATGCATGTAGAGCATCTCGGCGTCGGGCGAGACGGCGCGCACGGCGGCGAACTCGCCGGGCGAGGCGACATCGAAGGCGCTGACGCCGGCCTCGACCAGCGTCTTGAGAACGATCTGCTCGCCATTGGTCTTGACCGCATAAGCGGTCTTGCCGGGAAACATGCCCATGAACTGCAGGGCATCCTCCTTCAGCACCTGCGGGCGGAAACAGTAGACCGGATCGTCGGGACGAAGCGCCAGTGCCGCCTCACGGGCATTTTCGAATCGCTGCATGGACGAATCCTCGGGTCTGGAGCGCGCACAATTAATCCTAGCTAGCCGCCAAAGAAAACAGTTCTGTGTCTTGGCTACCCGGAGCGGTCTGCTGCACATTTTGGCGACGCTAAACCACCGATCAGGTTTCGGGTGGCCCTTGCCGCCGAACCCGATATCGGTTCTTGAGATGCTTTACGGGCCGAGTTGCGATCGGCCCCCGGGGAGGAACAGGACATGTCGATTACGGCCGGCGCCGCGCCGACGCGCGGAGCGATGACGCTCAAGGATTGGGCGCAGCTTCTCCTGCTCGGCGCGATCTGGGGCGGTTCGTTCTTCTTTGCCCGCATCGCCGTTTCCGAGATCCATCCGCTGGCGCTGGTGCTGTTTCGCGTCGCCATCGCCGCGGCGGCACTTCACCTCTATCTGGCAGCCCGCGGCCCTTCGTTCCGGCTCGCCTTCCCGCATGCCGGCCTGTTCTTCCTGCTGGCGCTCACCAACAATGTCGTGCCCTTCTCGCTGATCTTCGCCGGCCAGACGCAGCTCGGCGCAGGCGTCGCTTCGGTGCTCAACGCCACGACGCCGTTCTGGACGCTGATCCTGGCCAATGCGCTCACAACCGACGAGAAGCTGTCCTGGAACAAGTTCGCCGGCATCGCGCTCGGTGTCGCCGGCACCGCGGTGATGATCGGACCTGGCCTGCTTGCCGGGCTTGGCGGACCGGTGTGGGCCAAGTTCGCACTGATCGGCGCTTCGATCTCCTACGCCGTCGCCCTGATGATCGCGCGCCGCTTCAAGGGCGTGCCGTCACCCGTCATCGCCACCGGACAGCTGACCGCATCGACCATCATCATGATCCCGCTCGTGCTGATTGCGTATGGCCCCGCGGGGCTTTTCTCGGTCTCGCCGCCCGTCTGGGCCGCGGTTCTGGGCCTCGCGCTGCTTTCAACCGCCTTTGCTTACATCCTCTATTTCAATCTCGTCGCCTCGGCCGGCGCCACCAATGCCTCGCTGGTCACCCTGGTCGTGCCGGTGAGCGCGGTGCTGCTCGGCTTCCTGTTCCTCGGCGAGCGCCTGGCGCTGTTCGAAATCGGCGGCATGACGCTGATCGGACTCGGCCTGGTCACCATAGACGGTCGCCTGTTTGGCCGATGGTAGCGGTGTCATGCCACGGCTCCGCCACAATTTATTCACAACGCTTGAGGCGGCTTTTGCCGAAGAGTTTCAACGGCTAACGATAGATCGGAAGTCGCAAATCCCACAATCATGTCGCATTGCAGCACGTTTTCCGCTTGCCTGTAACCCAAATGACTCTAGATTCCGGCCATAGCTCTGAAGAGGAGGCTATGGCATGGGACTGACGAGGCCGATCAACGCGTTGATGATTTGTGCCGCATTCGCATTCATCGGTGCCCTTATCATAGGTGTTCTTCCCTGACCCGCCAAACCGGGAAGACCAGTACCGAGATATAGTCCAAACAGTTCGAAAAGGCCGGGTTCTACCCGGCCTTTTCCGTTGCAGCCTGCCCTATGCGGCGGCCGAACCCGCCGCCTCCGTCTCATGCGAGCGGATGCCGATCATGTGGCAGACGGCAAAGACGAGATCGGCGCGGTTCATGGTGTAGAAATGGAAGTCGCCGACGCCGCGCTCGACAAGGTCGAGCACCTGTTCGGCGGCCACGGCGGAGGCCACGAGGGCATGCGTCTGCGGGTCGTTCTCCAGCCCCTCGAAGCGCTCGGCCAGCCAGGCCGGCACCAGCGCCCCGCAGCGCGACGAGAAATTGGCGACCTGGGTGAAATTATGCACCGGCAGGATGCCCGGCACGATCGGGATGTAGATGCCGGCGCGGCGCGCCCGCTCGACATAGCGCTCGTAAAGGTCGTTGTCGAAGAAGAACTGGGTGATCGCCCGCGTCGCGCCATTGTCGGCCTTGCGCTTCAGCATATCGATGTCGGTGGCAAAATCGGGGCTTTCCGGATGCTTTTCCGGATAGGCCGAGACCGAGATGTCGAAATCGCCGGCGTTCTTCAGCGCCCCGACCAGTTCGGCGCCATTGGCATAGCCATCGGGATGCGGGTGGTAACTTGCGCCGACACCGGCCGCCGGATCGCCGCGCAACGCGACGAAACGTTTGACGCCCATGTCCGCAAATTCGCGGATGACCGTGTCGACCTGATCGCGCGCGGCATCGACGCAAGTCATGTGCGCCGCCGGCGTCAGCGTCGTCTCGTTGAGGATGCGCTTGACCGTGCGCGCCGTGCGCTCGCGGGTCGAGCCGCCGGCGCCGTAGGTCACCGAGACGAATTTCGGCTTGAGCGGCTCCAGCCGCGTGACCGTATCCCAGAGCCTTGCTTCCATCTCGTCGGTCTTCGGCGGGAAGAATTCGAACGAGACCCGGACCTTGTCGCCGATGTCGGGGCGGCGGGAAAAGCGGAACTGGTTCATCAGGCTGTTTCCCCCATTGGATATGCCTTGGCGGGTAGCGAGTCGTTGGATGGATCGGCGATCAGCAGTCGCCGATCGCGGCCGAGCCAGAGCTTCACCGTAAGCCTTGCCTCGTTGCCGCCGCGCGGCTCGAATTCCTGGCTGTCCTCGAGGTCGAGGCCGGCCTCGGCGAACCAGTCGGACATCTGCCGATCGGAAAAGCCCAGCCGCATATGGGCGTGCTGGTCGCGTAGGAATTCGAGCGCGTGGGGCGCGAAGTCGACGACGATCAGCCGGCCTGATGGCCTGAGCAGCCTCGCCGCCTCGGCGATGGCGCGCGCGGGATCGTCGAGATAGTGCAGCACCTGGTGGATTGTGACGAGATCGAAGGCGTTGCGCTCGACCGGCGGCGAGAAGATGTCACCTTGGCGTACCTGCGCATTGGCGATGCCGGCCTTGTCGAGGTTGGCGCGCGCCACGCTCAGCATCTCGCGCGACATGTCGATGCCGACGCCGCGCCGGTAGAGCGGCGCAAAGATTTCGAGCAGCCTGCCAGTGCCGGTGCCGAGGTCGAGCATAGACTGGAACGGCCGTTTGCCGACGAGCTTGATGAGTGCCGCTTCCACCGCCCGGTCCGGCACATGCAGCGAGCGGATGTGATCCCAGCTCGCGGCATTCTCGGAGAAATATTCGGCCGCCCGGTCCTGCCGCTTGCGCTTCACCGCCGCCAGCCGCTCGAGATCGCGCACCACCTGCGGATCGGCCTCGCTTATGGCCGAGACCAGACGCTGGACGAAGTCGCGCGAATTATCGATGTCGGTCAGCCTGAAAAAAGCCCAGGACCCTTCCTGATAGCGGCCGATCAGCCCAGCATCGAGCAGCAGCTTGAGGTGCCGCGAGACGCGCGGCTGCGACTGGCCGAGGATCTCGGTGAGGTCGGAGACGGTGAGATCCCCGCGTGAAAGCAGCACCAGGATGCGCAGCCGGCTGGATTCGGCCGCCGCCTTCAATGTATCTACCATTGTGTCGAGCGAGACATGCATGAGCGGGCTCTCGTTGAAAGATATAAAGATATGTTTATGTCGATTTTGACACCCTGGCAAGCGCTATGTCGCTTCCGGACAAGAAAATGGCGCAGCCGCGATCCGCGCCGGCAGGCGGTTTCTGGGCGGGATGAACAGGATGTTTGAGACACGCCAAGGTGAAATGCTTCTTGCTGCCGACCCGGCGCAGTTGCCGCCGGACGGCCAAGTGGTCTTCATCGGCCGCATCGTCTCACCATGGACCAGTCGCGAGGATTGCCCCAAGAACATGCGCGCCGCCCGGCAAACCGGGCGAACCGCGACAGTCCTGATCGACCAGCCCTATCGCCTGGGGTTGCAAAACCTGGAACGCGCCAGCCACGTCGTCATCCTGTCCTGGCTCCATCACGCGCCGCGGAATCTGATTGTGCAGAAACCGCGCCACGCGGCTGAAGCGAAAGGCGTTTTCTCGCTGCGCTCCCCTGCCCGGCCCAACCCTGTCGGCCTGCATGTAGCGAAGCTCGCCGCGCTCGACATCGAGGCCGGTCGGATCGAGATCGACGCCATCGATGTGCTCGACGGCACACCGGTCATCGACATCAAGCCCTATTACGCTTCCACGGATGCTTTCTCCGAAGCGACGGTCGCCGGGCGAGACGAGAAATGAGCGTCCCCACCGGCCGCCGCCGCGCCATAGCCAAGGCGCTGACCGCGCTTTTGCCGCTCGCGCCCTATGCCGACATGGAAAAGATCCGCGCCGACGCCGGTTCCGTGCATATGAAGACCCTGCCCCCGACGATCGCGGTATGGCTGGCCACCATCGCCCATGTCCGCCATGTCCACACAGATTATGAGAAGTTGCTCGCCGAGGGCTATGACCGGGATTCGGCGCGCTTCTTCGTCATCGGGCGGACCAATGAGGTGCTCACCCGTTGGCGCGCTACACGCCTGCTTCAGGAAGACGACGAGGACGAATAGGCGTCTGCGCCCTCTACGCCGCATCCCGCCAATTAATTCGGGTGCCGCCTCTGGAAAAACGGCGGCGGCGCCGTACATGGGGATAAACGGAGATTCCTCCGTTTACCCCCCGAATTCATCGCCCTCTGGGCAAGGATAGCAGATCATGACTGATAAGGTTTGGTTCATCACCGGATCGTCGAAGGGTTTTGGCCGCGTCTGGGCCGAGGCCGCGCTCGCCCGCGGCGATCGCGTCGCCGCAACTGCGCGCGATGCCGGCACACTCGCCGATCTCGTCGAGAAATATGGCGACAAGGTCGCTGCCATGAAGCTCGATGTCACCGACAAGCACGCCGTCGACGCCGCTGTTGCCGAGGCGCACAGGCGTTTCGGCCGGCTCGACGTGGTCGTCAACAATGCCGGTTACGGCCATTTCGGCGCCATCGAGGAGGTCACGGAGCAGGAGGCGCGCGACCAGATCGAGACCAACGTCTTCGGAGCGCTTTGGGTGACCCAGGCCGTGCTTCCCGTCATGCGGGCGCAACGCTCAGGCCACATCATCCAGATCTCCTCGATCGGCGGCGTCAACGCCTTTGCCTCGCTCGGCCTTTATCACGCCTCAAAATGGGCGCTGGAAGCCTTCAGCCAGTCGCTCAGCCTCGAGGTCGCCGGCTTCGGCATCCACGTCACCCTTGTCGAGCCGGGCGGCTTCTCCACAGACTGGGCCGGGCCGTCGGCCAGGGTCTCCAAGCCGTTGGACGCCTATGAGCCGGTCCGCGCAGCGATGGCCGAGCGCCGCAGCCGTTCCGTCGCTGGCGATCCGCAAGCGACCGGCCCGGCGATGCTGGCGATCGTCGATGCCGCCGAGCCGCCGCTCAGGGTCTTCTTCGGCGACGGCGGACTGCCGATGATCCGGCAGGAATATGCCACCCGCATCGCCACTTGGGAGAAATGGGATCACGTCTCGGTAATGGCGCAGGGCGCCAACAAGAACCGCAAGGCGGCCTAACCGCGAACGCCGCGCCGCGAAAGCGGGGCGG
>NZ_JAIUHQ010000039.1:0-6617 GCF_020165215.1 Mesorhizobium sp. CA15
GGCCCCGGAGGGGGGGCGCGGCGCTGGGCGGGGCGCCGCCAACGAAGCTTGGGGCAAGAAGCCGCTGGTGACGGTGTTTGTTACGAGATGAGGGAGTAGGCAGTAGGGACTAGGCAGTAGGCAATAGGAAAGGCGATTGCTTTTTAGCTCGCCAAATTTGCTTCTTCTCTACTGCCTACTGCCTACTGCCTACTGCCTGAGGAAACCGCCGATGCTTGGACGCCTGAACCATGTCGCGCTTGCCGTGCCGGATCTGGCCGCGGCAATGGCCGCCTATCGCGATACGCTGGGCGCGCGGCTGAGCGAGCCGCAGGCGCTTCCGGAGCATGGTGTGAGCGTGGCGTTCATCGATGTCGGCAACACCAAGATCGAGTTGCTGGAACCACTGGGCGAGGCATCGCCCATCGCCGCGTTCCTCGAGAAGAACCCTTCGGGTGGCATGCATCACGTCTGCTATGAGGTCGACGATATCCTGGCCGCTCGCGATCATTTGAAGCAAAGCGGCGCGCGTGTGCTTGGCGACGGCCATCCGAAGATCGGCGCGCATGGCAAGCCGGTGCTGTTCCTGCATCCCAAGGATTTCTTCGGCACGCTGGTCGAACTGGAGCAGGCATGAACTGGATCCTGTTCGCCGCGCTGTTCTTCGTCACCTGGTGGCTGGTGCTGTTCGTCGTTCTGCCGTTCAGCCTGCGCACCCAGGACGACGACCAGGATGTCACGCTTGGCACCGTTTCCAGCGCACCGCGCGGCCCGCATATGCTGCGCGCCTTCGCCCGCGCGACGATCGTGACGGTGGTCGTGATGGGCATTCTCTACGGCCTGACGATGGGCCTGGGATTCAGCTTCGACGACATCATGCGGATCATGCCGGACTTCACGCCAGACGCCAGTCACTGAAACCGTCATTATAGTTTCCGCAAGTAATGAGCAGCATACGCGCGCCAAGGTTGAATTCGGAAGCCGGCTTCCGAATTCGGCGGCTAACCGTGGCTGACGCCGTTTGGCAGATGATCGCGCTAAGCAGATGATTGCACAAAAAAAATGCAAGGCACAAGGCCTTGCAATTTAAACGCGTCCGATCCGTTTCCGGTGTCCGGCGGCAGCGAGTTACCGCGCCTAGATCGCATCCTCCCAAGACTTTGACCGCGTAGGAGAGCAGATTTTTCTCCGCCCTCTCGGTTATCGGCGCACACTAGACCAAGGCAGGTGAAAATGTCACGAAGAATTTTGCCTCGAAACAGGCAATATCGTGCTGCACTGCACAATAGTGCGGCAGCGCTTGCTTGTGAATCGATCAAATAGCCATTTGCGGCACTTTGCAGCCAGAATCGCCTTTTTGGTAAGGTGCAGAAGGCTCGATACTTTGGGGCACTCGGGTTTCCATTCGGCCATGAAATGGCTATGAAGCCCGGGCAAGCAGCCTCGGTTGCGCCGATTCCCCGCGCCGCCATTTTCACTCACGGACCAGTCCATGCGTTTGTCGCGCTATTTCCTGCCCATTCTCAAAGAAAATCCCCGCGAGGCCGAGATCGTCTCGCATCGGCTGATGCTGCGCGCAGGCATGATCCGCCAGCAGGGGCAGGGCAGCTTTTCGTGGCTACCGCTCGGCAAGCGCGTGCTGGACAAAGTCTGCCAGATCATCCGCGAGGAACAGAACCGCGCCGGCGCGCTGGAAATCCTGATGCCGACCATCCAGTCGGCGGATCTGTGGCGCGAAAGCGGCCGTTACAACGACTACGGCAAGGAGATGCTGCGCATCAAGGACCGCCAGGACCGCGACATGCTCTACGGGCCGACCAACGAAGAGATGGTCACCGAGATTTTTCGCGCCTATGTGAAGTCCTACAAGGACCTGCCGCTCAACCTCTACCATATCCAGTGGAAGTTCCGCGACGAGGTGCGTCCGCGCTTCGGCGTCATGCGCAGCAGAGAATTCCTGATGAAGGACGCATATTCCTTCGACCTCGATTTCGAGGGCGCCAAGGCCGCCTACAACCGCATGTTCGTCTCTTACCTCAGGACGTTCACGCGCATGGGCCTGCAGGCCATTCCAATGCGCGCCGACACCGGTCCGATCGGCGGCGACCTCAGCCATGAGTTCATCATCCTGGCCGAGACCGGTGAGAGCCAGGTGTTCTGCGACCGCGCTTATCTGACGCTCGACGTGCCGGGCGCCGGCACCAACTTCTCCAACGACGCCGAGATCGGCGATATCGTGAAGAAGTGGACGACGCCTTATGCCGCCACCGACGAGATGCATGACGAGGCGGCCTGGGCGAACGTTCCGCCAAGCGAGCAGGTCTCGGCGCGCGGCATCGAGGTCGGCCATATCTTCCACTTCGGCGAGAAATACTCCAAGCCGATGAACGCCAAGGTGACCGGCCCCGATGGCAAGGACCATTACGCCTCGGGCGGCTCCTATGGCATCGGTCCGTCGCGCCTGGTCGCGGCGATCATCGAGGCCAGCCATGACGAGAACGGCATCATCTGGCCGGAAGCGGTGGCGCCCTTCGATATCGGCCTGATCAACATGAAGGTCGGCGATGGCGAATGCGACCGCGTCTGCGCCGAGCTCTATGCGGCGCTTAACGCAGCCGGCAAGGACGTGCTTTATGACGACACCGACCAGCGTCCCGGCGGCAAGTTCGCCACCGCCGATCTGATCGGCCTGCCGTGGCAGGTGATCGTCGGCCCGCGCGGCGTGGCCGCCGGCGAGGTCGAGATCAAGAACCGCAGGTCGGGCGAGCGCGAGACGCTGCCGATCGCCGAGGCCAAGAAACGCCTGGGTATCGCCGCATGAACGAGGCGGCGGCAGCGGCCAGGTCAGCGGCGGGTGCTTTCTCCGGCTTCGAGCGCATGGTGGCGTGGCGCTATCTGCGCTCGCGCCGCAAGGAGACGGTGATCTCGGTCATCGCCTCGATCTCCTTTCTCGGCATCATGCTCGGCGTCGCGACGTTGATCGTCGTCATGGCCGTGATGAACGGTTTCCGCGCCGAGTTGCTGACCCGCATCCTCGGCGTCAACGGCCATCTCATCGTGCAGCCGCTCGATTCGCCGCTGGAGGATTACGCCCAGGTGGCGAGCCGCATCAACGGTGTTTCGGGCGTCAAATACGCCATCCCGCTGATCGACGGCCAGGTCCTGGCGCAAGGCAATGTCGGCGGCGGCACGGGCGCCCTGGTGCGCGGCATCCGCGGCGAGGACCTCGGCAAGATTTCGATCGTCGCCAGCAACATCAAGCAGGGCACGCTCGACGGCTTCGACACCGGCGACGGCGTGGCGATCGGCAAGCGCATGGCCGAAAGCCTCGGGCTAGTCCTCGGCGACACCATCACGCTGATCTCGCCGGACGGCGATGTGACGCCGCTCGGCACCACGCCGCGCATGAAGGGCTACAAGGTGGCGGCGATCTTCGAGGTCGGCATGTCGGAATATGACAGCTCGATCGTCTACATGCCGTTCTCGGAAGCGCAGCTCTATTTCAACATGGACGGGCGAGCCCAGACCATCGAGATCTATGTCGACAATCCCGACAATGTCGACGCGCTGAAGCCGCTGGTCGAGCAGGCGGCGCAGCGGCCGGTCGACCTCGTCGACTGGCGCCAGCGCAACGAGACCTTCTTCTCGGCGCTGCAGGTCGAGCGCAACGTCATGTTCATGATTCTCACGCTGATCGTGCTGGTGGCGGCGCTCAACATCATTTCCGGCCTCATCATGCTGGTGAAGGACAAGGGCCACGACATCGCCATCCTGCGCACGATGGGCGCCTCGCGCGGCGCGATCCTGCGCATCTTCCTGATGACCGGCGCGGCGATCGGCGTCACCGGCACCATCGCCGGCGTGCTGCTCGGCGTCATCATCTGCCTCAACATCGAATCGATCCGGCAGTTCTTCTCGTGGATGACCGGCAGGATCCTGTTCAATCCCGAGCTCTATTTCCTCAGCCAGCTGCCGGCGAAGATGGATCCGCGCGAGACCACCTATGTCGTCATCATGGCGCTTGGCCTGTCGTTCCTCGCGACGGTGTTCCCCGCCTGGCGGGCCGCCCGGCTCGATCCCGTCGAAGCCTTGAGGTACGAATGATGGCCGAGGCCATTATCGAGTTGAAGGGCGTCGAGCGGCACTACGTCCAAGGGCCGCGCAAGCTCACCATTTTGAACGGCGCCGACTTTTCGCTCAGGCGCGGCGAGATGGTGGCGCTGGTGGCGCCGTCGGGCACCGGCAAGTCCACCCTTTTGCACACGGCGGGGCTATTGGAGCGGCCCGATGCGGGCGATGTGATCCTCGCCGGCCGTGCGTGCGGACGGCTGTCGGACGAGGAGCGCACCGCGATCCGCCGCAACGACGTCGGCTTCGTCTATCAATTCCATCATTTGCTGCCGGAGTTCTCCGCGCTCGAGAACATCATGATGCCGCAGCTGATCAAGGGGCTCGGCCGCAAGGAAGCATCCGAGCGGGCGGCGCAGCTCCTCGACTATATGCAGATCGGCAAGCGCGCGCAGCACCGGCCGGCCGAGCTTTCCGGCGGCGAGCAGCAGCGCGTCGCCATTGCCCGCGCCGTTGCCAACGCGCCGCTGGTGCTCCTGGCCGACGAGCCGACCGGTAATCTCGATCCGGTCACCGCCTCCTATGTGTTCGATGCGCTGGAGGCGCTGGTCAGGCAGTCGGGCCTCGCGGCGCTGATCGCTACCCATAACCACGAGCTGGCCTCGCGCATGGACCGGCGCGTGACGTTGGCTGAAGGCAAGGTCGTGCCGCTATAGGATGTGTTGAGATTCAGGTGAGGCCGGCCTGCGAAGGGCGGCCTCCTGCGCTTCCGGTGCTCACGTACGCAAAAGTACGCTCCGCTCCGGTTCTCGGATGCCACCATTCTCGGCTCGGCCTGACCTGAATCTCAACACATCCCGGCGCCCTCTCACCAACGTTGGTGCCGTCAACCTTTCCTTAACCCTGCCCAAACGGACCGCGCGGTTTCGCTCCAGCGCGCCCGAGACGATCATTGACATTCGAACAAAATTAGAACAAATTACGAACATTCCAACAACGGAGAGAGTTATGTCTGATCTGGTTCAGGATGTTGTCTCGCTGGTTTGCATGAGCACCTTTCTCGTTTCCATGGCGATCTGGATCGGCGCCATGTGATCAGGCGGTTTCGCCGCCGTACGGGACGGGCAGATGCCCGCCCGTCGTTGGGGCGGACAGGAGTCCGCCCATGTCGGGATGGGGGAGACCCCGCCTGGAACGGGCAGGAGCCCACCCGCGGGACTGACAAGAGCCCGCCCGTTGTTAAGTCTTTCTTGGCCGCGCTGCCGCTAGGCTGTTCCTTCAAGACGGGGAGCCAAGGCAAGTGTCGGTCATCGTCACGGTCACGCTCGTGGCCGGCAATCTCGGACTGATCTTTCTTTTGATGACCGTGCCGCTCGGACTGCGCACGGTGACGGTCAGCCGCGTGATCAAGGCCGACCGCAATTGCCTTTGGCAGGTGCTGTGGCCGTTCGGCGGCGACGCCGGCTGGTCGGGCGAAATCCTTGCCGCCGAGCCCTTGGATAGCGAAGGGACGGCGCTGATCCGGCTCTCCTGGGAAGGACGGGACGGGCGGCCGATCGACCGCAAGGCGCGGCTCGAGGATGTGAGGGAGGGAAGCTACTTCTCGATGACCGTCATCGAGGACACGGCGCTCGATCCCTCGTTCTGGGCGAACTATCGCGAGACCGCCGAGCTTGTGCCGGAAGGCGAGGCCGTGCGAGTGACGCTCACCCAGACCGACCGCTATCGCGGTGTCGCGTTCCTGATCTTCCGCTTCTTCGCCATGCGTCGCGAATTGCGCAAGCTCGACGTCTGGGCGGCGACGGGCACTTATCGCAGGGGCGGCTGGTTCGAGCATCCGCTGAGCCAGGTCGGCTTCGCCGTGCTTTCGGCTCTGATCCTGTGGCCGTTCTTCGGGCTCAATCTTGGCGGCCTGGCGCTGGCGGCGATCCTCACCTCGGTGGTCGCCCTGCACGAGCTTGGCCATATGGCCGCCTTTCGCCTGACGGGGCATCGCCGGGCGCGGATGATCTTCATTCCGCTGCTTGGCGGCATCGCGATCGGCGGCAGGCCCTATGACAGCCGCTTCGAGGTCGCCTTCGTGGCGCTTATGGGCGCCGGCTTCTCCGCCTTCCTGGTGCCGGTGCTGATCGCCGCCAGCGGCTTCGCCAATGGCGAAGGACATCGGCTGGCCGCCATGCTTTTGGCCACGCTTGCCGGCTGCGCGTCGCTGTTCAACATCGCCAATTTGGTGCCGGTGTGGAAATTCGACGGCGGCCAGGTGCTGCGCCAGATCTGCCCGGGGCCGGCCGCACTTGCGCTCGCGTCCTTCCTGCTGCTCTTGGCGCTTCTGTCGCTCGGCTGGCGGGCTGGTTTTTCGCCGGGCTTCCTGCTGATCGCCGGCGCGGTGTTCGCGATGCTGAGCCTGATCACCATGGGTAGCGGCGTGAAGCCGCGTCACGAGTTGAAGCCGATCAAAACCTTCGACCGGCTGGCCATGGCCGGCGCGCTGCTCGCCGTCTTTGCCATCCATGGCTACGGCATGCTGTGGGCCTCGGCGCAGCTCATGTAGGGTGTGTCGACATTCAGGT
>NZ_JAIUHQ010000004.1:0-365605 GCF_020165215.1 Mesorhizobium sp. CA15
GTGGCCAGTCGGGCCGCTCTCCCTTCTCCCCTTGTGGGAGAAGGTGTCGCCGAAGGCGACGGATGAGGGGTGCTCCAGGGAATGCCGACGTCTCACTGCGCTGGAACACCCCTCATCCGTGTCGGCGCTGCGCGCCGATCCACCTTCTCCCACAGGGGGAGAAGGGAGAGGTGGCGCTTACCCCAAAAACGCCTTCGCCTTCATCGTCTCCGGTATCGTCACGCCAAGCCGGCTCAGCACCGTCGGCGCAAGCTGCAGCTGGTCGAGCAGCGTGTCGGCCTCGGGCCCATTCGCAGGTCCGAAATAATAGAGCGCGAAATCCTGCATCTCGTCATCATGGCCGCCATGGTGGCCACGGTCGGTCTGGCCATGGTCGGCCGTCACGATCACTTCATAGCCGGCTGCGCGCCATTGCGGCAGGAAGGCGGCGAGCATTCCGTCCATCGCGTAGCAGGCATGGTCCATCTCGTGGCAGTCATGGCCGAAGCGGTGACCCATCGAATCCAGCGTGCAGGTGTGCAGGATGCCGTAGTCGATGCGATGGCGTTTGGTCAGCATCGTCAGCGTCGCGAACAGGTCGACATCGCTTGGCGTCATCTGATTCTTGAGATTGTAGCCGGTCATGGTGTGGAAGCGGCCATGCGTGATCGGCCCGCTTGGCTCGTCGAACTCCATGTCCTCGATAAGGTCGAACGGATACGAGCGGAAGAATTCCGACCAGTAGGAATGGGTCACGGCGCCCGTCCTGCCGCCGGCCTTGCTCACTTCCGAAAAAATGTCCGGCTGCGTGACGCGAAAGCGGTTCTCGTTGGAAAGAATGCCGTGCACCTGCGGCGTGACACCGGTGTGGATCGAGGCGTAGCAGCAGGCGGACGTCGACGGCAGCACCGAGCGCATCTTCCACACCTGCGCCTCGCCCGATTGTGCCCAGCCCTCGAGATTGCCCATCAGCCGGCGCCAGTTCCGGTAGGGCACGCCGTCGAGGATGATGAGCAGCAGTTTGGATTTGAGCGCCACGGAACGTTCCTGGGATTGTTCTTCGAAACGAGAGCGCCGCGTGTCGCGGACACGCGGCGCCCTTGGATAGCGTGATATCAGGCGTTCAGCCAGCACTCGCAGAGCGCGTAGCCGTCCGTCATCTCGCCATCGGGGTTCTTCACCAGCCACCGACCTTCTTGGTGTTGGCGGCGACGCTACTCCGTGCGGAAAGCCGCTTAACAGTTCTGCGGGAATTGCGTCAGTTGCCGGCGCTTTCCATGCGCCGGCCCTTGATGGCCTTCTCCAGCCAGCCGATTTCCATTTCGGGAACGGAGGACAACAGAAGGTCGGTGTAGGCGTCGAAGGGCGGCGTCAGAACCTTGCTCTTGGAGCCGTAGCGCACCACCTCGCCGCGATACATCACCGCGATCGAATCGGCGATCGACTTCACCGTCGCGAGGTCGTGGGTGATGAAGAGGTAGGCCACCTCCTCGATCTGCTGCAGGTTGAGCAGCAGCTTGAGGATGCCGTGGGCGACCAGCGGATCGAGCGCCGAGGTCACCTCGTCGCAGATGATCAGCTTCGGCTTGGCGGCGAGCGAGCGGGCGATGCAGACGCGCTGCTTCTGGCCGCCGGAAAGCTCGGCCGGATAGCGGTCGATGAAGCCCTTGCCCATCTCGATCTCGTCGAGCAGTTCGGCGACGCGCTTGTCGCGCTCGCGGCCCTTCATGCCGAAATAGAACTCCAGCGGCCGGCCGATGATGGTGCCTACCGTCTGGCGCGGATTCATCGCCACGTCGGCCATCTGGTAGATCATCTGCAGCTGGCGAAGGTCCTCCTTCGGCCGGTCGGCGAGCCTGTTGGCAAGCGTGCGGCCGTCGAAGACGACGCTACCTTTCTCGGGCGGCAAGAGACCGGTGATGGCGCGCGCCAGCGTCGATTTGCCGGAACCGCTCTCGCCGACCACGGCCAGCGTCTGGCCCGGAAAGATGTCGACCGAAACGTTCTTCAGCACCTTGACGTGGCCGCCGCCATAGGCGGCCGTCACGTTCTTCACCGATAGCATCGGCGTCGTGCCCGGCTGCTGTTCCTGGTGTTCGATCTGATGCACCGAGACCAGGGCGTTGGTGTATTCCTGGCGCGGCTCCTTGATGATCTGGCGGGTGCCGCCCCATTCGACGAGCCGACCGTGACGCAGCACCATGATCTCGTCGGACACTTGTGCCACGACGGCTAGATCGTGGGTGATGTAAAGGGCCGCGACATGGGTGTCGCGGATGGCATCCTTGATCGCTGACAGCACGTCGATCTGCGTCGTCACGTCGAGGGCCGTCGTCGGCTCGTCGAAGACGATCAGGTCCGGCTCCGAGCACAACGCCATCGCCGTCATCACGCGCTGCAGCTGGCCGCCCGATACCTGGTGCGGGAAGCGTTGGCCGATCGTTTCGGGATTGGGCAGGCTGAGC
The DNA here is from genome assembly GCF_020165215.1 of Mesorhizobium sp. CA15. Classification (NCBI taxonomy): domain Bacteria; kingdom Pseudomonadati; phylum Pseudomonadota; class Alphaproteobacteria; order Hyphomicrobiales; family Phyllobacteriaceae; genus Mesorhizobium; species Mesorhizobium sp. CA15. Next base: position 2,445 of record NZ_JAIUHQ010000004.1, read on the forward strand.
TTCCTGAACAGGGCGACGGCGCGTTTCTCGGCTTCGGCGCGGGTCGCGGTGCCGTGCAGGAGGGTAGCCTCCACCACTTGGTCCATCAGCCGGTGCGCCGGATTGAAGGCCGCCGCAGCCGACTGGGCGACATAACAGACTTCGCGGCCGCGCAGCTTGCGCAGGCCTTCCTTGCCGCCTTTCAGTATGTCGCGGCCGTTGAGGATGACCTCGCCGCCGGTAATCCGAACGCCGCCGCGGCCATAGCCCATCGACGACAGGCCGATGGTCGACTTGCCGGCGCCGGACTCGCCGATCAGCCCAAGCACCTTGCCCTTCTCCAGCGTCAGCGAAACGTCGTGGACAAGCGTGATGGTCCTAGGTGCTTCGCCCGGCGGATAGACCGTCGCTTCGATGCGCAGGTTGCGGATGTCGAGGAGAGGACCGGACTTTGCTTTGCCGTCAACCATCAGCCGCGTCCTCCCTTCAGGCTCGTCGTGCGATTGAGCACCCAGTCGGCGACGAGATTGACCGAGATCGCCAGTGCCGCGATCGCCGCCGCCGGGATGAGCGCCGCCGGAATGCCGAACACGATGCCGTCCTTGTTCTCCTTGACCATGCCGCCCCAGTCGGCATCCGGCGGCTGCACGCCGAGGCCGAGGAAGGACAGTGTCGACAGGAACAGCACGGCATAGATGAAGCGCAGGCCTAGTTCCGAGACCAGCGGCGACAGCGCATTGGGAAGGATCTCGCGGAAGATGATCCAGCCGCTGCCTTCGCCGCGCAGCTTCGCTGCCTCGACATAGTCCATGACGTTGATGTCGACGGCGACCGCGCGCGACAGTCGGTAGACGCGGGTCGAATCGAGGATGCCCATGACCAGGATCAGCGTCACTAGGTTCGACGGCAGCACCGAAAGCACGACGAGGCCCATGATCAGCGTCGGGATCGACATGAGGAGGTCGACGAGCCGCGACAGGATCGTGTCGTACCAGCCGCCGAATACCGCCGCCGAAAAGCCGAGAATGGCGCCGAGCGAGAACGACAGCGCCGTCGCCAGCACTGCGATGAACAGCGTGATGCGGGCGCCGTAGATCATGCGCGACAACAGATCGCGGCCGAGATTGTCGGTGCCCAGCCAGTGCGCGGCCGACATCGGCTCCCACACGTCGCCGATGATCTCGGCGTTGCCGTGCGGCGCGATCAAGGGCGCGAAGATTGCCGCCAGCACGAACAGCGCGGTCAGCACCAGGCCGACCAGCGATGGCAGGGGGATGCGTCTGATATCGAGCATATCGGCCGCCCCTACTTCGGATGCCTGAGTCGCGGATTGGCGACGATCGCCGCAATGTCTGCGATGATGTTGAGGGTGATATAGACGGCGGCGAAGATCAAGCCGACCGCCTGCACGACCGGCACGTCGCGCTTCGTGACGTGGTCGACCAGATATTGCCCCATGCCTGGATAGACAAAGATCACCTCGACCACGACGACGCCGACCACCAGATAGGCAAGGTTGAGCATGACGACGTTAATGATCGGCGCGATCGCGTTCGGGAAGGCATGCTTGCGGATAACGGCAGCGGCCGACAGCCCCTTGAGTTCCGCCGTCTCGACATAGGCCGACTGCATGACGTTGAGGATCGCCGCACGCGTCATGCGCATCATATGGGCGAGCACCACCAGAGTCAGCGCCGCCGCAGGCAGCGCGATAGCCTGCAGGCGCTCACCCAAAGGCATTCCGTCATAGACGGTTGAGATGGCCGGGAACCACTGGTGCTGGACTGCGAAGTAGAAGACGAGCAGATAGCCGATGAAGAACTCCGGGAAGGAGGTCGAGGCAAGCGCCACGCCGGAGATCAGCTTGTCGACCCAGCCATTGCGGTAGCGCACCGCGATCAACCCAAGCGTGATCGCCAGCGGGATAGCCACGATGGCCGCCCAGAAGGCCAGGAACAGCGTATTCCACAGCCGTTCCTTGATCGAAGTCGCGATGTCCTGGCCGCTCGACATGGCGGTGCCGAGATCGCCGGTCAGCACGCCGCCCAGCCAGTGGAAGTAACGGATATAGGCAGGCTGGTTGAGCCCGAGCTGCTCGCGCAGATTGGCCAGCGACTCCGGGGTCGCCGATTGTCCAAGGATGGCTTGCGCGACGTCGCCGGGCAGAATCTGCGTGCCGGCGAAGATCAGGACCGAAACGGCCAGCAGAAGGAGGATGCCCAGCGCAATGCGCTGGGCCACCAGTTTCACGATGGGTGAGGACATCTCCGCAAGGCCGTGCTCAGGCTTCGAGCCAGCACTTCGCCAGCGCGTAGCCGTTGCAAAGCTCCTGATGCGGATCCTCCACCCAGCCAGCCACCTTGGGGCCTGTTGCGTCGATGAACTGATTGAACATCGGCAGGATCAGGCCGCCTTCGTCGCGCACCATGACGGCCATGTCGTGGTAGATCGCCTTGCGCTTGGCCTCGTCGAGTTCGGCGCGCGCGGCCAGCACCATCTTGTCGAAGTCCGGGCGCTTGAAACGCGTGTCGTTCCAATCGGCGGTCGACAGATAGGCGGTCGAGTACATCTGGTCCTGGGTCGAGCGACCGCCCCAATAGGAGGCGCAGAAGGGCTGCTTGTTCCAGACTTCGTTCCAATAGCCGTCGCCGGGCTCGCGCTTGAGCTCGATCTTGATGCCGGCCTTTGCGGCGCTCTGCTGGAAAAGCTGGGATGCATCGACAGCGCCCGGGAAGGCGACGTCTGAGGTCCTAAGCAGCACAGGGCCGTCATGGCCGGACTTCTTGTAGTGGAATTTGGCCTTGTCCGGATCGTACTTGCGCTGCTCGATCTCGGTGAATAGCGGGTAGGAGGCGTTGATCGGGAAATCGTTGCCGAGCGAGCCGTAGCCGCGTAGCACTTTTTTCAACATCTCCTCGCGGTCGATCGCCAGCTTCAACGCCATCCTGAGATCGTTGTTGTCGAACGGCGCCGTGTTGCAATGCATGATGAACACGTAGTGGCCCGGACCGGAGTGGTTGCGGATGGTGACGCCAGGCACGCGCTTGATCAGATCGACGATCTTTGGCTCGACGCGGTTGATCATGTTGACCTGGCCGCCCTGCAGGGCCGCCGTGCGCGCTGTCGCATCGTTGATGACGATGATTTCGATCTGGTCGGCGTGGCCCATCTTGTCGCCCTGCCAGTAATTGGCGAAGCGTTCGCCGCCATGGCGCACGCCGGGCTCATTGACCTTGACCTTGTACGGACCGGCGCCGATGCCCGCATCGGCCTTGTCCTTGCCGCCGTTCGGCTGCACGATCAGGTGATAGTCGCTGAGGAGGTAGGGGAGGTCGGCGTTGGGCTCCTTCAGCGTCAGCACCACTTCCTTGCCGTTGACCTTGATGGTGTCGATGCCCTTCATGTAGCCCAGCGCGCCGGACTTGGACTTCTCGTCCGAATGACGCTCGAGCGTGGCAGCGACGTCTTCTGCGGTAACCGTCTTGCCGTTGTGGAATTCGATGCCGTCGCGGATTTTCAGCGTCCAGACCTTGGCGTCGTCCGAAGAGCCGATCTCCTCGGCGATGCGGTTCTCCAGCTTGCCGTCGGGCGAGAGCTCCACGATCAATTCGCCCCACATTTTGCCGAAGGCGAAGGGCACCTGGGTCATGAACAGGGCCGGATCGAGGCTGTTGGTGGATTCTCCGCCGACCAGGCCGGCCTTCAGCGTGCCGCCCTTGACCGGGCCGGCAGCGCGCACGGCGCTGGAGAGCAGCGAGTTGGCGAAGGTAGCGGTGACGCCGAGCGCCGCGGCGCGACCGAGAAAATCGCGACGGCTAAGTTTTCCGGCCGCGACTCGCCGGCTGAGATAGTCGAGTTCGTTGGACATTCTGGTTCCTCACTCTGGGTATCCGACCTTATGGTCGTTTCTTGCTATTGGAGGAGATAATGACCGTAAGGGAAAGCGGCAGGCAAGACCGAATGCGACATACGGTGGCGTAAATCGCACGTCGCATTTGGACCAATCTTGTTCCGACTCAAACCAGCGAGCGGGGAATCGCTTGCTCGAAGTCGCGTTTGAAGATCAGCTTTTCGCCCTCATAGGCTTCGATTCTGGCGCTGACGATGAAGTTTGCGGCGTCCGATCGCATCTCGGCAAAAGTCTCGGTCCGCACCGACCATTCATTGCGCGACAAGGTCTGCGTCCAATGCGTGGCTCCGGTGGCCGACAGCGGGTCGTCGGGATGGATCGTCCATGTCTCGCGCACGATGCTGCCATTGGCCAGCCCATGGTCGATGTCGCGCACCTCGCCGAAATCGTCGGTTATGGAAAGCCTAACCAGCCCGGTCTTCTCGTCGCGATCGACATGGCGTTCGGAATTCGGCTGCCTGATCGTCTCGGTCGCCCACGGCGTCGCGCCTTCCGGCTCAGGGAATGAAACCTCATCCCCTCTTGCCAGCGGACGCCGCGGCAGCTTCAGCGTCGCCTTGACGAGATCCAGCCGTACCGGTTCCGGTGAGGGCCAGATCATCGGCCAATAAGCGGTCGAAACGGCGATGCGCAATTTGTGGCCGGCCGGCACACGATAGGCGCATTGGTCGAGCACGACGCGCGCCGAAACCGTCTGCCCGGGAACCAGCGGTTCGGGGAATTCATGCGAGTTGCGGTGCGTGAGATTGAGCACGCCATAGGAGATCAGCTCCGAGGCGCCGTCCGGATGCACGTCGCAGAGCCGCACCGCGATGTTGGCCTGCGGCCGGTCGGAGGCAAGCTGGACATCGAGCTCCGGCGCCCCGACTATGTCGATCGCTTCGCCGAGCTCGGGTTGATCGAAACAAACCGACAGCGCGTCGTCGGGGCGTTGGTCGCCCGGCAGTTCCGGCCCGAAGGTGAAGGGAAAATATTCGCCGCCGGCAAGTCCGCAGGTCTGCGGCGACGCGACGATCGCGGGCTTGGCGCCGTCGGGGATGAGCTCGATCGTCTCAAGCTTGATGTTGGCCGACGGCCAGGTCTGCTCGGCCACCCAGCGGCCCAGCCGCTCGGGATGCCAGCGCGCCGGGCGCACGCTGTCCATCACGTAGGCGCGGTAGGCCGGATCGGCCTCGACGCCGGTTTCAGCGCCCTTCAGCCAGCGGTCCCACCAGCGCAGCGCTTCCTGCAGGAAGCCGATCGCCGGCTTGGGCCCGGCGTAATGCGGGTATTTGTGGATCCAGGGACCGACGATACCTTTGACCGGCGACTCGATGTTGGTGACGAGATTGGAGATCGTGTTGCGGTAGCCGTCATGCCAGCCACCGATCGACAGCACGGCCGCCTGAACAGCCGAAAAATCCTCGCAGATCGAGCCGCGTTTCCAATAGGCGTCGCGATGCTGGTGGCCGAGCCAGAGCGGCAGAAGGAAAGGCTGGTTCTCCAGCCGGTTAAGCCACAAATCCCGCCAGCGGTTGCCGCCGGCAATCGCCGGATCCGGAGGCCGCGACGAATAGGACAGCATCGTCGAGGCCCAGCCGAAATTTTCCAAGAGCAGGCAGCCGCCCTTGTAGTGGATGTCGTCGGCATAGCGGTCGACCGTCGAGCATAGGCTGATCACCGCCTTCAGCGCCGGCGGCTGCTTCGCCGCCACCTGCAGGCAGTTGAAGCCGCCCCATGAAATGCCCATCATGCCGACATTGCCGTTGCACCAGGGCTGCGCGGCCGCCCAAGCGATGACGTCGCAGGCGTCCTGCAATTCCTGCTCGGAATATTCGTCGTCCATCAGCCCTTCGGAATCACCATTGCCGCGCATGTCGACGCGGATCGAGGCGTAGCCGTGCCCGGCGAAATAGGGATGGGTGAGCTGATCGCGAAAGATGGTGCCGTCGCGCTTGCGGTAGGGCAGGTGCTCAAGGATCGCCGGCACCGGATCGTCAGTCGCGTCCTCCGGCATCCAGACGCGCGCCGACAGCCGGCAGCCATCCGGCATGACAATGCCCATATCGGGAAATTCGACGACTTTGCGGGGGAATTCGGTGACGGTTTTCATGGGGCGCATAACGCTACGCGGTGCGCCGACTTTCAATCGCCATTCGCGACTGGAGCATCAAAAAATGCGACCTGGGTCGTTAGCGAACGCAGCCTCGATTATCCGGCTTCCTCTTGCATCCCCCGGGTAATTTATGTATTACGTTTATTCACGTGGTCCGACGCAGACACAATGGATGATCTCGCCTGAAAATCGTTTGGGATGAGCCAAAACGGGTGACGAATCTCGCAAGCCGGGGTCTCGACTTCGCCGATCTCGATATCGAGTTTTTTGCCACGTCAATCGTCCTCCCGGCAAAGCCGGTCGGCTGAAGGCGATTGGAGAATATGGAGAGATCATTCTCGCCGTGATCTTCAAGCCGCTTGGTTCCGAAGCGATCTCGGTGATCTCGATGCGTCATGCCAGCCGAAAGGAAAGGTCCGTATATGAGCAACACTAAGTCACACATTCGGCGGCTTACCGATGCCGAGGAAGCCGAAATTCAAAGACAGATTGCTGCCGATCCCGAGGACGGGGAGGCGACCGACGAACAGCTGGCACAAGCCAAGCCTTTCGCGGAAGCGCTCCCGGAACTTTTCGAGAGCATAAGGCGTTCCCGTGGCCGACCCGCCCTGGAGAAACCAAAGCAAGTCGTCTCCATCCGCCTCGACCAGGACGTTGTCAGAAAATTCAAGGCGACCGGCAAGGGTTGGCAGGCTCGGATAAATGAAGTGCTGAAAAACGCGAAGGTAAGGTAGGCTACACACTTCAGTTCAGCGGAATGTCGTTGTCGGCCTTGCTTGCCTGATAGGCCTCCGACAGCTCGTCATAGCGCGCCGAAATCCTGCCGATCCGAGCCTCCAGCCGCTTGCGCTCAGCGTCGGGCAAAGCCCTGACCAGCCTGCGTATGGAAAAGCTCTTCCAATAGGCGTTCTCAGCATTGTAGCCGCCCGGATCCAGGGTGAAGACCTCTTTCAGGATTTTCAGATCATGCGGGATGGCAAAACTGTCGCGCGAATCCTCATGGCTGAAGAGGTAGTAGAAATTGTCGAAACCGGTCCAGGTGATCGCCGACAGGCAGAGCGAGCAGGGCTCGTGCGTGGCGACGAACAGCGCATCCTTGGTGTCGATGCGCTCGGCCTTGGGCATCTCGTAGAAGCGCTTCAGGCAGTGCACCTCGCCATGCCAGAGCGGATTTTCCATCTCGTTGTTGGTCTCGGCCAGCACCAGCGAACGGTCGTCTTTCCGCAGGATCGCGGCGCCGAACAGCTTGTTGCCATGGGCGACGCCTTGCGCCGTCTTCGGCACGATGTCGTGCTCGATCACATCGAGTAGGCGGTCGATCAGCGAAATGTCGGTCATGGGAATCGCGAGCTTTCAGGGAAGGTGGATCTCGTAAGGATGCGAGAAATAGAACTCTTCGAGATTGGAGCCGTCGCCGCCCCGGTCGACGATGAGGAAATCCTGTTCCTCGCCGATCGGCGTCAGCACGCCGTGCCAGAGGTTGCGGCGGTAGTTGATGCCTTGTCCGGGGCCGGCGAGAAAGGCATGCGGCTCACCCGGACCGTCCTTGGTGTCATGGCAGACGACCACCAGGAACGGCCGCGGCGACAGCGGGATGAAGGCCTGGCTGCCGAGCGGATGACGCTCGACCATGGTGAGCTTGAGCGGCATCTCATAGGGCGTGCCGCGCACCATCGAGATCAGCACGCGCGCATTCGGGCCTGCGGCCTCGGCGGTGGCGAGGTCGTGATAACGCATCGCCTTGCCGCCATTGATCGGGTAGTGGTTGTCGCCGCCCATGTCGATGACGTCGCCGAAGGGCGCGAAGTTCTCGCGGGTCAGCGGTCGGGCGACGATGCGGCTCACCGTGCCTTGCCCCCAAGATAGCCGGCAAGCCTGGCGTGCCTGTTGACGTCCTTGTAGAGCAGGTAGCGGAAATTGCCGGGGCCGCCGGCATAGCAGGCCTGTGGGCAGAAGGCGCGCAGCCACATGAAATCGCCGGCTTCGACCTCGACCCAATCCTGGTTGAGGCGGTAGACCGCCTTGCCTTCCAACACATAGAGTCCGTGCTCCATGACATGGGTTTCGGCGAAGGGGATGACCGCGCCCGGCGTCAGCGTCACGATGGTGACATGCATGTCGTGGCGCATGTCGGCCGGGTCGACAAAGCGGGTCGTTGCCCAGCGCCCTTCGGTGCCCGGCATCGGGCTTGGCGCAACGTCCTGATCGCTGGAGAAGAAGGCTTCCGGCGCGTCGAGGCCGTCGACAGCCTCATAGGCCTTGCGAATCCAGTGGAAGCGAACGGCGGTGCCGCTCTCGTTGCGCACCGTCCAGCCGCTCGACGGCGGCAGGAAGGCAAAGCCGCCGGGGGCAAGCACATTTTTTTTGCCGGCAAGCGAAACGGTGAGCTCGCCCTCGACGACGAACAGCACACCCTCGGCGCCGGCGTCGAGTTCGGGCCGGTCGCTGCCGCCCCCAGGCAGAACTTCGACAATGTATTGCGAGAACGTCTCGGCGAAGCCCGAGAGCGGCCTTGCGATGATCCAGGCCCGCGTCTCGTCCCAGAACGGCAGTGGGCTGGTGACGATGTCCTGCATCACGCCCCTGGGGATGACCGCATAGGCCTCGGTGAAGACGGCGCGGCCGGTCAGAAGCTCGTTCTGGCCGGGATGGCCGCCATGCGGGGCGTAATAGGTTCGCTCGGCAGTCTTGATCATATCCATGGGGATCCCTGGCGTTATTGCGGGAGCATGTCTTTCAGGCGAAGCAGTGCGATGCGCTCGACCTGTTTGCAGGCGGTTTCCAACTCGGTGCCGCGGCTGTTGCCGATCCGCGCCTCGAACTCCGCCAGGATTTCGTCCTTGGTCTTGCCCTTGACCGCGATGATGAAGGGGAAGCCGAAGGTGGTGACATAGGCGGCGTTGAGTTTCGAGAACAGCTCGCGCTCCTTGTCGGTCAACGCGTCGAGCCCGGCGGAGGCCTGCTCCTTGGCCGACTCCGGCGTCAGCCGCTTGGCCGCCGCCAGCTTGCCTGCGAGGTCCGGATGAGCGTTGAGGACGGAAAGCCGTTGGGCTTCCGTTGCCGCGCGGAAGACGCGGCAGAGCGCATTGTGCAGGCCGCCCGCGCTGTCATGCGCGGGCCCGAGTTCCAGTTCGTAGGCGCGCTCGGCGATCCAGGGCGAATGCTCAAATACTCCGCCGAAGGCATGCACGAATTCCTCGAACCCCATCCGCGACGGCCGCAGCGCCGGTGCCTCGTAGGGGTGCGTCTCGCGCCAGTGTTTGGCGATGTCGATGCGCCGTGTCAGCCACACCTTGTCATGCGATTTCACATAGTCGACGAAGCGCTTCAGCGCCGCGACCCGTCCGGGACGGCCGACCAGCCGGCAATGCAGGCCGATATTCATCATGCGCGGCCTGCCCGCCTTGCCCTCGGCATAGAGCGTATCGAAACTGTCCTTCAGATAGGCGAAGAACTGGTCGCCGGAGTTGAAGCCCTGCGGCGTCGCGAAGCGCATGTCATTGGCGTCGAGCGTGTAGGGGATGATGAGCTGCGGCTTCTCCAGCCCGTCGCGGTCGAACCAGTAGGGCAGTTCGTCGTCATAGGTATCGGAGACGTAGTCGAAGCCGCCTTCCTCGGCGACGAGCCGTACCGTGTTGACCGAAGTGCGGCCGGTGTACCAGCCGGTCGGCCGCGCGCCGGTCACCTCGTAATGCAGCTTGATCGTCTCTTCGAGATCGCGCCGCTCGTCCTCGGCCGAGTGGTCGCGATAGTCGATCCATTTCAGGCCGTGCGAGGCGATTTCCCAGCCGGCCTCCTGCATCGCCGCGACCTGGTCGGGCGAGCGCGCGAGCGCGGTGGCGACGCCATAGCAGGTCACCGGCACCTGCGCTTCGGTGAACAGCCGGTGGAGCCGCCAGAAGCCGGCCCGCGCGCCGTATTCATAGATCGATTCCATGTTCCAATGGCGTTGGCCAACCCAGGGCGCCGCGCCGACGATTTCGGACAGGAAGGCTTCCGAAGCCTTGTCGCCATGCAGCACGCAGTTCTCGCCGCCCTCTTCATAGTTGACGACGAACTGCACCGCGACGTGCGCGCCGCCGGGCCATTTCGGATCCGGCGGATTTGCCCCGTAACCGCGCATGTCCCGATCGTAACGCATTGCCGCTCCTGCCCGATGGTCGAGATGAAGATATCGAAAGGAGTGTGCATGCATTCCCCCGAAAATTTTTGAAAGTGCTTTTTGCCACGCTCCGCTCGACCGGGGCTTATGCATAGCCTTTAATTGGCGCACAATTGACCTGAAACTGAACCGGGATGGGAGGCGGCCAGTGGCAGAGACGTCGAAAGCCGATGGCGGGCGCCTGACGACCCATGTGCTCGACACCGCGGCCGGCCGGCCTGCAAAGGGCCTGTCGATCGGCCTTTTTCGCATCGAGGGCCAGGGCCGCACGCACCTCAAGACCGTCGCCACCAACGATGACGGGCGCTGCGACGCGCCGCTGCTTGCCGGCGCCGATTTCCGCACCGGCGAATATGAACTGGTCTTCGCCGCCGGCGACTATCTGCGCGGCCAGGGGATCGACCTGCCGCAACCTGCTTTCCTCGACATCGTGCCGATCCGCTTCGGCATGGCGGAAGCACGGCACTACCACGTCCCGCTCTTGATTTCGCCTTACGGCTACTCGACCTATCGGGGGAGCTGAGACATGGCTGAAACCCGCAACGAAATACGCTTCATCCTGAACGGCAGCGACGTGGCGCTGAAAGACGTCGCGCCCGATGCGACCTTGCTCGACTGGCTGCGGCTCAACCGCTCGCTGCGCGGCACCAAGGAAGGCTGCGCCGAGGGCGATTGCGGCGCCTGCACGGTGCTGGTCGGCAAGCTCTCCACCGAAGGTCTCGTCTACGAAAGCGTCAATGCCTGCATCCGCTTCGTGGGCTCGCTCGACGGCACCCATGTCGTCACCGTGGAGCATCTGCGCGGCGACGGTGAAAAACTGCATCCGGTGCAGCAGGCGATGGTCGATTTCCACGGCTCGCAATGCGGCTTCTGCACGCCGGGCTTCATTATGTCGCTCTACGGACTGTGGATGAAGACGCCCGACCCGTCCAACGCGGCGATCGAAAAGGCTCTGCAGGGCAATCTGTGCCGCTGCACCGGCTATGAGGCGATCATGCGCGCCGCGCACGCCATTTCGAGCTATGGCAAGTCGGCTAAGGATCCGCTGGCCGTGGAGCGCGACGACATCACCGCGCGGCTGAAGGCACTGCGCGATGGCGCCAGGGTCGAGATCGGGTCGGGCAAGGCGCGGCTGATCGTGCCGGCCAGCGTCGACGATTTCGCAGCCTTCCTCGAGAAGGAACCGGGCGCCACCATCGTCGCCGGCTCGACCGATGTCGGCCTGTGGGTCACCAAGCATATGCGCGACATCTCGCCGGCGATCTTCATCGGCGGCCTCGACGGCTTGCGTACGACCTCGGAAAAAGACGGCGTCATCACCATCGGCGCCGGCGTGACCTACACCGAAGCCTTCGAGACGCTGTCGAAGCGTGTCCCGGCATTGGGGCCGCTCGTCGACCGCATCGGCGGCGAGCAGGTGCGCAACATGGGCACCATCGGCGGCAACATCGCCAACGGCTCGCCGATCGGCGACATGCCGCCGCCATTGATCGCGCTCGGCGCGCAGCTCACGCTGCGCAAGGGCGAGGCCCGCCGCACCATACCGCTCGAAACCTTCTTCATCGCCTATGGCAAGCAGGACCGTCAGCCCGGCGAATTCGTCGAATCCGTGCATGTGCCGGTGCCGGCAAAGGACACGAAGTTTGCCGTCTACAAAGTTACCAAGCGCCGCGACGAGGATATCACCGCGACGCTCGGGGCATTCAACCTGACCTTGGCCAAGGATGGCGCGGTAGCCGACATCCGCATCGCCTATGGCGGCATGGCGGCGACGCCGAAGCGCGCCGCGGCAGTCGAAAAGGCGCTTATTGGCAAAACCTGGAGTGAAGCGACAGTGGAGGCCGCGATGGCGCAATACGCCAGCGACTTCACGCCGCTGACCGACATGCGCGCGACCGCCGAATACCGGGCGCTGGCGGCAAAGAACCTTCTGCTGCGCTTCTATATCGAGACGACCGGAACGAAAGCGCCGTTCCAGGTCTCGCGCAACGAGGCCGCCTGATGAACAAGCACGCCACTCCCAATCTCAAGGCGGAAAAGATCGCAGGCGGTGTCGCCACCGACCAGCGGCACGATTCCGCGCACAAGCATGTCAGCGGCGCCGCCGTCTATATCGACGACATGCCGGAGCCTGCCGGCACGCTGCATATTGGCCTCGGCCTGTCGAAGATCGCGCACGGCACGCTGAAAAGCGTCGACCTGTCGGCCGTGCGTTCGGCGCCGGGCGTGGTCGATGTGCTGACCTATGCCGACGTGCCCGGCGAGAACGATGTTTCGCCGAGCAACATGCATGACGATCCGGTGCTCGCCGAGGGCAAGATTGAGTTTTACGGCCAGCCGATCTTCGCCGTGGTTGCCGAGACGCGTGAGGAAGCGCGCCGCGCGGCGCGTTTCGCAAAAATCGAGTATGACGAGCTTCCGGCCGTCATCGACATCTGGAACCTCGACCCGGTCAACGACAAGCAGGTCACCACGCCGTTGATCCTGAAGCGCGGCGATGCCGCCGCGGCGATTGCCGCCGCTCCGCGCCGCATCAAGAACCGCATGTGGCTCGGCGGCCAGGATCATTTCTATCTCGAAGGCCAGGTCTCGCTGGCGATCCCCGGCGAGGACGACGAGGTCGTCGTCTATTGCTCGACGCAGGGCCCGAGCGAGACGCAGCATCTGGTTGCCCATGCGCTCGGCGTGCCGAGCCATGCGGTGACAGTCGAAGTGCGCCGCATGGGCGGCGGCTTCGGCGGCAAGGAAACGCAGGCCAATCAGTGCGCGGCCATCGCGGCGATCGCCGCCAAGAAGCTGAAGCGCGCGGTGAAAATCCGGCTCGACCGCGACGAGGACATGACCGCCACCGGCAAGCGGCATGACTTCGCCATCGACTATGAGGTCGGCTTCGATGACGAGGGTAATATCCTGGGCGTCGACTTCACCTATGCGTTGCGCTGCGGGTTCTCCGCCGACCTCTCCGGTCCGGTCGGCGACCGCGCGCTGTTCCACTGCGACAACGCCTATTTCTATCCTGCGGTGCATGCGAAATCGGCGCCGCTCTACACCAATACTGTCTCCAACACCGCCTTTCGCGGCTTCGGCGGCCCACAGGGCATGGTTGGCGCGGAGCGCGTCATCGACGAGGTTGCCTTCGCCGTCGGCAAGGACTCGCTCGAGATCCGCAAATTGAATTTCTACGATCCGATGGAGGCGATCGGCGAGCGCAGCGTCACGCCGTACCATCAAAAGGTCCAGGACTGCATCATCCAGCGCATCGTGGCCGAGCTGGAGGAAAGCGCGAGCTATGCGCGGCGACGCCGCGAGATCAGCGCCTTCAACAACAACAGCCGCTTCATCAAGCGTGGTCTGGCGCTGACGCCGGTAAAATTCGGCATCTCCTTCACCAAGACGGAAGCCAACCAGGCCGGCGCGCTGGTGCATGTCTATGCCGACGGCTCCGTCCATATGAACCATGGCGGCACCGAGATGGGCCAGGGCCTGCACCTCAAGGTGGCGCAGGTCGTGGCCGAGGAGTTCCAGATCGATCTTGACCGGGTCAAGATCACCGCCACCACCACCGCCAAGGTGCCGAACACCTCGCCGACGGCCGCGTCGTCCGGCGCCGACCTCAACGGCATGGCGGCGCAGGACGCCGCCCGCCAGATCCGCAAGCGGCTGACCGATTTCGCCGCCGACAAGTATCAGGTGCCGCACGATCAGGTCGTGTTCCTGCCCAACCGGGTGCGCATCGGCAACCAGGAAGTGGCGTTCAACGATCTGGTCAAGCAGGCCTATATCAATCGCATCCAGCTCTCGGCGGCCGGTTTCTACAAGACGCCGAAGATCCATTGGGACCGCAGCAAGGGCCGCGGCCATGCCTTCTACTATTACGCCTATGGCGCGGCCTGCTCGGAAGTCTCGGTCGACACGCTGACTGGCGAATATGTCGTCGAGCGCACCGATATCCTGCATGACGCCGGCCGTTCGCTGAACCGGGCTATCGACCTCGGCCAGGTCGAGGGCGGCTTCATCCAGGGCATGGGCTGGCTGACGACGGAGGAGCTGTGGTGGGACGACAGCGGCCGGCTGCGTACGCATGCGCCGTCGACTTACAAGATTCCGCTCGCGTCCGACCGTCCGAAGATCTTCAACGTTAAGCTGACCGACTGGTCGTCTGCCTATGAACCGACTATCCACCGCTCCAAGGCTGTAGGCGAGCCGCCGCTGCCGCACGGCATGTCGGTGCTGCATGCGCTGTCGGACGCGGTGGCCAGCGTCGCGGATCACAAGATCTGTCCGCGCCTCGACGCGCCGGCGACGCCCGAACGGGTGCTGATGGCGATCGAGAGGTTGAAGCGGGAAGCCGCGAAGCCGGCTTAAAACGTGCAATTCGGGCCGAAAAACCCTATATTTCCCAAGTGGAAATGCAGACGATGAACTCGAAAGCGCAACAGCTGAAGGAATTCCTCGGCCGGGTCGGCCAGGCTGCGTTGGTTGAAGTGGCGGCGACGAAGGGTTCGACGCCGCGCGAAGCCGGTGCCTTCATGCTTGTCTCGGCATCGTCGATTTTCGGCACCATCGGCGGCGGTCAGCTCGAATACATGGCGATCGACAAGGCGCGGCAGGTATTGAATGCAGGGCAGCGGTCGCGATCTCCGGCCGGTGAAGCCCGTACCGAGGTCGATGAGATCTGCGCAACGCTTGACGTTCCGCTCGGGCCGGAGATCGGCCAATGCTGCGGCGGCCGCGTGAAGGTGTCGATCCGCCTCGTCGATGCTTCGCTGGAGCAGCAGCTGATCGCCAACGCTGAATCGGAAGAGGCGCGTCTGCCGCATGTCTATCTGTTCGGCGGCGGCCATGTCGGTCAGGCATTGGCAGCTTCGCTGGCGCTGCTGCCGATTCATGTCTTCGTCGTCGAGACCCGCGCCGAGGCGCTGGAAGGCATGCCGGAAACGGTGGAGACGCGGCTGACATCGTTGCCCGAAGCCGTGGTGCGCGAGGCGCCGGCGGGATCGGCCTTCGCGATCCTGACCCATGATCATGCGCTGGATTTCTTGATCGTCGCCGAGGCGCTGAAGCGCGACGACAGCGCCTATGTCGGCATGATCGGCTCGAAGACCAAGAAGGCGACCTTCAGGAACTGGTTCCTGAAATCCGCCGAGGGCAGCGAAGCGCAGTTCGCCCGGCTCATCTCACCGATCGGCGGCAATGCGGTGAAGGACAAGCGCCCGCCGGTGATTGCAGCGCTCGCCGCCGCAGAGATCATGACGGCGCTGGTGTCGCACGGCGCCCAGCCGGCTGCTTCGGCCGCGCCCGAAAAGACGATGGCGGGCTAACCTGCCGGCCATGTTGTGAAAGCCGGGAAGCGCCTGGCTATTCTTTTTCCTGCGTGTGCGCCTCGAGGAACCACAGCAATTTGTCGAGCGAGCGCGAATAGGCGGTGAAGATGTCCGCCGTATCGCGATCGCCGGCGTCGTCGGCCTCGTCGATTGCTTCGCGGGTCAGCTTGGCGGCCGTGGCATAGCGGTCGATCAACGCCGCCAGATGATCCTTGGTCTTGTGGATGTCGGTCGGATAAGGCCTCAGCTTGGTCGCCTTCGACACTTCCTGCGAGGTGCCGTGCGCGGTGCCGCCGAGCTGCACGGCGCGCTCGGCGATGATGTCGACATGGCCGTCGATCTCCTCGCGGAATTCGTCCAGCATCTCGTGGATGGCGATGAATTGCGGGCCCTTGACGTTCCAATGCGCCTGCTTGGTGATCAGCGCCAGGTCGATGGCGTCGGCAAGCCTGGCGTTGAGCAGATCGATCGATTCCTTCTTGGCATCGGATTTGAGGTCGTTCTTGGTGACGATGGCGTCCATGGTCGGCTCCTGTCCCGCTGCGTCGCATGATGAAAGCTGAAGGCGGCCCGAACGACCGCCAACCGTCAGAACGGTGATGACCAGAATTTCGTTCCGCGTTGGATCGAGGGGCGCCATCCCCGATTGCAGGTGTGACTGGCGCTCACCGCTGCTTGCTGCTTTCCTCATTTCCCAAAGCGGCGCGAAACGTGTTTGTTGCGCCTCACGGATAACGGGGTCAGGAACATGGACATATTGAAGATCGCCGCATTTTCGGACGGGAACACCGGCGGCAATCCCGCCGGCGTGGTGATTGGCGAGACGCTGCCCGACGTCGCCGACATGCAGCGTGTCGCGGCGGATGTCGGTTTCTCGGAAACCGCCTTCGCGGCGCCCGAGGGCGACGTCTGGCGCGTGCGCTATTTTTCGCCGGAGTCGGAAGTGCCGTTCTGCGGCCATGCCACGATCGCGCTCGGCGCGGCGCTGGTCGGAAAGTTCGGAGACGGCATCTTCAGGCTGATTCTCAACCAGGCCGGCATCACCGTCGAAGGCTTTCGCGATGGCGCCAACTTTGCCGCCGCCCTGCAGTCGCCACCGACGCGCAGCAAGGCCGCATCGTCGGAACTGGTCGGCGAAGCGCTCGCCTTGCTTGGCTATGAGCCGGGCGATCTCGATCCCGCCAATCCGCCGGCGCTCATCCATGGCGGCGCCGATCATCTCGTGCTGGCGCTGAAGTCGCGCCAGGCGTTGGCGGCCATGGCCTATGACTTGAAGCAAGGCCAGTCCTTCATGCGGCGCGAAGGCCTGGTCACCATCCTTCTCGCCCATGCCGAGACGCCACGCCTCTTTCATACGCGCAATCCCTTCGCGTCCGGCGGCGTCTACGAGGATCCGGCGACGGGCGCTGCGACCGCTGCCTTTGCCGGCTACCTGCGCGACCTCGGCTGGCCGCATGGCGGCGCGATCGATATCGTCCAGGGCGAGGATATGGGCATGCGCTCGCGCCTTCACGCCGACATTCCGCCGGCGCCGGGCAGCTCGATCAGGGTGTCCGGAACGGCCAGGCTAATGGACTGATCTGAAGCAATTCCAGACAAAATGCGCCGCAGTTAGGGTCGGCGCCTTTCGCCGTAGCCATTCCGTCCGGAATGGCGACGCCACCGGCCGTTACTTCCCGGCCAGGAGGTCCTTGATCAGCCGCTGGCAGCGCTCGGCCATGAAGTCGAGCAGCAGCCGCACCTTCGGATCCTGCAGCTTCTTGTGCGGATAGACGGCGGCGAACTGCACCGGCGTCGGCGGCGCCTGGGGCAGGATCACCTTCAGCCGCCGGTCGCGGATGAACGGCTCGACCTCGAAACGCGGCTTGTTGATGATGCCGCGCCCCGATAGTGCCCAGCCGGTCAGAACGTCGCCGTCGTCGGTGTCATAGGGACCGTGCACCTCGAATTTCTGCGGTCCGTTCGGCGTCTGCAGCGTCCAGACATATTCGCGCGCGCCGGCATAGCGCAGCATCAGGCAGTCGTGCTTTTTACCGATCAGCTCCTGCGCCTCGGTCGGCTCGCCGCGCGCTTCCAGGTATTTCGGCGCCGCCACCAGCACGCGCTCGCATTCCATGATGCCGCGCATCCTGAGGCTCGAATCCTCGATGATTCCGAGCCGGAAGGCGACGTCGATGCCTTCCTTCATGATATCGACATTGTGGTCGGAGAGCCGAAGCCTCACCTCGATATCGGGATATTTGTCATGGAAATCCGGGATGCCTGACGCGATCAGCCTCCGGCCGAGGCCGAGCGGCGCCGTGACCCTGATGGTCCCGCGTGGCTGGCCGGAGAGCGCCGCGACCGCCGCTTCCGCCTCAGTGATCGCGTCCAGCACCTGCTTGGCGCCGGTGTAGAACACGGTGCCATGCTCGGTCGGCATCAACTGCCTTGTCGTACGGTTGAACAGCCGCACCCCAAGATGCTTCTCCAACTCCTTGATCCGGTTGGAGGCGACCGCCGGCGAAATGCGCATGTCGCGCCCCGCCGCCGACAGATTGCCGAGCTCGACGACACGAACGAAGACAGCGATGTTGTCGAGATAGGCCATGTGTGGCTCTCAAGCGGCTGCGCGAAGGTGTGTGGAGATTCAGCTGATGCCGGCCTGCAAACGCCGGGTTCCTGCGCTTCCGGTGCTCACGTACTTCAACTACGCTCCGCCCCGGTTCTCGAAACGCGCCGTTTTCGGCTCGGCCTGACCTGAATCCTCACACACCTTAGGCACCCTAGTATTTTCCATTTTTTTTTGAAAGTCATCGCGCACCTCGCCTCTTTTCGTTTGCGCGCCAGACCGTAAAGTCGCTCTCATCGGCAGGGACGAGTGCAATGATGGATTTCGCGATTTTCTGGGACTGGCTGAGCTTCGCGGTCCGCTGGCTGCATGTCATCACCGGCATCGCCTGGATCGGCTCGTCCTTCTATTTCGTCGCGCTCGACCTCGGCCTGCGCCAGCGGCCCGGCCTGCCCGCCGGAGCCTTCGGCGAGGAATGGCAGGTGCATGGTGGCGGCTTCTACCACATCCAGAAATATCTGGTGGCACCGGCCGAGATGCCGGAGCACCTCACCTGGTTCAAATGGGAATCCTACGCCACCTGGTTGTCGGGCTTCGCCATGCTCTGCGTGGTCTATTACGCCGGAGCCGATCTCTTCCTGATCGATCCCAACGTGCTCAACATCTCGGTGCCGGTCGGCATCCTCTTGTCGCTGGCCACCATCGGCGTCGGCTGGATCGTCTACGACCTGCTCTGCCGCTCGCCGCTGGGCAAAAGCGACACCGGGCTGATGCTGGTGCTTTATTGCGTGCTGGTGTTCATCGCCTGGGGGCTGACGCATCTTTTCACCGGCCGCGCCGCCTTCCTGCATCTTGGCGCCATCACCGCCACGATCATGTCGGCCAATGTCTTCATGGTCATCATCCCCAACCAGAAGATCGTCGTCGCCGCCCTGATCGCCGGCCGCAAGCCGGACCCGAAATACGGCAAGATCGCCAAGCAGCGCTCGCTGCACAACAACTACCTGACTTTGCCGGTCCTGTTCCTGATGCTGTCGAACCACTACCCGCTGGCCTTCGGCACTGAGTTCAACTGGGTCATCGCCTCGCTGGTCTTCATCATCGGCGTGCTGATCCGGCACTATTTCAACACCGTGCATGCAAGGAAGGGCAACCCGACCTGGACCTGGCTCGGCGCTGCCGTGCTGTTCATGATCATCATTTGGCTGTCGACCGTGCCGAAGGTGCTGACCGGCGAGCCAAAAATCTCCGCCGCATCCGCCGCCGCGCAGGTCTACATCGCCTCCGCCCATTTCCCGGCCGTGCGCGACACCGTGCTTGGCCGCTGCTCGATGTGCCACACGCAAGAGCCGGTCTATGAAGGCATCTACCATGCGCCGAAGGGCGTGCTGCTCGACACCGACGAGCGCATCGCGGAGCATGCGCGCGAAATCTACATCCAGGCCGGCCGGGCGCATGCCATGCCGCCCGCCAACATCACCCAGATCACCGACCAGGAAAGGGCCCTTCTGGTCGCTTGGTTCGAAGGCGCCGGAAAGTAAGCATGACAGCGAAAATTCTGCGCGGCCGCACGCTCTCCTTCCTGCGTTGGCCCGAATCGATAGACGACTATTCCGCCTGGCGCTACGAGGAAGATGGCGGACTGCTGATCGACAATGGCAAGATCGTTGCCGCCGGTTCCTATGCGGAGGTCTTGAAGAAGGCGGGCACCGGCATCGAGACGATCGACCATCGTCCGCATCTGATCCTGCCGGGTTTCCTCGACGCCCACGTTCATGTGCCGCAGATGCAGATCATCGCCTCCTACGGCGCCGAGCTGCTCGACTGGCTGAACAAATACACCTTTCCCGAAGAGTCGAAATTCCAGAACGCGCAGCATGGCCGCCGCATCGCCAGGGTCTTCCTCGACGAGATGCTGCGCCAGGGCACGACGACCGTCGTCGCCTATTGTTCGGTGCACAAGTCTTCGGCCGAGGCTTTCTTCGCCGAGTCGCATGAGCGCAACATGCTCAACATTGCCGGCAAGGTGATGATGGACCGCAATGCGCCCGACGGCGTGCTCGACACGCCGCAGATCGGCTATGACGATACGAAGGCGCTGATCGCCGAATGGCACGGCAAGGGCCGCCAGCTCTATGCAATCACGCCACGCTTCGCCATCACGTCGTCGCCCGAGCAGATGGAAATGGCCGGCGTGCTCTGCCGTGAGCATCCCGATCTCCACATGCAGACGCATCTGTCGGAAAACCACGCCGAGATCGCCTTCACCCAGGAGCTCTATCCCTGGTCGCGCGACTACACTGACGTCTATGAGCATTACGGCCTGCTCGGCAAAAAAAGCCTTTTCGGCCATTGCATCCATCTGTCGGAACGCGAGGCGGATGCGCTGTCGCAATCGGGTTCGGTGGCGGTGTTCTGCCCGACCTCAAATCTCTTCCTGGGCTCCGGCCTGTTCGACTATCAGCGCTATCGCCGGCGCGAGAAGCCGCTCAGGATAGCCGCGGCCACCGATGTCGGCGGCGGCACCAACTATTCGATGCTGCGCACCATGGATGAAGGCTACAAGGTGATCGCGCTGAACGGCGAGAAGCTCAATCCGTTCCAGTCCTTCTGGCAGCTGACGCGCGGCAATGCCGAAGCGCTGTCGGTGGCCGACAGGGTCGGCACGCTGGACGAAGGCAGCGATGCCGACATCGTAGTGCTCGATGCCCACGCGACGCCAGGCATGCGGCTCAGGATGGAGACGGTGGAAACGCTGGCGGAAGAGCTCTTCCTGCTGCAGACGCTGGGCGACGATCGTGCCGTGCGCGAGGTCTATGTGGCAGGCCGGCCGGCGAAGAGCGCGATTGTGGCGGGATAAGTCCCGACAATGGGGTAGAGATCTTGGAGTAGGGCAAGATGATGACTGCGCCTGGTTGCCAAGTGGTTCCCCCACTCCGTCGCCGCTTCGCGGCGCCACCTCTCCCCCCTCCGGAGGGAGAGGAAAGGGGCCAACTGGAAAGGCGCCAGCTTGAATCGCTTCGCGCCCTTCCTCTCCCCCGTCGATCGGGGGAGAGGTGTCGAGCGAAGCTCGACGGAGTGGGGGTCGACCCTGGCGCGCCCGCGACGGATGCTTGACCAGACAGAGCTTGTCGTACAAACGACGGTGGGATTTCGGAGAAAGAGACATGGCCACCGCCGACGACATCGCTCTGATCAAGAAACAGGAAGCCACGCTGGTCTTTCCGGCCTTCGATGAGGCTGTCGCCTTCAAGATCGGTTCTGACATCAGGGACCGGGCGCTGAAGGAAGATCTTCCGATCATCGTCGACATCAGGACTTTCGATCGGCCGCTCTTCTATGCGGCCATGCCGGGTTCCAACGCCTCAAATCCCGATTGGGCGCGGCGCAAGATCAACGTCGTGAAGCGCTATCTCAGAAGCACCTATCGGCTGGTGCTGGAGCAGCAGCGCCCGGACCGCACGTTCAAGGTCGGCGAAGCGCTCGACATTGCCGATTATGTGCTCGCCGGCGGCGGCTTTCCGGTCACGGTGAAGGGCGCCGGGGTGATCGGCGTCATCGCCGTCTCGGGCCTGCCCGAGCGCGAGGATCATGGCGTCGTGGTCGACGCGCTCTGCGCGCATCTTGGCATCGATGCGAGCGCGCTCGCGCTGCCGCAGGAAGAAAAATGACCGACCCGAAAAGCTTTCTCACCTCGATCTTCGACGCCGCCGTCGCCGCCGCCGATCCGGAAAAGACGATCCGCAATCATTTGCCGGCGAAGCCGAAAGGTCGCACCGTCGTCATTGGCGCTGGCAAGGGCTCGGCGCAGATGGCGGCCGCCTTCGAGAAGGTCTGGGACGGACCGATCGACGGCTTGGTTGTCACCCGCTACGGCTATGGCGCCAGATGCGAGCGCATCGAGATCATCGAGGCGGCGCATCCGGTGCCGGATGCCGCTGGCCTCGAGGCGTCGCGCCGGCTGCTGGAGAAGGTGCGGGGCCTGACCGCTGACGACCTGGTGGTGGCGCTGATTTCCGGCGGCGGTTCGGCCTTGCTGCCGTCGCCGGCTCCCGGACTGACGCTTGCCGATGAGATCGCCGTCAATGAAGCGCTGCTTGCCTCCGGCGCGCCGATCGCGGCGATGAACACCATCCGCAAGCATGTCTCGACCATCAAGGGCGGGCGCCTGGCCGCCGCTGCCCATCCTGCGAGGGTGGTGTCGCTGGTCGTCTCCGATATCCCCGGCGACAATCCGGCGCTGGTTGCCTCGGGACCGACCGTTCCCGACACCAGCAGCCGCGCCGATGCGCTGGCCTCGATCGCCGCCTATGGCATGAAGCTGCCGGACTCCGTCATGGCCCACATCAATTCGTCCGCCGCCGACGCGCCGCGCCCCGACGATCCGCGTTTCGCCGGCAACGAGGTGCACCTGACCGCCTCGGCCGGCGTCTCTCTGGAAGCCGCTGCCGCCGAAGCGAAGCGGCAAGGCATCGAGGCCGTCATCCTGTCGGACGCGATCGAGGGCGAGGCGCGCGAGGTCGGCGGCGTCCATGCCGCGATCGCCCGCGAGGTGGCGACGCGCAATCGCCCGTTCGCTAAGCCGGTGCTGATCCTCTCCGGCGGCGAAACGACCGTGACGTTGCGGGCAAAAGGCAAGGGCGGCCGCAATTCGGAATTCCTGCTCGCTTTCGCCATCGGTATCGACGGCGTGAACGGCATCGATGCCTTGGCCGCCGATACCGACGGCATCGACGGCTCGGAGAACAATGCCGGCGCCTTCGCCAGCGGCTCGACCGTGGCGCGCATGCGCGCGGCAGGCGTCGACGCCAAGGCGATGCTCGCCGGCAACAATGCCTGGACGGCCTTCAAAGCGGTCGGGGATCTGTTCGTGCCGGGCCCGACCGGAACGAATGTGAATGATTTAAGGGCGATTCTTATCCGCTAGCGGCAAAGCCGTCATTCCAGGGCGAAGCAGGAGCGAAGCTCCGTCGCGAAGACCCTGGAATCCATTCCGTGACGTCGGGCAAGGAATGCAGCGGAGCAGAATTCTGAACCGTTGCGGCGCATCGAAGTCACGGAATGGATCCTCGGGTCTGCGCGCGTCGCTTCGCTCCTTGCTCCGCCCGTGGATGACGAAGCGATAGGCGCTTCGGCTAATCTCCAACGCCGCAGAGCCGTTCAAAAGCGCACGCCCACCGGTCCCTCGGGTGCGTAGAACGATCAAGCAGCCATCAGCCCTTTCACCTTCCGCATATCATGCAAAAACCGGTCCCTCTCCGCCTCCTTGTCCTCACGATCGCGGATGCGCAGGATGAAGGAGGGGTGGATGGTCACAAACACGCGCAAGCCATCCTCGCGCTCGATCACATCGCCGCGCATCTTGGTGATCGGCACGGCCTTGCCGAGCAGCGACTGCGCCGCCGTCGCGCCGAGCGCCACCACGAGGTTCGGCTTGACGAGGTCGAGCTCCTTGTCCAGCCACCAGCGGCAGGCCTGGATTTCGCCCGCATTGGGCTTGGAATGGATGCGCCGCTTGCCGCGCGGCTCGAATTTGAAGTGTTTGACCGCATTGGTCACATAGACCTTGCGGCGATCGATTTCGGCGTCGTCCAGGATGCTGTCGAATATTCTGCCGGCCGGGCCGACAAATGGTTTGCCGGCCAGATCCTCCTGATCGCCTGGCTGTTCGCCGACGAAGACCACGTCCGCGCTTTCCGGTCCTTCGCCGAACACGGTCTGCGTTGCGTCATGCCAAAGCGGGCAGCGGCGGCAGCCCTTCGCCTCTTCGCGCAACTCCGGAATATCTTCGGCTTCAGGCGCCACCACATCGGCCGGCTCGGGCGTCGGCCAATGCTTGGCCTTCACCTTGGCATGGCGCGGTACTGGGGTGGTTGGCATCCGGTCGATCATCTCTGACGCGGCTCTGTCTGCTCCTGCTATCAAATCTGGAATGAGCGAGGCCACGGGAAGGTTCCGCCAATACTTCTTCGGCATCTCCTGCCGTCGGCAAAACATGATTGCCGCGCCTGTCAGGCCCTGTGCTCAAACCTCATGCAGATAAAGATGATAGTCCAGCTCGCTGACGGTCCGCGCAACGCGCAGATATTCCGCCTGCTTGATCGCCACGAAGGTTCTGTGCAGGTCGGGGCCGAGCGCCGACTTCAGGAAATCGGAGCCTCTGGCCGCCTCGATTGCGGCGCGCCAGTCGGCGGGCATGGTCGATTTCTCCGTTGCCTGTTCATAGCCGTTCCCGGTGGTCTCGAGGCCTGGGTCCAGACCCTCGTCCAGGCCCTTGACGATGCCGGCCAGCACCGTTGCGGCGACAAGGTACGGATTCGCGTCGACGCCCGATGGCCGGTGCTCGATGCGGCGATTCCTGGCGTCGCCCGCCGGCACGCGCAGCGCCACCGAGCGATTGTTGACGCCCCAACTGGGCGCCACGGGGGCATAGGATTGCGAGACGAAGCGGCGCCATGAATTGGCGTGCGGCGCAAACACCAGCATGGATTCCGCCATGGTGTGGATGAGGCCGCCAAGCGCGTTGAGCAGGCTTAGCGACCATTTCTCGCCGGCTGCCTCGGTGAAGACGTTGCGGCCGGCATCGTCCTGCAGCGAGACATGGAAATGCATGCCCGATCCGGCATAGGCCTCGATGGGCTTGGCCATGAAGCAGGCGGTGACGCCGTGCCGCCGCGCCTGCGCCCGTACCAGCCGCTTCAGCATGACGAGATCGTCGGCCGCCTGCATCACGTCCTTGCGGTAGTTGAGCGTCAGTTCGTACTGGCCGGGCGCGTATTCGGAAATCACGGTTTCGGCCGGAATGCCTTGCGCCTTGGCCGCAGCGTAGATGTCGGAAAACAGCGGCTCCATGCCATGCAGATGGTCGACCGAATAGACCTCGGTCTTGGCCGAGCGGCGGCCGTCGAGCACCGCGCGGGCAGGCTGAACCTTGCCATCCGCGTCGCGCTCATTGGACAGGAGGAAAAACTCAAGCTCGAAGGCGCCGGCCGGATGCAGGCCGCGCGCCGCCAGCAATTCCACCTGCCTTGCCAGCACCAGCCGCGGGTCGGAGGTCATCGGCTGGCCGTCGAGATGGTGCATCGACATCAGCACCTGGCCGCGCGGCGGGTTGGTGCCGAAGAGCGGCACAAGCGTGCCGGGGATCGGCCATGCCCTGAGGTCGCCGTCGCCGGTGTCCCACACCAGCCCGGTTTCATGCACATCCTCGCCGGTGATGTCGAGGCCGAGGATCGAGATCGGCAGATGCCGGCCGTTCTCGAAAATGCCCATCAGCTCGTGCCGGCGCACGATCTTGCCGCGGCCGATGCCGTTGGCGTCGGTGAGCACGATGTCGAACGCCTCGATCTCGGGATGCGCGTCGAGAAACGCCTTCGCCTCGGCGGGAGTCGAGCCGGAAGGGGAGGTGGCAGCGGCGTTCAGATTGTCCATCGCCGCTTTTCTCACGCCGCAAGCTTGCCCGCAACCGCGGCGAAGGCGGCGATCAGTCGGCTCACCTGCGCCGAAGTCGTTGCCGGTGAGATCAGCATCATGTTGTGGAACGGCGCGATCAGCACGCCGCGATTGACCAGCGCGACATGGATGGCGGCTTCCAGCTCCGGCGCATGCGCTTTTTCCGCCTCGCCGCCATTCCCGAGCGGTCCGGGCGCGCAGATGAACTCGACGCGGGCGCCGACCCGCGCGACATGCCAGGGCAGCTTGTTTCGCTGAATGACGGCGGAGAGCCCCGCATCGAGGCGGCGCGCCAGCCGGTCCATATGGGCATAGGCCTCCTCGGTCATCACCTCTTCCAGAGTGGCGCGCATTGCCGCGAATTGCAGGGGGTTGGCCGACAGTGTCGTACCCATGCCGGAATAGCCGGGCTCCTTGGTCTGGTTGTAGGCGCCATAGCGCGTGGCGACCTCTTCGCTCATGCCCCAGATGCTCGCCGGCACGCCGCCGGCCACCGGCTTGCCGAGCACGAACAGGTCCGGCTCCAGCCCGTGCTTGCGCGTATAACCGCCCGGGCCCGTCGAAATGGTGTGCGTCTCGTCGATCAGCAGCAGCGTGCCGGCCGCGCGGGTCAGGCGCCGCAGCGCGTCGTGGAAGCCGGGTTCCGGCAGCACCATGCAGGAATTGGTCAGCACCGGCTCAGTGATGACGCAGGCGACGTCGCGGGCCGCAAGCGCTGCCTCGAGCGCGGCAATGTCGTTGAACTCGACGATCTTGGTCGCTCGCGTCAGGTCGCGGAATTCGCCGGCCAACCCAGGCCGGTTGACCGGTTTGCCGTCGATCAGCCGCACCATCGTCTCGTCGACCGAGCCATGATAGCAGCCGTTGAAGACCAGGATCTTCTCGCGCCCGGTCACCGCGCGGGCGACGCGCAGCGCAAAGCGGTTGGCGTCGGTGGCGGTGGTGGCGATCTGCCAGTAGGGCAGGCCGAAGCGCTGCTGAAGCAGTGGGCCGATCGCCAGCGCATCCTCGCTTGGTAGCATATAAGTCAGACCCCGAGCGGCCTGCCGGCGGATCGCGCGGGCGACCGCCGGCGGCGAATGGCCGAGCATCGAGCCGGTGTCGCCGAGGCAGAAATCGTCGAGCCTATTGCCGTCGATGTCAGTGATGGTAGCGCCCTTGGCGCCGTCGACCAGGATCGGGAACGGCGTCGGCCAGTCGCTCATCCAGTGCATCGGCACCCCGCCGAGGAAACCGGCAATGCCGTTGCCGAGCTTCGCCTCGGATTTCGGCCGCGCCTTGCGGAAGGCGGCCGCTTCCGCTTCGCGCAACTCGGCGATGCGGGCGATGTCGATGCCGCCGATGGAAGTCCGGTGGATTGAATGCATGAAGCCCCCCTCAGGCAGTAGGCAGTAGGCAGTAGGCAGTAGCAGTAGGCGGTAGGTGCCGTCGTCCCTAAGCCCTACTGCCTATTCCCTACTGCCTACGCGGTGATATCGATCACGCCGCAGTCGCCGGCGGCGCTTCCGAAGACGATGCGGCGTTCTTCCTTGTCCCACATCATCGACGTGATGGCGCCCGTGCCGGGCCGGCGCAGCAGCACCTCCTTGGCGTCGGCAAAGCGCGCCGCGATCACCATGCCATCCTCATAGCCGATGGCCGTGACATCCTGGCCGGGATGGCAGGCGACGCAGGTCACCATGGTATTGCCGCGCGTGCCGAGTTCCAGCGGCGCCTTGCCCATCGGTCCGTCTTTGCTGGCAAACGGCCACACGATCGCCGCCGGCGCGCCGGAGCTCGCCAGCCATTTGCCCTTCACGCTCCAGGACAGGCTCTTCACCTTGCCCGGATAACCCGACATGCGCATGTGCTTGCCGTCGGCGAGCTTCCAGCCATGCAGCGCGTTTTCCTGCATGGTGGTGACGAGGAAGGCGCCGTCCGGTGAAAAGGTGATGCCGGTATGGGCGCCGGCCCATTCGAGCTCCACCGGCTTGCCCTCGGCGGCCGGGAAATGCAGCGTCGCGCCATTGTAGCGGGCGACGCCGAAGCGCATGCCCTTGGGCGAGAAGGCGAGCCCCTCCACCGAGCGCGGATGGCTAAATTCCTTGATCTTGCCGTCGGCGAAACGCACGAAGGCCGTCTTGCCCGAAGCATAGGCGATCGCGCCCTGCGGCCCGGCGCTGACGCTGGTGATCCACTTTTTGCCGGCGCTGGCCAGCTCGCTCACCTCGCCGCCGGCCTTCACGGCAAACACCTTGCCATCCTCGCCGCCGGTGATCAGCCGGTCGTTGGCCGCGTCATGGAAGGCGGCAAGCAGGCCGTCATTGGCCTGAACCGTCTTGTGCCCATTATCGAGCCGGTGGATCGCGCCGTCGGCGAGCGCGAAATGCGGCACGTCGTTCAAGAAGACGGCGGCAACGCAATGGCCTTCGAGATCAAGCGGGGCGACTGTGGGCATGCAAACGGTCCGTTCGAGATTAGCCAGCGCGGCTAGGTGCGGCCTTGCCTTCTCCCCTTGTGGGAGAAGGTGGATCGGCGCGCAGCGCCGAGACGGTTGAGGGGTGGGTGACGGAACGCCGTCATCGCCGAACTGGAGCACCCCTCATCCGACCTCGCTTCGCGAGGCCACCCTCTCCCGCAAGGGGAGAAGGAAGAACGGGCAGCGCTAGCGCTTGAAAGTCAGGAAATCAAGCCGCCTGGCAGGCCTCAAAACTCTTCCTGAGCCGCTCGGCGTCGAGATCGCGGCCGATGAAGACCAGCCGGCTTTCGTGTTTTTCGCCATCCTTCCAGGCGCGCTGGTGGTCGCCTTCGAGGATCATGTGCACGCCCTGCAGCACATAGCGGTCCTCGTCGCCCTTCAGCGCGATGATGCCCTTCAGCCGCAGGATGTTCGGTCCTTCCATCTGGGTCACCTTCTCGATCCAGGGAAAGAATTTCTTGGGATCCATCTCGCCGCCGCGCAGCGACACCGACTTCACCGTCACGTCATGGATGTCGGAAGCATGATCGTGATGGTGATGATCGTGACCGTCATGATCATGATCATGATGATGGTCATGGTCATGGTCATGGTCGTGCGCGTCGAGGAAATGCGGATCGTTCTCCAACGCCCGCGACAGGTCGAAGGCGCCGCGGTCGAGCACTTCGTCAAGCGCCACGCCGGAACGCTGCGTGCGATGGATTTTTGCCGCCGGGTTGATGGCGCGGATCGTCGCCTCGACCTTTTCGAGCTCGTCCGGCGTGACGAGGTCGGTCTTGTTCAGCACCACCACGTCGGCGAACGCGATCTGGTCCTCGGCTTCCTTGGAATCCTTCAGGCGCAGCGGCAGGTGCTTGGCGTCGACCAGCGCCACCACCGCGTCGAGCTTGGTCTTGGTGCGCACGTCGTCGTCCATGAAGAAGGTCTGCGCCACCGGCACCGGGTCGGCGAGGCCCGTGGTCTCGACGACGATGGCGTCGAAGCGGCCCGGGCGTTTCATCAGGCCTTCGACCACGCGGATCAGGTCGCCGCGCACCGTGCAGCAGACACAGCCATTGTTCATCTCGTAGATTTCCTCGTCGGACTCGACGATCAGGTCGTTGTCGATGCCGATCTCGCCGAACTCGTTGACGATGACGGCGTAACGCTTGCCGTGGCTCTCCGACAGGATGCGGTTGAGCAGTGTCGTCTTGCCCGCGCCGAGATAGCCGGTGAGAACGGTTACGGGGATTTGCGTCTGTGCGTCGCTCATGGGTTGCCTCGAAAATCCTGGATTGTCGGCCTGATATAGGATGGGTGTCGAGCTTTTGCACGCGCCAAACCGATGGGCCAGGCCGACCCTCCAAGCGGAGCGGCGCCACGCACGGATCGGCGGCGGCCGAGGCAGGCCAGACGGAGGAACTGCTCGGGCGCCCAAGCGCCTTCATCAGCGTCCGCTGTGAATCTCGCCGGTGCAAAAGTCGTTTGTCATCTAACTGAAATAAACATCTGGCATCACCTGCGCGGGCACCGCAATGCTTGCCGGCAAAGCGTTCCGCAAGCCGGACTCTTTAAATCGTCATTTGCCAGCCGTCGGACAGCCTCTATGCTTGTCCGCGCCGGTTCGGCCGAAGAGGGAACGACCATGGCCAAGGCGGACAAGACAGCGACAATGAGCCGGCTGCATTCGGCGGCAAGGCTGGCGCGTACAGCGCTCGCCGCGCGGCTTCTAGCGCACGGCTTCTATGCCGGCCAGGACCAGATCATGCTGGCGCTCGACCGCGAGGACGGCCAGACCCCCGGCAACCTCGCCGGCCGGCTCGGCGTGCGCCCGCCGACCATCACCAAAACCATCAACCGGCTGCAGGCGCAGGGCTTTCTGGAAAAGCGCGCCTCCAACGCCGATGCCCGCCAGGCCCATATCTTCCTCACCGAGTCCGGCCGCGAAACCATCCGCGCCATCGAGAAGTCGGTCAAGAAGACCGAGAAACAGGCGCTGAGAGGCCTCGACAAGAAGGACCAGAAGGCGCTGTTCAAGCTGCTCGCCCGCATCGAGGCGAATCTATCGAACGAAGATCTGGTGCTGATCGACGATGACGCGGAGTTGGATGAAGCGTGACGCGTGAGCGTCATCACTCAACCGCGAGACGTTCCCATTAACGAGCGACGCGAAGCGTCGTCTCGAGCTAAGCGCGATGCGCAGCATCGTCGCTCCACACGCCATCTAAGCAACGGCTTAGCGGAAAAAGGCGACGATGCTGCGCATCGCGCCCGGGCTACCACGCTGCGCGTCGCGCTTACGCGCTTACCGCCGGACGTCTCGCGGTTGAGCGACGATGCTGCGCATCGCGCCTGAGCGACGACGCTGCGCGTCGCGCTTACGCGTCGCGCACCAGCGCTGCCCAGCGCCCCGGCGTCATGCCGAACGCCTTCTTGAAATGCCGGTTGAAATGGCTCTGGTCGCTGAAGCCGGCGCCGGCGGCGATTTCCGCCAGCGACTCGCCCTCGGCGATCATGCGCCGCGCCTTTTGCAGCCGGCGCATCAACAGGAAGCGATGCGGGCTGGTCGAATAGGTCGCGCGAAAATGGCGCGACAGCGCGTAGCGGTCGAGGCCGGTGACGGCTTCCAGCTCATCGGAGCGCACCGGTCGCTCGGCATTCTCCTCGAGATAGTCGCGGGCAAGCGCGGCGGCGCGCCATGCGGTCTTGCCCGTTGACTTTGCCGGCTGCCCGGCATGGCGTTTGAGGTGTTGCGCCAGCTGCGCAACGAAATCTGCCACGAACAGGTCGCCGAGTGCCTCGTCCAGCGGTGCCAGCGCCGACAGCAGCGTGTCGCGCAAGCGAGGATCGTCGACCACGGCGTCGCGAACGAAAGGCAGCGGCTCGCCATCGAGGCAGTCGAGCAGCAGGGACGGCTCCAGATACAGGATCCTGTAGCGCAGGCCGTCTTCCGTGCCGGCGCCGCCATCGTGCAATTCATCCGGATGCAGCACGACCGCCTGGCCGGGCAGGCTGTGTCGCAGCGCGCCGCGATAATGGAAGCGCTGCACGCCATTCAACGTCACGCCGATGGCATAGGTGTCGTGCCGGTGCAGCTCGAAGGCGTTGCCATGGAAGCGCGCCTCGATGCGTTCGAGACCCGAGCCGCCCGGAGCCGAAACGATGCGATCGCCGTTGGCCCCATCCGCGCACGAACGTTCAAGACCTTCCTTCGCTTCTTCGCTTAGAGCCTGCGCCATCGCCTGTCCCGCCCGTCACGGGCCGTCTTGGAGACTCAATCTTGGTGTTCGACACGAAAATTGCAATTGTTCTCAGAGAGGACCTGCCGGTGTGGCAGAAGCTCAACGTCACCGCGTTCCTGACCAGCGGCATCGTTGCGCAGTTCCCCGAAATCATCGGCGAGGCTTACCGTGATCGTGCCGGCAACCTCTACAACCCGATGTCGATCCAGCCGGTCATTGTCTTGTCGGCCGATGCGGCGACGCTAGGTACGATTCACCGCCGGGCATTGGAACGCGGCGTGACGACATCCGCCTATGTCGAGGAGATGTTTTCGACCGGGCACGACGTCGCCAACCGCGCCGTCTTCGCCGAATTCGCCCCGGACGACGCCAAGGTCGTCGGCATCGCCATGCGCGGCGAGAAAAAGCTCGTCGACAAGATCACCAAGGGCGCCCGCATGCAT
This sequence comes from Mesorhizobium sp. CA15, assembly GCF_020165215.1. NCBI lineage: Bacteria > Pseudomonadati > Pseudomonadota > Alphaproteobacteria > Hyphomicrobiales > Phyllobacteriaceae > Mesorhizobium > Mesorhizobium sp. CA15. The sequence continues at coordinate 34,040 of NZ_JAIUHQ010000004.1, forward strand.
GGCTGATTTATGCCATCTTGAACCGTCGAGATTGGCAGCGAACTCACCAACTTCGTCATCCACGGGCGGAGCGGGAGCGAAGCGGACGCGGAGACCCGAGGATCCATTCCGCGACCTTAGCCGGAGTGTGCAACGGGGCAGAATTCTGCGCCGCTGGCGGAGCGTCAATGTAACGGCATGGATCCTCGGGTCTGCGCGCGTCGCTTCGCTCCTTGCTTCGCCCGTGGGTGACGACTGCGCGAACTGCTCAGGCCATCGCCAACCGACAATGCGCTCTAAGCCTGTCCGAAGCGCTTGTTGGGCCAGTCGCTTTTGGCTTGCTGGCAAGGGCCGATTGCCTCAGAAGGGTACCGTCTATCTTCCTTCGGCCCGACCTTGAGCGCTCCCAGAAACAATGACGACAGCGCAACGCCGCCCGCGGCGATGCTTCTGATGCTGTGCGTCTATGTCTGCTTCACCTTTCTCGACACCTCCAGCAAATATCTGGTGCTGGCCGGCGTCTCGGCCCTGATCGTCGCGTGGGCCCGCTTCACCATGCATGTCCTGCTGGTCGGCATCTTCCTGCGCGGCTGGCGCGAGCCGGTTCGCTTCCGCGCCAACAACCTGCCGGCGCACCTCTTGCGCGGCGTCCTTTTGTTCGGCTCGACCATGTTCAATATCCTGGCGCTGCGCACGCTGCAGCTGGCCGAGACAACGTCGATCTATTTCTTCGGCCCGATGGTCATCACCGCGCTTGCCGGCCCGCTGCTCGGCGAATGGGCCGGCTGGCGGCGCTGGCTGGCGATTCTCACCGGCTTTGTCGGCGTGCTCATCATCACCAGGCCTGGCGTCGGCGTGTTCGGCATCGGTCATCTTTTCGCGCTGGGCTCGATGCTGTCGAACAGTTTTTACGTGATCATGACGCGGCGCATGTCGTCGACGGAGACCTCGGAGAGCCTGATCCTCTTTTCGGCGCTGGCACCCGCCGTGCTGCTCCTGCCGCTGCTGCCTTTCTCGCTGTCATTGCCGCAGGATGGCTGGCACTGGGTCATCCTGTTGATGCTCGGCGTCTTCGGCGCCGGCGGCCACTATTTGCTGGTCCGGGCCTATCGTCTGGCGACCACGACCCAGCTCGCGCCCTATCCCTATTCGCAGATGGTGTGGATGATCATTTCCGGCTGGCTGATCTTCCACCAGTTCCCCGACCGCTGGACGCTGCTCGGCGCCGCCATCATCGTTGCCAGCGGGCTCTACATCATCCATCGCGAGCACCGGCTTCGCGTCCGCAACTCCGCCTCGCTCGACACCGAGGCCGAGGCGCTGGCGAAAAAACTTTGATTTGCGCCGAATCCGGTGGCATAAGGCCGTTTTAAAAAATTTAAAGACCCTGGGGAGCGAAGGGCACTGGCACAGAAGATCAAGCTTTCGACGATCGCGGATGCGCTCGGCGTGTCCACGGCAACGGTGTCGCTGGCGCTGCGCGACAGCCCGCTGGTCGCCGGCACGACGCGCGAGCGCATCAAGGAGCACGCCCGCGCCATCGGCTATATCTACAACCGTCGCGCCGCCTCGTTGCGCACCTCGCGCTCCGGCATCGTCGGCGTCGTCGTGCACGACATCATGAACCCGTTCTTCGCCGAGATACTGCGCTCGATCGAAAGCGAGCTCGACCGCAGCCGCCAGACCTTCATCCTGTCAAACCACTACGACCAGCTGGAAAAGCAGCGCACCTTCATCGACACGCTGCTGCAGCTGGGCGCCGACGGCGTCATCATGTCGCCGGCCATCGGCACGCCGGCCGAGGACATCATCATGGCCGAGGAAAACGGCCTGCCGGCAGTGCTGATCGCGCGCACCGTTGCCGGCGCCGATGTGCCGGTGTTCCGCGGCGACGATGCCTATGGCACCGCGCTTGCCACCAATCATCTGATCTCGCTCGGCCACAAGCGCATCGCCATGGTCGGCGGCACCGACCAGACCTCGACCGGCCGCGACCGCTACCAGGGCTATCTCAACGCGATGGAGGCGGCCGGCCTGGAGGTGAAGCCGTCCTGGCGCATTCCCGGGCCGCGCACCAAGCAGGCGGGTTTCGAGGCCTCGGGACAGTTTCTGGCGCTGAAGGACAGGCCCACCGCTGCCTGCTGCTGGAACGATCTGGTCGCGATCGGGTTGATGAACGGCATCGCGCGCGCCGGCCTCGTGCCGGGCGTCGATATCTCGGTCACCGGCTATGACGATCTCGAGGAGGCGGCAATCGCGACACCGGCCCTGACCACGGTCTGGAACGGCCAGCGCGAGGTCGGCCGCCGCGCCGCCAGCGCCCTGCTCGACAAATTGAACGGACAGGCAGTGCGGCCCTCGCAGGAGCTGATCAAGCCGGAACTGCATGTGCGGCAGTCGACCGGCAAGCCAGTGGAGCGTGCATGAAGGCCGAAGGAAAATTGCCGGTCGCCATCCTTGTGCCGGGCGATTTCAACGACCATGCCCTCGGCCGCATCGACGAGGCGTTCAAATGTGTGCGGATCGAACGCGCCGATCCGTCTTTGGTTACGGACGAGATCCGCGCCACGGTGCGCGGCATAGCCTCCTATGCAGGCATCGACGCGGCGATGATCGATGCGCTGCCCAATCTTGAGATCATCGCCAGTTTCGGCGTCGGCTATGATTCGGTCGACGCCAATCATGCGGCCAAGCGCGGCGTCATGGTCACCAACACGCCCGATGTCTTGACCGAGGAGGTCGCCGATACTGCCATCGGCCTTCTGATCAACACTGTGCGCGAGCTCTACGCCGCCGAGAAATGGCTGCGCGACGGCGACTGGGCGACCAAGGGCAATTATCGCCTGAGCCGGCTTACATTGCGTGGCCGCCGCGTCGGTATCTTCGGCATGGGCCGCATCGGCCGGGCCGTCGCCCGTCGCCTTGAAGCCTTCGGCCTGCCGATCGCCTATCACAACCGCCGCAAGGTCGAAGGCCTGGCATACGAATATCATGCCACTTTGAAGGGGCTTGCCGAAGCCGTCGACACGTTGATCTGCATTGCCCCGGGCGGCACCTCCACCGAGAAAGCGGTCAATGCCGAGGTCCTGTCGGCGCTGGGTTCGAACGGCGTCTTTGTCAATATCGGCCGCGGCTCGACGGTGGACGAGGCAGCCCTCGCTGCCGCCCTCAAGAGCGGCACCATCGCAGCCGTCGGGCTCGACGTCTTTGCCGACGAGCCGAACGTGCCGCAGGCCCTGCTCGATGCTCCCAACGCCTCGCTTCTGCCGCATGTCGGCTCGGCGTCGGTCCACACCCGCCGCGCCATGGCCGATCTGTGCGTCGACAACCTCGTGTCGTGGTTTACCGACCGCCGGCCGCTGACACCGGTGCCCGAGACGCTCAACGTCAAGGCGCGAGCCTGAGGCGTTTCTCGGTCCTCACGAAAACGGCAAACCGCCTGCCTCTTTGTTTCGGTGTAATTCCGGACGGAAAGCCGTCCTGGAAATTGCTCCAATCCGCACCCGTCGCCACATTTATTAACGCCCACTTAACCCTTTGGAATCATTCTGCATACTTGGTTATGTGCGGAGAGGCAGGGTGAAGCTGTTCGTTGGCTTGGCAGCATCGGTAGCGTTGTTCGGGGGCGTTCAGTTCCTGCATGGCGGCAACGGCCAAAGCGAGGCCACCGAACTCATCCCGACAAACGCCTATCGGCTGACCGCCAATGGCGATGAAGCGGCCTGCGCCATCCACCGCGGCGCCGAAGTCTCGAAAGGCCTGTCGTTGCTTTCCGTCGCCCCGAACTGCCGCAAGCTGATGCCTGGCATCGAGCACGCGAAATTCTGGCGCGAGCAGGCGGATGGTTCGGTCGCTTTCAGTGACGACGGGGTCGATCCGATCGTCACCTTCGGCGTTGCCGATGGCGACGGCTACGAATCCTACGCGCCGGCCGCGCCGCTTCTGGCGCTGAGCACAAGCGAATAGCCGCAGAACTGTCCAGGCTTACTCTGCCGCGGCGCGAGCCCCTGTTTTGGCGGCCGCATGCAGGCGCACCGCATCGCCGAAGGCCTTGAAGATCTTGGCGGAATTGCTGTCCGACTTCACCCAGTATTCGGGGTGCCATTGCACGCCGACTGCGAAGGCACGGGCATCCTTGACGGAGACTGCTTCGATCGTGCCGTCGCTGGCCAAAGCCTCGACCTGGAGCCTGGAGCCCAGCAGGTCGATTGCCTGGCGATGCAGCGAGTTCACCTTGATCTCGCTGGCGCCGAACACGCCGGCAAGGCAGCTTCCGGGCTTGATCGAGATCGTCTGGTGGATGCCGAAGCGCTCGTCCTGATTGTCGCTCACCGGCGCGCGGTGGTCGAGCGAGCCATCGCGCTCCTGGATCTCGGTGCCCAGCGTGCCGCCGAGCGCGACGTTCAGCTCCTGGATGCCTCGGCAGATGGCAAGCAACGGCACGCCGCGCTCGATCGCCTTGCGGATCAGCGGCAGCGTGGTTGCGTCGCGCGCCGTATCGTAGGGGCCGTTGGCCTCGCTGGGATCGCCGCCATAGAGCGAGGGATGCACGTTGGACTTCGAGCCCGTCACCATGACACCGTCGACCGACGACAGCAGCTCGTCGAAATCGAGCCGGTCGCCGAAGGACGGCACCAGCAGCGGAAACACGCCGGCGCCGGCAACCGCCGCTTCCAGATACTGCTGGGGTGCCGCGTGCCAGGTGTAGTTGTCGAACTGGCGGACGTCGGACGACACTGCGACGAGCGGTTGCTGCATTTTGGGTTTGGGTTCCTTCGAGAGCTAAGGAGTTAATCTGCCTACAAAATAGGCGATCTGAAGGCAGTTTGCCATGGCAAGTTTCGCTGCCTTGCGTGGTCCAGCGGCAGGCTCGTTAGACTATAGTTGCACGCGGCGCCGGAATGGCTGCAACCCTCGCCCGCAACACTGGACTCGACTCTTTGCCTGTGTATGTTTCTTCCCCAACCGATCCGGGCACGAGGATGGCCTGACGTCGGTCAGCTGATCCGCAAGGGAGGAAACTTAATGGATCGTCGTTCTTTCATTCGCAAGGCCGCTGCGTCCGGCGTCGGTGCTGCAGCTGCGGCCGCAGCGCTTGCCACGCCGGCAATAGCCCAGTCCAATCCGAAAGTGACGTGGAGATTGGCATCGTCTTTCCCGAAATCGCTCGACACGATCTATGGCGGCGCCGAAGTCTTCTCAAAAATGCTGTCGGAGGCGACTGACGGCAATTTCCAGGTCCAGGTCTTCGCCTCCGGTGAGCTCGTGCCCGGCCTGCAGGCTGCGGACGCCACCACGGCCGGCACAGTCGAGGCCTGCCATACGGTCGCATACTATTACTGGGGCAAGGACCCGACCTGGGCGCTCGGTGCCGCAGTGCCCTTCTCGCTCAACGCGCGCGGTATGAATGCCTGGCACTATCATGGCGGCGGCATCGACCTGTTCAACGAGTTCCTCGCCACGCAAGGCCTGTTCGGCCTGCCGGGCGGCAATACCGGCGTTCAGATGGGCGGCTGGTTCCGCAAGCAGATCAACACGGTGGCCGATCTCTCGGGCCTCAAGATGCGCATCGGCGGCTTTGCCGGCAAAGTTGTGCAGAAGCTCGGCGTCGTGCCGCAGCAGATCGCCGGCGGCGACATCTATCCGGCGCTGGAGAAGGGCACCATCGACGCCGCCGAATGGGTCGGCCCCTATGACGACGAGAAGCTCGGCTTCTATAAGGTCGCGCCCTACTACTACTATCCCGGCTGGTGGGAAGGCGGCCCGACCGTGCATCTGATGTTCAACAAGGCCAAATACGAAGAGCTTTCGCCGGCCTACAAGTCGCTCGTGCATACCGCCGCGCAAGCGGCGGACGCCAACATGCTGCAGAAGTACGACTATCTCAATCCGGCGGCGGTGAAGCGGCTTGTGTCGAACGGTGCTAAGCTGGCGCCGTTCAGCCAGGAGATCATGGCCGCCTGCTTCGAGAAGGCCAACGAGGTCTATGCCGAGATGGAATCCAACAACGCGCCGTTCAAGAAAATCTGGGAATCGATCAAGGCCTTCCGCAAGGAGCACTATCTCTGGGCCCAGGTCGCCGAATACAATTACGACACCTTCATGATGGTGCAGCAGCGCAACGGCAAGCTGTAGACCGCCGCCCTCCTTCTCCCCTTGTGGGAGAAGGTGGATCGGCGCGAAGCGCCGAGACGGATGAGGGGTATTGGAAGGATCGCCGTCCTTGCCAAGCTGGAGCACCCCTCATCCGTCGCCTTCGGCGACACCTTCTCCCACAAGGGGAGAAGGGAAAACCGCGCCTAGCCAGATGACGGGCAGCGCCAGCGCCTGTACATCAGTGAACTGGAACGCTTTCCCAGGAAGTGGGTCAGCCTCGGCCCGGCACCACCAGCACCTTGACCTCGCCCGGCGCCGGCGGATTGGCGATCACGTCCGGTGCCTCTTCGAGGCTGACCTGCTTCGAGATCAGCCGGTCGATCTCGATCGCGCCGGAGGCGATCAGTTGCGCCGCCCGTCCATGCGTAAACGGGTTGAGGAAGGAGCCGAGCACCTTCAATTCGCGAAACAGAAGATCGAACGGCTCGATCTCCACCTTCATGCCTTGCGGCACGACGCCGACGATCACCACCGTGCCGCCCGCCTTTGCCATGCGCATCGACTGCTCCACCGTGTCGCGGACGCCGGCGCATTCCAGCACCACGTCGACGCCGCCGGGCGCCAGGCCATTCGGCCCGGCGACGGCCGCGATCGGGTCGCCGGCGCTTGGGTCGATCGTCGCGGTCGCGCCGAGTTCCTCGGCGAGCGCACGACGCGAAGCCTGCCGGGTCGACAGAATGATGGTCGCCGCGCCCGCGAGCTTGGCCAGTTGCACGACGAGCAGGCCGATGACGCCGCCGCCCAGCACCACGACCGATGCGCCCGGCCGGATCGCGGCCAGGTCGACGCCGTGCAGGCAGCAGGCGAGCGGCTCGCAGAAAGCGCCATGCATCGGCTTGAGGTTTGCGGGCAGTCGGAAGGCTTGGCTTTGCGGCATCAGCACGTAATCGGCGAAGCCGCCGTCGCGGTGGATGCCGATGGCGCGCAGATTGCTGCAGAGATTGACGCGGCCGGCGTGGCAGTGGGCGCAGCGCCCGCAGGCAATGTTCGGATCGCCGGTGACGCGGTCGCCGACGGCAATGCCCGTCACCGTCGCGCCGACCGCTTCGACGATGCCGGAGAACTCATGGCCGAGCGTCACCGGTGGCGTGCAGGGAAATTCGCCATGGAAGAGGTGGCGGTCGGTGCCGCAGACGCCGCAGGCCTCGAGGCGCACCAGAACGTCCTCAGGCCCGGGAACGGGTTTTGCGACCTCGCGCAACCCGATCTTACCTACCGCTTCCAGCCGCACGGCTCTCATGGGTATCCTCAATTGAATTTGGGCGGCTGCGAGAGATCGGGCGCTGGCGCCGCCGGCTTGGCCGGCGCATCGCCGAAGCTCGGCGGCTGCGACAGGTCGGGCGTGCCGGCTGCCGCCGGCGCGCCGCCATTGGATGGCGCAGCTCCATTGTTGTTCGCGGGGGGCGTTCCGAGCGGCGACAGCGAAGGCATGTCGGGCAGCCTGAGGTCGATGGTGCTGGGCTCCACCGCGGCACCCTTGTAGCGCATGACCATCTGCGGGAAGGCGATGGTCAGCCCGATCATGATCACCTGGATCAGGACGAACGGCACGGCACCCCAATAGATCTGCCCGGTGGTGATCGGCGCGATCTGCTTGCCGGTGATCCTGTCGAGGTAGGGCACGCGGGCCGCGACCGAGCGCAGGTAGAACAGCGCGAAGCCGAAGGGCGGGTGCATGAAGCTGGTTTGCATGTTGACGCCGAGCAGCACGCCGAACCAGATCAGGTCGATGCCGAGCTTGTCCGCCGCCGGCGCCAGCAGCGGCACGATGATGAAGGCGAGTTCGAAGAAATCAAGGAAGAAGGCAAGCACGAAGACCAGGATGTTGACGCCGATCAGGAAGCCGGTCTCGCCGCCGGGCAGCGAGGTCAGCAGGTGCTCGACCCAGATATGGCCGTTGACGCCATAGAAGGTCAGCGAAAACACGCGCGCGCCGATCAGGATGAACAGCACAAAGGCGGAAAGCCGGGTCGTCGAGGCCAGCGCCTGGTTGATGACGTCCATCGTCAGGCGGCCCTTCATTGCCGCCATGATGAGCGCGCCGACGGCGCCCATGGCGCCGCCTTCCGTTGGCGTGGCGATGCCGAGGAAGATGGTGCCCAGAACCAGGAAGATCAGCGCCAGCGGCGGGATCAGCACGATCACCACCTGCTGCGCCAGCTTCGACATGATGTTGATACGGAGCCGCTGATCGAGGATGGCGACGACATAAATGATGATGACGCCGACGGCGAAGCCGAGGATGTCGGCATTGTCGCCGTGGGTCGGCGCAAGGTAGCGATAGGCCACGTATGAAATCGCGCCCGTCACCACAACTGCCACCAGCAGAGATATCACACCGTGGCCGAGCGTACGCGCCTCGAGCGGCAGCGCCGGCATCGAGTTCGGCCGGACGATCGACATGATCAGGATGTAGAGCATGTAGATGCCGGTGAGCACGAGGCCGGGGATCAACGCGCCGGCATACATGTCGCCGACCGAGCGTCCCAGCTGGTCGGCCAGCACTATCAGCACCAGCGACGGCGGGATGATCTGCGCCAGCGTGCCGGAGGCGGCGATGACCCCCGAGGCCACGCGCCGGTCGTAGCCGTAGCGCAACATGATCGGCAGCGAGATCAGGCCCATGGCGATGACCGAAGCGGCCACCACGCCGGTCGTCGCGGCAAGCAGCGCACCGACGAAGATCACCGCATAGGCGAGCCCGCCGCGGATCGGCCCGAACAGCTGCCCGATCGTGTCGAGCAGATCCTCGGCCATGCCGGAGCGCTCCAGCACGATACCCATGAAGGTGAAGAATGGTATCGCCAAGAGCGTGTCGTTCGACATCACCCTGGTGCCGTAAAAATTGTCGGGAAGCGCATGCAGCAGCGGCCAGGCAAGGTTGATCGACCCGCCGGAATAGGGCGACAGCACGACACCGATGAAGAAGAACATCAGCCCGTTGGCGGCGAGCGAGAAGGCTACGGGGTAGCCGATCAACAGGAAGATGACCAGCGAGGCGAACATGATCGGCGCCATGTTCTGCGCGATGAATTCGATCACGAGCGCACCTCGCCCGCGTGCGCCTTGGCTTCCTCGGCCAGCGCCTTGGCCTCGAGCTCGGCCTGCTCATGGGCCGAGATGAAAGGAGTGGGATCGTCCATGTCGCCACGCATGATGGCGATCTTCTTGATGATTTCGGAAATCCCTTGCAGCGCGAGCAGGAAGAAGCCGACCAGCAGGATGGCCTTGGCCGGCCACACGATCAGGCCGCCGGCATTGGTCGACATCTCGCCGCTGCGGAAGGAAAGCGACACATAAGGCACGAAATAGATCACCATCAGCACCACGAACGGCATCAGGAAAAAGACATGGCCGAAGAGGTCGATCCAGTGCTGCACACGGCGCGAGAACATGCCGTAGACGATGTCGATGCGGATATGGTCGTTCTGTTTCAGTGTGTAGGCGGCGGCCAGCATGAAGGCGGCCCCGAACAGGTACCACTGCAGCTCCAGCCAGGCGTTGGAGGAGATGTCGAACACCTTGCGGATGACGGCATTGCCAGCGCTCACCAGGATCGCGAGCAGGATCAGCCACGAGACCCAGCGGCCGATGAACTCGTTGATGCGGTCGATCGTCCTGGATAGAGCGAGCAGCCCTGCCATGCATAGTCCTCCCTGGTACCGGCAGCGCGCCCGATTCCCCCTCCGGTGTCGCGCCGCTTGGCCCAACGATATGCAGTGCGTGGTCCGGCAGGTCAACATGACAAAGCGACGGCAAACAGATCGGCAAGCCGCGCAGAGGCGGAATGCCGCCGCATGACGCCACGTCATGCAACCAAAGTCTGGGAGCTCAGGCGATCTTGGCCTGGTCGCGCCCGGCGCCGATCAGCACCAGCATGGCGACGAGGAAGAGATAGATCCAGGCGTCGCGCCATTCGAGCGGGAAATAGCCGGCCCAGAGCGATTCCGCCATACCGAAGGCCGCGGCACCAAGCGCCGCCTTGAGCGGCGACAGATAACCGCCGACCGCCGTCACGAACAGGATCTTGAGGCCGTAGACCAGCCCGGTGCCGAAGGAGACATTGCCATAATAGAGACCGGCAAGCACGCCGGCCAGGGCGGCGCAAAAGCCGCTGAACAGCACGGCGCGGCGGAACACGACGGTGACGTCGATGCCGCACATCGCCGCCGCTTTCGGATCGTCGGAGACGGCGCGCCAGGCGCGGCCGAAATGCGAATGCGAGAACAGCCAGGCCGCCAGCGCCACCACCGCGACGATACAAGCGCAATCGAGCAGCTGGATCACCGTGAGCGTCACCTTGAAGCCCTCACCCTGGGCAAAGATGACGGGGTTGGCGAGCATCGGCGGCAGCCACAGGTCATGCGTGTCGGCGGCGATGCGGCTCGCTTCCGACAGGAAGATGAGAATGCCGAGCGTCGTCACCACGATGGCGTTGGGCGAGCGGTCGGCGAGCCTCTCGAAAACGCTGCGCGACAGGACATGACTGATCAACGCGGCATAAAGCACGGCGGCGGCGACGCCGAGCATTACCGCGGCGGCCAGCGTCAGCCACAGCGCCTGATAGCCGAAGGCGGCGGTCAGGATCATCGTCTGGCCGCAGAAGGCGAACAGCGCGCCGTAAGCCAGGTTGGTGCGATGCAGGATGCCGTTGGTCAGCACATAGCCGAAGGCGAGCAGCGCATAGAGAGCGCCCGAATGCAGCCCGTTCAGCACCTGCTGGAAGAAATAGAGCATGCGATATCCTACAGGTCGTATGACGCGACCCCGCCGGACCGTTGCACTCGGAATCTAACTTGTCAAATGCGTTTTATCGGTTAGATTTCTGTCATGACGGTTTCCTGGACCCCGCACCGCTTCACCGGCGGCATCCTTGCGCTCGACACGGCGAACACCGTCGTGCTGCGCAACGATCCGCAAAAGTCCTTTGACCGTTTTGACGATCCGGCCGAGATCGCCCGCTTCGCCGAGGCGGCGAGCGGCTTTCGCGCGGCCGAGCTCGGCGGCCGAAGGCTGCAGGCGCCGGAGCCGGGCGAGATAAAGCCAGCCGTCGTCTCGATTCGCGAAGCGACCGACCGCCTGTTTCGCCATGCCGTATCGAACGGCGCGATTGCGACCAGCCACTTGCCGGACTTCCTCACGGCCTGCGCCGGCGGGCTGTCCGGCAGCGCGACCGAGATCGGGGTGCCGGGCCAGCCTTTCGGCGATCCGCAAACGCCGATTGCCTTCGAGGCGGCTTTGGCCGTCTCGGCGCTGTCGCTTCTGCGCGACGAAACGGTGGCGAGGCTGAGGATCTGTCCCAATTGCAGCTGGCTGTTCGTCGACCGCAGCCGCAACGCCAGTCGCCTCTGGTGCGACATGGCGGTTTGCGGCAACCGCCAGAAGGCAAACCGCTATTACCGCCGCCGCACAGCGGCGAGGGAGGTCAGCAATGCTTAGGAAATTGTCGCGTTCGGCTCTGGTCGGCGTCGCCTTGATCGCTGCATTCGCGCTTGGCGCCTGCCGCGACACCGGCAAGGAGCAACTCTTCGCCATCTCCGGCAAACTGTTCGAGTTCAATTACCGGCTCGCCATCGCCACCTACGTCATCACGCTGAAGCCGCTGCGGCCGATGGTCGACGGCCAGATCGCGGTGGTGAGCTTCCAGAACCCGGCCGGCGGCGATCCGCTCGTCGTCAACCAGAAGATCTGGCCGAAGCTGCCCTATATCACGCTCACCAGTCCGCCGCTCTCCTGCGTGGTCAAGGACAAGCCTTACAAAGTCTCGATCCGCATCCAGGATGCCAGCGGCACATTGCTGCAAAGCATCGACACCACCATGACCTCGTCGGAGGATCAGACGATGCTGCCGGACCGGCCGCTGGTGATCGGCCCGAAATACGAGCTCAACCCGGACCTTGCCGGCCATCCTGACGGCAGGCTGCCCGATGCGCAGAAGCCGGATTGCTCGAAAGCGACCTGAAACGCCCAGCGCTCACGAAATTTTTGTTCTTCGGGAAGCGGTTAGCGCGGTCTTGCGTGCGCCGTCGGCCACTCGCCAGACCGTTTGTTGCGTGTTATCTGGCTGCTGCGATTTTGTTTGACCTCTCCGCCAAGGGAAGAAAGACTGCGGCGTCCCACTCCGACGTTGGCTGCCTGATTTGAGCCGCCTCCGCAGAGGAAATACCTGATGACGCTGCACGACGTCGCGCTCGACGACAAGTTCGACCTTGGCAAGGAGCGCGTCTTCCTGTCCGGCGCGCAGGCGGTTGTGCGCATGCTTCTGATGCAGCGCGAGCGCGACCGCCGCGCGGGCCTCAACACGGCGGGCTTCGTCTCCGGCTATCGCGGCTCGCCTTTGGGCGGCCTCGATATGCAGCTGTGGCGGGCCAAGAAGCAGCTTGCGGCTGCCGACATCGTCTTCCAGCCCGGCCTCAATGAGGAACTCGCCGCCACCGCCTGCTGGGGTTCTCAGCAGACCGAATTGCTGGGCGAGGGCACGCATGATGGCGTCTTTTCCGTCTGGTACGGCAAGGGGCCGGGCGTCGACCGTTCCGGAGACGTCTTCCGCCACGCCAATCTTGCCGGCTCGTCCAAGCACGGCGGCGTGCTTGCCCTGATGGGCGACGACCACATGGCCGAATCCTCGACGAATGCGCATGCCACCGAATTCCTGTTCGTCGACACCATGGTGCCGATCCTCAACCCGGCAGGCGTCCAGGAGATCATCGACTACGGCCTCTACGGCTTTGCAATGTCGCGCTTCGCCGGCACCTGGGCGGCGATCAAATGCGTCAAGGACAACATCGAATCGACCGCCTCGGTCGACGCCTCGATCGAGCGTCTGGGCATCGTCATTCCCGAATTCGACATGCCGCTGGGCGGCCTCAACATCCGCCACGAGATCGACATGCTCGGCCAGGAAGAGCGGCTGCACGAGTACAAGCGCGCCGCCGCCTCCGCCTTTATCCAGGCCAATGGTCTCAACCGCATCGTCTATTCCGGCGGCCGCAATCCCAAGCTCGGCGTCATCACCATCGGCAAGAGCTATCTCGATGTCCGCCAGGCGCTGGAGGATATCGGCATCGACGAGGCGGCCGCCAACCGCATCGGCATCCGCCTGTTCAAGGTCGGCTGCCCGTGGCCGCTCGATTTCCAGCATATCGCCGAGTTCGCCCGCGGCCTCGACACCATCGTCGTCGTCGAGGAAAAGCGCTCTTTGATCGAGGTTCAGCTGCGCGAGAACCTCTACGGCACCGCCACGCAGCCGGTGATCGTCGGCAAGAAGGACGAACGCGGCGACTGGCTGTTTCCGGCCAAGGGCGCGCTCGATCCGAACGAGATCGCCATCGCGCTCGGCGAACGGATTCTGCGCACCATCGGCCCGTCGGAAGAAATCGCCGCGCGGCTGGCGAAGCTGCGCCAGTTCCAGGCGATGCTCGCAGACACTGTCGATATCGGCTCGCGCACGCCTTTCTTCTGCTCGGGCTGCCCGCACAATTCGTCAACCAAGGTTCCGGACGGCTCGATCGCCGCCGCCGGCATCGGCTGCCATTTCATGGCGCTGTGGATGGACAGGAATACGGTCGGCTTCACCGCCATGGGCGGCGAGGGCGCGCAATGGGTCGGACAGGCGCCGTTCTCGAAGCGCGACCACATCTTCCAGAATCTCGGCGACGGCACCTATAACCATTCCGGCGTGCTGGCGATCCGCTTCGCGCTGTCCTCGGGCGCTAACATCACCTACAAGATCCTTTACAACGACGCCGTCGCCATGACCGGAGGCCAGCCGCATGAGGGCGGCCTGACCGTCGACATGATCGCCAGACAAGTGCGCGCCGAGGGCGTCGAGCGCATCGCCGTCGTCACCGACGAGCCCGACAAATATGCCGGCAAGGCCGATTTCCCGGCCGGCGTCAGCATCCATCACCGTGACGACCTCGATCTCGTCCAGCGCGAGTTGCGTGGGCTCAAAGGCGTTTCCGTTCTCATTTACGACCAGACCTGCGCCGCCGAGAAACGCCGGCGCCGCAAGCGCGGCACCTTCCCCGATCCGGACAAGCGCGTCTTCATCAACGAACTGGTCTGCGAAGGCTGCGGCGATTGCGGCGTCCAGTCGAACTGCGTCTCGATCCAGCCGGTCGAGACCGAATTCGGCCGCAAACGCCGGATCGACCAGTCGAGCTGCAACAAGGACTTCTCCTGCCTCAACGGCTTCTGCCCGTCCTTCGTCACCGTGCATGGCGGCAAGATCAGGAAGGCAGAGGGCATTGCCGGCAAGGCCGATCCTCTCGACGGCGTGCCCGCGCCGGCTGAATTCCGCATGGGCACCCAGGGCTGGGCGGGGATCATCGACGGGGTCGGCGGCACCGGCGTTGTCACCGTCGGCGCGGTGCTCGGCATGGCCGCGCATCTTGAAGGGAAGGGCTGCGGCATGATCGACATGGCCGGCCTCGCCCAGAAGGGCGGCTCGGTCTTCACCCATGTCCGCATCGCCCCGACGCCCGAGGACATCCACGCCATCCGCGTTTCGGCCGGCAAGGCCGACCTTGTGCTCGGCTGCGATCTCGTCGTCTCCGGCGCCAAGAAGGTGCTGGGCGCGGTGCGCGAGGGCCACACGATCTTCCTCGCCAACACCGCCGAGATCATGCCCGGCGAATTCACCCGGTCCGCCGACTTCTCGCTGCCGGTCGAGCGGCTGAAGAAGGCGATCCGGGCGGCGGCCGGCGACGACAAGGCGCATTTCTTCGACGCCACCCGCACGGCGACGGCTTTGTTCGGCAATTCGCTGGGCGCCAACATGTTCATGCTCGGCTTCGCCTTCCAGCATGGCGGACTGCCGCTTTCCGCCGAAGCCGTTGAAAAGGCGATAGAATTGAACGGCGAGGCGGTGCCGATGAACATCGCGGCCTTCCGCTGGGGCCGCCGTGCCGCGCATCAGCCCGATTTCGTGCGCGGCCTGGTCAGCCAGACGGACAAGCCGGCTTCCCGACCGGCGGAGACGCTGGACGATGTCATCGCCCGCCGTGTCGCCTTCCTTACCGCCTATCAGAACGCAGCCTATGCCAGGCGTTACGCCGACCGCGTGGCGACGTTGCGCGCCGCCGAAGCCAAGGCCGTGCCCGGCTCGACCGCAGTGACCGAGGCCGTCGCCAGGAACCTCTTCAAGCTGATGTCGATCAAGGACGAGTATGAGGTGGCGCGGCTCTACACCGACGGCACTTTCGCCGCCGACCTCGCCAAGCAGTTCCAGAGCTACGACAAGCTCGAGTTCCATCTCGCGCCGCCGATCCTCGGGCGGCGCGGCAATGACGGCACGCCCCACAAATCGAGCTTCGGCCCGTGGATGATGAAGGGCTTTCGGCTGCTGGCGGCGATGAAGGGCCTGCGCGGAACCGCCTTCGACCTTTTCGGCTACACGGCCGAGCGGCGCATCGAGCGGCAGTCGCTGAGAGCATACGAGGCCGATCTCGACCTGATCGCCGGCGCGCTGGCGCCGGGCAGGGTGGAAGCCGCGACGGCCCTCGCCTCCGTGCCGGCGCTTATCCGCGGCTACGGCCATGTCCGGCAGGCCAGCGCCGACAAGGCGGCGGGCGAGCGCTCGCGTTTGATCGAGCGTTTGAAGCAAGCCCCCGCGGAGCCTTCGCTTCGGGCGGCGGAATGATCGCGCCGGCGCGTTGGACGCCGCGCCAAAATCCCGAATCCCTTATCCGTCCTGCTCACAGCAACCCTCTGCAACCGTCGCCGCGCGCCGTTCTAAGCCTTTCTTAAGGCGGGGTGTGGCATGACAAGGCGTAGTGTTGGGCCGAGTGTATGGGCAGAGCGAAGACCGAGAGCATCCCGGCGGACGTCTATATCCAGTTCGTGCGGGCATTGTTCGACAACGCCGGCATGGTGGCGATCGGCGGCGTATGCTACTGGATTGTCGGTTTCATGGTCTACCTGCGCACGCAGGATCTGCTTTATCTGGCCTTGGCTTTCGTTCTGCTATCGGCCAGCCTCTGGCGGTACTTCAGCATCCAAGGCTTCCACAGAGCGGGCGGCACCATAGCAAGTGTCGCAGAGGCAGAAGCGATAGAGCGCAACTACATTATCAAAGGCAGCGCCCAGGGCCTCGCATTGGGGTCATTCTGCTTCGTGTCGATCTACCTGCGTCCTGACCAGTTTGGTGAACTGGCGTCCGTGTCGTTGTCGTTGACGACCCTGGTAACGGTTGTCGGGCGAAGCTACGGGTCCATGCGCATGGTCCAGATTTTCTCCTTGACCCTCGTCGGGCCGGCGGCTCTTGCGCTCATCCTGCGCATGGATATGGCTTCTGTCGTCCTCGGCTTAATGATCATCCCGCTGACGTTCGTCACGATCAGCAGCGCTGACCATGTCCGCAACGTGCTCTTCTCCGCGGTCATTGGCCACAAGCAGGCGAGGAACCTGACGCGCCGGTTCGACCGCGCGCTCAACACCATGTCGCACGGCCTGGTTATGCTAGGCCCGGACGGGCGCGTCGCGGTGGCCAATGCCGAGGCTGCCCATCTGATGTCGCTGAAATCGTCCGAGGCGCTGCTCGGGCGCTCGATTCACAGCCTGCTGATGCGCGGCGTTGCCGGCGGCATGCTGGCGCCAAAGGACTGCCGCTACATCGAGGCGCAGCTGACGCGCGCCTTGCGCGAAGGCCGCGACCGCAAGGTGCTGGTTTCGCTTGCCAATGGCCAGCACTATGAATTTTCCGCGCGCGAAGGCAGTCAGGAATTGGGCGTCATCACCTTCGAGGACGTGACGGCCCGCGTCGAGGCGGAGGAAAAGATCCGCTTCATGGCGCGCTACGACAATTTGACGGGGCTGCCGAACCGCGCCTATTTCAACGAACTGGTCGGCGAAGCCATGGCGTCCGGCGACCGCGACCGGCTCTGCGGCCTCGCCGTGCTCGACCTCGACGATTTCAAGAGCGTCAACGACACACTCGGCCATCCGGTCGGCGATGGGCTGATCTATGCCTTGGCCGAGCGGCTGGCTGCGGTCGCCGGGCCAGGCATCAATGTCAGCCGTTTCGGCGGCGACGAGTTCATGGTCTTCTTCGACCGCATCGAGGACGAGAGCCATCTCAACGATTTGCTCGACGAGATCTTCGTCAACCTGCAGGGGGAGGTGGATGTCGCCGGTCACAGCCTACGCATCCAGGCCAGCGGCGGCGCCGTGTTGTCCAGGGTCGAAGACACCGATGTCGACGCCATGATCGTCAAGGCCGACCTTGCCCTCTACAAGGCCAAGGAACTCGGCAAGAACAGCTGGCGGCTGTTCGAGGCATCAATGGATGCTGCGTTCCGCAGTCGTCAGCTGATGAAGGCCGACCTGCGCAATGCCGTGCAGGCCAGGGAGTTGCGCGTCGTCTACCAGCCGATCGTGGCCATCAGCACCATGCGCATCGCCAGTTGCGAGGCGCTCTGCCGCTGGGACCATCCCGATCTCGGCCCGATCTCGCCCAGCGTCTTCATCCCGCTCGCCGAGGAGATGGGCATCATTGCCGACATCAGTACTTTCGTGTTGCAGGCGGCCTGCGCCGAATGCGCCAAATGGCCGACGCAGACCAGCGTATCGGTCAACCTTTCGGCCAAGGATTTCCGCAACCGCGATGTCGTGCAGAAGGTTCGTGACGCGCTGGCGGCGTCAGGCCTTGCGCCGCACAGGCTCGAAATCGAGGTCACCGAGACCGCCTTGCTCGACGACAAATCGCTGACGCGCGAGCTGATCGAAGAGATGAAGACGCTTGGCGTCCGCATTGCGCTCGACGATTTCGGCACCGGCTATTCCAGCCTCAGCTATTTGCACAAGCTGCCGCTCGACAAGATCAAGATCGATCGCTCCTTCCTGATCGATTTGAACCAGAACCGGCAGTCGCTCGATCTTCTGAAGGGCATCGTCGGCCTGTCCCGGACGCTGGGTCTTTCTGTCACCATCGAAGGGGTCGAAACCTTCGAGCAGCTGAAGACGCTGGTCCATCTGGTCAAGCCGGACTTCGTGCAGGGCTTCCTCTTCGGCGCCGCGCTCAGCGCGTCGGGCATCGAGACGATGTCGAGTGTCACGTGGCCGTTTGCAGCGGATCTGTATATCGCCGGCAAACGGACAGCCAGCTGAACGCTATTGCGTTCAAAAAACAGATCGAATGTTCACCCAATGAAAGGATGACAGCTCGGGCGCTGTCTAAATCCGCCACGTCCTGGTGCGCGCAGACCTGATTTCAGAATCACCGCGGTGATCGCCGCCAGTTCGGATCAGACAACCCGGCTGCACGATCCTGCATTTTTACATGAGATCGCCGAACGATTCACGGCCGTTAAGGTTAACAACCGGTAAACCAGCGATATCGAATTTTCAGCTTGTGTCTCATTTCAACTCGAATAGCTTATTTATAAGCGGAATTCGAGGACAGACTATGGTTGTTGCTAGAAAGAGCGCGTCGGTCGACGCCAGCGCTAGAATCGACTCGGCGCTCAACCGATCCATGATGCAACTGCTGGATCATGTCGAATATCGTCTCATCACCGGGGGTGAAGATCAGGAGGCGATATACCGGCTCCGCTACAATTCCTATCGGCGCTCAGGTATGTGTGGTCCGATCGCGAGCGGTATGTTCGAGGATCGCTGGGATAATCTGCCCAACGCCTACCGGTTCGGTGTCTATTGCTATGGCCAATTGGTCAGCACACTGCGTTTCCATTATATTACCAGCGAGTGCCCGTTCTCGCCCTCCGTCGATGCCTATCCGGAAATATTGAGGGAGCGGCTTGCGCGCGGAGAAACCTTCATCGATGGAACCCGGTTCGCAGCCGATCCTGCCAGCGCACCGTCGCCCGGAGTGATACCTTTCCTGACACTCAGGATTGCCATGGTCGCCTCCTGTTATTTTGGCCAGGACTCGGTGCTGACGCCGGTCAAGATGGAGCATTCCGCTTTTTACGTTCGTTACTTTCAGGCCGTGCAGAGGACAGAGGCTAAAGTATTTCCGGGCGTTCTTCCCCCGCTCGCACTGTTCGAAATCCCGGCCGGCGAAAACATGCGCCTGACGCTCAAACGATTGCCGTTCTTCAGATCGACGCCGATGGAGCAGCGGATGATGTTCGGCAATCCGGCCATCAACCGGCTGACGCCCCTCACCATTCTGCCGACGGCGAAATATTACCGCGCCGCTGCCTGAAGACAGGCCATGAACCTTTCGCCGGCGGCGGCGTTGTCAGAGCAATTCCAGGAAAAGTGTGAGCGGTTTTCCGTCCGGAATTGCGTCGATACAAGCTCCGCAGCCCGGTCTGCCCAGGCGATCGCGCCTGTCATAAGAAAGGATCCCGCATGACCATCCACTCGCTCGCGCTGACGCCGCTGATCTCGCTGATCGCCGGCGTGCTGATCCTTGTGATGCCTCGGCTCCTCAATTACATCGTCGCGCTTTACCTGATCGTTGTCGGCCTGCTCGGCCTTTTCCCTCATCTCGCCGGCTGAAATCCCGCGCCGGCCGCGTCGACATCGCGCAGCATTCGATTTCAACTTTCGTTTGAGGCTGTTGTCGCGGACTGTGCGGCAATAGCGCCATTGCTCTTGGTTCGGCTTTTCGCTATGTGCCTCGAAGGCATTTTCGAAGGGGTACTTCCATGGCTGATCACACGCCGACCGGTCCTGTCGAGCTGGGCGCGCAGATGGACTATGCCGAGCACGACCGTACCTACAAAGGCTTCCTCGGTCTTGCCAAATACGGCTCGCTGTTCTGTGCCGCCGTCCTTATTGCAATGGCCTTCGGTTTCTTCGTCGGCGGCTTCTTCTCGGCGACCATCCTGTTTATCCTGATCATGGCCGTCGGCACTCTCATTCTGCGGTAGACTTCCCAAGCCCATTGCCCTCGACGTCGCCGGACGTCCGGCCGACGCCTTGCGCAGTCAAGGTTCCAGCCGAAAGGATCATCCGGTGGGACAAATCGTATTCATCCCTCGAGAGATTGACCCGAACGAGCCGCGCGTCGCGGCCTCGCCGGAGACGGTCAAGCGCCTGGCGGGTCTCGGCTTCGACGTGATCGTCGAGAAGGGTGCCGGCCTCGGCTCACGCATTCCCGACCAGGATTTCACTGCTGCCGGCGGCGCGATCGGAACGGCGGCCGACGCCAAAAAGGCCGATGTGGTGCTGAAAGTGCGCCGGCCGACGGATGGCGAGCTCAAGGGCTACAAGCCGGGCGCCGCCGTCATCGCCATCATGGATCCTTACGGCAACGATGCCGCTGTCGCCGCGATGGCCAAGGCCGGCATCACCGCCTTTTCGATGGAATTCATGCCGCGCATCACCCGCGCCCAGTCGATGGATGTGCTTTCCTCGCAGGCCAATCTCGCCGGCTACCAGGCGGTGATCGACGCGGCCGCCGAATATGACCGCGCGCTGCCGATGATGATGACGGCGGCAGGCACAGTGCCGGCGGCGAAAGCTTTCGTCATGGGCGTCGGCGTCGCCGGCCTACAGGCCATCGCCACCGCGCGGCGGCTAGGCGCCATCGTCACCGCTACAGACGTGCGTCCGGCGGTGAAGGAGCAGGTGCAATCGCTCGGCGCCAAATTCCTGGCGGTCGAGGACGAGGAGTTCAAGGCGGCCGAGACGGCCGGCGGCTACGCCAAGGAAATGTCGAAGGAATACCAGGCCAAGCAGGCGGCGCTGACTGCCGAGCACATCGCCAAGCAGGACATCGTCATCACCACCGCGCTGATCCCTGGCCGTCCGGCGCCGAAGCTCATCTCGGCTGCCATGGTCGCCTCGATGAAGCCGGGCTCGGTGATCGTCGACTTGGCGGTGGAGCGCGGCGGCAATGTCGAGGGCGCCGTGCCCGGCAAGGTCGTGACGACGGAAAACGGCGTCAAGATCGTCGGCCATCTCAACGTGCCCGGTCGTGTTGCTGCTTCCGCCTCGCTGCTCTACGCCAAGAACCTCTACGCCTTCCTCGAGACGATGGTCGACAAGACCGCGAAGACGCTCGCCATCAAGCGCGACGACGAGTTGGTCAAGGCCACCATGCTGACTGACGCTGGCCAAGTCGTGCACCCGAATTTCGCCAAGGCGGCGCAAGAGCCGCGCGTCGAACCGGCCGCCGTTCCTGCCAAGACCATGGTCGCCGACGCCTCCAATCCTGCTCCGAAGAAGACAGCGGCAAGGAATCCTGCCGCTGCCAAGTCGCCCTCGTCTAAGTCTGAAGGGACCGCGTGATGGAACAGCTGCAGAAAGCCCTCGACCAGCTCGATCAGGCGACCGCCGCCGTCCGTCTTGCGGTGCAGGATCTCGCCAACGCGCCCGCCGGCGAGGCTGCCGGCAACGCCGCGCATGCGCTTTCGGGCGGCGCCATCGATCCCTTCGTCTTCCGTTTCGCCATCTTCGTGCTGGCGATCTTCGTCGGCTATTATGTCGTCTGGTCGGTGACGCCGGCGTTGCACACGCCGCTGATGGCCGTCACCAACGCCATCTCCTCGGTCATCGTCGTCGGCGCGCTGCTCGCCGTCGGCATCGCCGCTTCGGGCCTGGCCGCGGGCTTCGGCTTCGTCGCGCTGGTGCTGGTCTCGGTCAACATCTTCGGCGGCTTTCTCGTCACCCAGCGCATGCTCGCCATGTACAAGAAGAAGGAAAAGTGACGTGAACGCCAACTTCGCTTCCTTCCTCTATCTTGTCTCCGGCATCCTGTTCATCCTGGCGCTGCGCGGCCTGTCGCACCCGACCACCAGCCGCCAGGGCAATCTTTACGGCATGATCGGCATGGGCATCGCCATCGCCACAACGCTGGCGCTGGCGCTGCCTTCGGCCGGCCGCTTCGGCCTGATCGTGCTCGGTCTCGCCATCGGCGGCGGCATCGGTGCCGTCACCGCGCGCCGCATCGCCATGACCTCGATGCCGCAGCTGGTCGCCGCCTTCCACAGCCTCGTCGGCTTCGCCGCCGTGATGGTGGCGGCTGCCGCCATCTACGCGCCCGAAAGTTTCGGCATCGGCACGGCAGGCGACATCCACGCCCAGGCGCTGGTCGAAATGAGCCTGGGCGTCGCCATTGGCGCCATCACCTTCACCGGCTCGGTCATCGCCTTCCTGAAGCTCGACGGACGCATGTCCGGCAAGCCGATCATGATCGGCGGCCGTCACCTCATCAACATCGCGCTCGGTATCGCCCTGGTGGTGCTGATCGTGCTGCTCGTGACCACCGAATCCAAGCTCGTCTTCTGGCTGATCGTCGCCGCCTCGCTGGTGCTCGGCGTGCTCTTGATCATCCCGATCGGCGGCGCCGATATGCCGGTCGTGGTGTCGATGCTGAACTCCTATTCCGGCTGGGCGGCGGCGGCTCTCGGCTTCACCCTCGGCAACCTGGCGCTGATCATCACCGGCGCGCTGGTCGGCTCGTCGGGCGCGATCCTGTCCTACATCATGTGCAAGGGCATGAACCGGAGCTTCATCTCGGTCATCCTCGGCGGCTTTGGCGGCGAGACCGCTGCCGTGGCCAGCGACGGCATCGAGCGCACCGTCAAGCAGGGCTCGGCCGACGACGCGGCTTACCTGATGATGAACGCGCAGAAGGTCATCATCGTGCCGGGCTACGGCATGGCGGTCGCCCAGGCGCAGCATGCGCTGCGCGAAATGGCCGACAAGCTCAAGGCCAACGGCGTCGAGGTCAAATACGCCATCCACCCGGTCGCCGGCCGCATGCCCGGCCACATGAACGTGCTGCTCGCCGAGGCCAACGTGCCTTATGACGAAGTGTTCGAGCTCGAGGACATCAACTCGGAATTCGCGCAGGCCGACGTCGCCTATGTCATCGGCGCCAACGACGTCACCAACCCGTCCGCGCGCGACGACAAGTCCTCGCCCATCTACGGCATGCCGATCCTCGACGTCGACAAGGCCCGCACCTGCCTGTTCGTCAAGCGCTCGCTCGGTTCCGGCTATGCCGGCATCGACAACACGCTGTTCTACAAGGACGGCACCATGATGCTCTTGGGCGACGCCAAGAAGATGACCGAGGAAATCGTCAAGGCGTTTGATCACTGATCGGCGTATCCGTAGCCACGGACGTGCCGGTGGAATGCAGGCACGCAATCATTGCGGCCCATCCGCATCTGGCTGGCGCAACATTCGCGATCGCCGGCCGTGGCTGGCACAGCCTCGCCGTCGAGGTCGACGGCCGCCTTATCTTCAAGTTCCCGCAAGGGGAAGTGGCCGAGGCCGCGCTGCTGCGGGAGGCGCGGCTGCTCGGAGCCGTGCGGCCGTTCGTGATGACACCGGTGCCGGATATGACGATCCATTCCGGCCCGCCGCTGTTTTCCATGCATGGCAAACTGTCTGGACGGACGCTGGAGCCAGCCGACTACGCGAAGCTGGGCGATACGGCGCGGGCGCGGCTCGCGGAGGATCTCGCCCTGTTCTTCGCCGAGCTTCATGCCATTGATTCTTCCGTCATGCGGGCGGCGGGCGCCGAGCCGGTCGGCTGGTGGGACATGCAGGAGGACACGCTCGCACCAATCTGGCCGCTCCTGCCGCCGGAGCTGCGCCGAGACGCCGAAGCGGCAATCAAGGAATATCATGAACTCGGCCCCGACCCACTCGGCGAGGTCTATGGCTTCTTCGACGCGCATGGCTGGAACATGGCCTTCGACCATGACCGGATGCGGCTCACCGGCATTTTCGACTTCGCCGATTCCGGCTTCGGCCCGCCGCATCGCGAATTCGTGCAGGTGTCGCTCATCGATCCCGATCTCGCCCTGCGCAGCATACGCGCCTACGAGGCGCGCACCGGCAACCTGCTCGATCCGCGACGGGTGTTCCTTCTCGCCGCCTCCATGCGGCTCTCCGAGCTGGCGGGCGCTGTGGAGACGGGCGAGAACGTGCCGATGATCCTGGATTTCGCGGTCGACTGGCTGCGGCAGCAAGCGATCCGGTAGTTCTGTGGCTCGCCGAGGCCAACGTACCCTGTGACGCGACGTTTGAGCTGGACGACGTCATCTCTGAATTCGCGCGGGCTGACGTCGCTATGTCGTCGACGTCACCACCCCGTCCGCCGGCGACGACAAAGTCCTGCAGCAGGCGTCAAAAAGGAAAGGCCCGGCATCTGCCGGGCCTTTCCTTTGAATGCGTAAGGTACGCTCAAATATCCAGATTGGCCACCGACAGCGCATTGTCCTGGATGAACTCGCGGCGAGGCTCCACCTCGTCGCCCATCAGCCGCGAGAACAGCGAGTCGGCGTCGGTCGCGTCGTTGACCTTGACCTGCAGCAGCGAGCGCACATTCGGGTCCAGCGTGGTTTCCCAAAGCTGCTCGGCATTCATTTCGCCGAGACCCTTGTAGCGCTGCATGGTGAGGCCCTTGCGGCCTGAAGCGAACACTGCGTTGAGCAGCGCCAGCGGCCCCGAGAGGAGTTCCGAGGTCTCTTTCCGACGCAAGGCAGGCTGCTCGCCATAGACTTCCGCCAGGCGCGCTGCGTAGCGGTCGAGCTGGCGCGCATCGGCCGAATTGATCAACCCGGCGTCGAGCTGGACCACATCCTTCACGCCGCGCACGGTGCGCTCGAACACATAGCCGCCCGAACCGTCATTGGAGGTCGACAGCCTGCCGGTCCAGCCGCGCTCGGTCTCCTCGGCGATCATGTCGAGCCGCTTCGCGACGCGCTCGGCCATGGTGTTGGCGCGGCCGAGATCGGCAAGCACGTCGGGATTGAGCGCGCCGGCGATCGCCGCCTGCTCGACGACGCTGCGGTTATAGCGCGTGTGCAGCCCATTGATCAGCTGGCGCACCGAAAGCGCATCGTCGACCGAGGCGCGCAGGTCCTGTCCTGTCCGTACCTCGCCGGAGGCCAGCACCAGCGAGGCCTCATCCAGTCCGGACCCGATCAGATATTCCTCATAGGCGCTTTCGTCCTTGAGATATTGCGAGCTCTTGCCCCGCGTCACTTTGTAGAGCGGCGGCTGGGCGATGTAGAGATGGCCGCGCTCGATCAGCTCCGGCATCTGCCGGAAGAAGAAGGTGAGCAACAGCGTGCGGATGTGGGCGCCGTCGACGTCGGCGTCCGTCATCAGAATGATCTTGTGGTAGCGCAGCTTGTCGGCATTGAACTCGTCCTTGCCAATCGAGGTGCCGAGCGCGGTGATCAGCGTGCCGATCATGTCCGAAGAGAGCATGCGGTCGAAGCGCGCCCGTTCGACATTGAGGATCTTGCCGCGCAGCGGCAGGATCGCCTGGTTCTGGCGCGAGCGCCCGCCCTTGGCCGAGCCGCCGGCCGAGTCACCCTCGACGATGAAGATTTCCGACTTCGCCGGATCGCGCTCCTGGCAGTCGGCGAGCTTGCCGGGCAGCGAGGTGACGCCGAGCGAGCTCTTGCGGGTGATGTCGCGCGCCTTGCGCGCGGCCTCGCGCGCGGCCGCCGCCTGGATCACCTTCTCGACCACCACCTTGCCTTCGCTCGGATGCTCTTCCAGCCAGGTGCCCAGCGCCTCGTTGACCAGGCTTTCCACCACCGGGCGGACCTCGGACGAGACCAGCTTGTCCTTGGTCTGCGAGGAGAATTTCGGGTCCGGCACCTTGACCGATAGAACGGCGGTCAGGCCTTCGCGGCAGTCGTCGCCGGTCAGCGAGACCTTTTCCTTCCTGGTCTGGCCGGACGATTCGCCATAGCCGGTGATCTGCCTGGTCAGCGCCGCGCGGAAGCCCGCCAGATGCGTGCCGCCGTCGCGCTGCGGGATGTTGTTGGTGAAAGCCAGCACGTTCTCGTGGTAGCTGTCGTTCCACCACATCGCGACTTCCACGGTGATGCCGTCGCGCTCGGCGCGGATGGCGATCGGCGTTTCGATCAGCGGCTTCTTCACCCGGTCGAGATATTTGACGAACTCTTCCAGGCCGCCGTCATAATGCAGCTCGTGGCGCACCAGGTCGGCATGACGCGCGTCGGTCAGCACGATCCGCACGCCGGAATTGAGGAAGGCGAGCTCGCGCAGCCGGTGCTCTAGCGTGCCATAGTCGAATTCGACCATGGTGAAGGTCTCGGCCGACGGGAAGAAGGTGATCTCGCTGCCGCTGCGGCCCTCATAGGTGCCGGGCTGTTTGTTCTGCTCATATGTGCCCGTCACCTTCAACGGCGCGTCGGCATTGCCATGCGTGAAGCTCATCTCGAAGATTTCGCCGTTGCGGCGGATCTTGAGCTTGAGCCATGCGGAAAGCGCGTTGACCACCGAGACTCCGACGCCGTGCAGACCGCCGGAAACCTTGTAGGAGTTCTGGTCGAATTTGCCGCCGGCATGCAGCTGCGTCATGATCACTTCGGCCGCCGAAACACCCTCTGAGGAGTGGATGTCGGTCGGAATGCCGCGGCCATTGTCGATCACGGTGACGGAACCATCGGGGTTGAGCGTCACCGAGACGAGGTCGGCGTGGCCCGCCAGCGCCTCGTCGATGGCGTTGTCCACCACCTCATAGACCATGTGATGCAGGCCCGAGCCGTCATCGGTGTCACCGATATACATGCCCGGACGCTTGCGCACGGCATCCAACCCTTTCAAAACCTTGATGGAATCGGCGCCGTACTCGGCTTCCACGCCAATGGCGCTTTCGGTCTGGTCGCTCATGAATACCTGTCTGATTGATGTCGATGGTCCGGCACGGGAAAGTCACCCCGAATCGCGCCGTTTTGATGTCCTAGATATAGGCGCAAACGGCTGGTTTTCCAAGGTTTGCGGCCATTTTGCCGGCTTGGCGAGAAGCCTTTCATTCACCCCAGCCGACGGACCGGCAAGCTGGCTGAACGCGAGCCACATTTGGTGACGGTCGCGGACCTGCTCGGCCACATGGACGCCCGCCTCGTCGGACACTACATTCGGCTGTCAGCGGAGCATGCTTCATGGACACCAAGCCCGCCCCTTTCGTGCCGCCGGCGCCGACGCCGCGCACAACGCCGCCTTCGACGCTGGAGATGATGCGCATCGTCTACCGCAATCCGCTCGAGCTGTGGGGCGAGCATACCTATAACGAGCCCTGGATCTCGGTGACCGGCATCGGCGGCCCTCTGGTCATCGCCAACGATCCCGGCCTCATCCGCCATGTGCTGATCGATAACGCCAAGAATTACAAGATGGCGACTGTGCGCCAGCTGATCCTGCGCCCGATCCTGCGCGACGGGCTGCTGACCGCCGAAGGCGAGGTGTGGAGGCGCTCGCGCAAGGCGATGGCGCCGGTGTTCACACCGCGCCACATCTTCGGCTTCGCCGGGCCGATGCTGAAGCGCACGCTGGATTTCGTCACCCGCTACGAGGCCGGCGGCATGACCGATGTCGCGCATGACATGACGATGCTCACCTACGACATCCTCGCCGAAACGCTGTTTTCCGGCGAGATCGCCGGCGAGCCCGGCAGCTTCGCCAAGGAGATCGACCGCCTGTTCGAGACCATGGGCCGTGTCGACCCGCTTGACCTTCTGCGCGCGCCGGAATGGCTGCCGCGGCTAACCCGCATCCGCGGCCGCAAGACCATGGCCTATTTCCGCAATATCGTGGCCAACACAGTGAAGATGCGCGAGGAGCGGCTGAAGCGCGATCCCGACGGCGTGCCGCAGGATTTTCTCACGCTTCTGCTGCGCGCCGAGGGGCCGGACGGGCTGACCCGCGCCGAAGTCGAGGACAACATCATCACCTTCATCGGCGCCGGCCATGAGACGACCGCGCGGGCGCTGGGCTGGACGATCTATTGCCTCGCCGGGGCGCCCTGGGAACGCGACAAGGTCGAGCAGGAGATCGACGCCGTGCTGGCGCGCGAACCCGATCCGACCAGGTGGCTGGATGCCATGCCGCTCACCCGCGCCGCTTTCGAGGAGGCGCTCAGGCTCTATCCGCCGGCGCCCTCGATCAACCGCGAGCCGATCGAGCCGGAGACCTGGAAAGGCCTCTATATCCCGAAATACGCCGCCGTGCTGGTGATGCCCTGGGTGGTGCACCGCCACCGCAAGCTGTGGGACAGGCCGGACGCCTTCCTGCCGGAGCGTTTCCATCCCGAAAACCGCGACAGGATCGACCGGTTCCAGTACCTGCCCTTCGGCGCCGGGCCGCGCGTCTGCATCGGTGCAAGCTTCGCCATGCAGGAAGCGATCATCGCTCTGGCGATCCTGTTGTCGCGCTTCCGCTTCGACGCGACATCGCAGACCCGACCTTGGCCGGTGCAGAAACTCACCACGCAGCCGCAGGGCGGCCTGCCGATGCAGGTCTCCCGCCGGGCTTGAAGCGGCTGGTTACCGATCGGCGATCGGCCGGCGCTGCTGGAACTGGCCGGCGGCGCGGAAGCGCCAGAGATAGCTGGGCAGGATGGTGGCGATCGCCTGCGGCTGGATGCCGAGGCCGGCAAGCGTTCTGGCGGCCTTGGCGGCTTCGTCCGAGACGACATTGTGCTCGCGCAGTTGCAGCACCTGGTCCTTGGTCAGGAGCGGATTGGGTAACAGCTGCAGGATCGACGCCTGGATGTTCGCCACCCACCACGGTACCGGCACCAGCAACCGCCGGCGGTCGATGACCGCGAGCAGCTCTTCCATGCATTCCTTGAAGGTCAGCACCTGCGGGCCGCCGAGCTCGTAGATCTGGCCGCCCTTGACCTTGCCGTCGACCGAGCGCGCGATCGCTTCTGCGACGTCTCCGACATAAACCGGCTGCAGCTTATTCTGCCCGCCGCCGATCAGCGGCAGGACGGGCGACAGGCGCGCCATGCCGGCGAAGCGGTTGAAGAAGCGGTCCTCCGGTCCGAAATTGATCGACGGGCGGAATATGACGGCATCCTGAATCGTCTCGAACACTGCCCTTTCGCCCAGCGCCTTGGTGCGGGCGTAGTTGGACGGCGAATTGAGATCGGCGCCGAGCGCCGAGATCTGGGTGAGGCCGGCGCCGACCGAGCGTGCGGCCTCGGCGACGGCGCGCGCGCCGAACTCGTGCACGGCGCCAAATTTCTGGCGGCCGGTCTCATGCAGGATGGCGACCAGGTTGACGACATGGTCGGCGCCTTGCACGGCGCGGTCGACCGACCAGCGCACGCGCACATTGGCCTGCACGGGCTGAATCTGGCCGACATTGCCGAGCGGCTGCACATGGCCGGCAAGGTCGGGCCGCCGGCAGGCGACCCGGATGCGGTAGCCGCGCTTGGCCAGCGCTCGCACGACGTGGCGACCGACGAAGCCCGAGCCGCCGAAGACGACGACGAGCTTGGGGGTCTGCAGGATTTCGGTCATGACTGGCTCCGCGCGCAAATGCTTGGCTGAAGCCGTTTCTTAATCCGTTTCTCGCCAAAGGCAAAGAGCGACCGGAAGTCGCCGTCGGCTTGTTTTTGAACTTGCCCGGAATGCCTGCCCCGCCGCATTTGGGAGAACAGAAAACCCCGCCGAAGCGGGGTTTTCCGGGCAGTGTCCACACCGAAGCAGAGTCCAACGAGACGGCCTGACCTGAGACGGCATCAAGGTGGCGTGAAGCAAGCACGCCCGCCCTGAACGCCCGGCGTGACGCCGCCAGCCGCGAGCCGGACGAAGCCAATCGGGCGGCTCGCGGCGTGGGGTGCCGGATATGGGTCGTGTCACGTCGAAAAAAAGTTCAATCGCGGAGGGAAAAATCAGGCCGAATAACGCTCGGCGAATTCCGAAATGCGCTGCACCACTGCCCTGGACGTGGTGATGCCGCGCGCCTTTGCCTTCTCGGCGGCGTCAGCGCGCGAGCGGCCGGGGATATGCACGCCATAGCGCCGCCGCAACCGCTCGAGCTGGTCCTTCATGCGCCGCTCGAAATTCGGGTCGAGCAGCTTTGGCTCGATGGCCAGAACGAAAAGGCCGGTGCCGGGGCTCTCCGCCCCATCGGTGAACCAGGGCGCGTCGAGCGACCAGTTGGCGCCGGAAATGCCCGCGGCCAGCACCTCGACCATTAAAGCGATGTTGGCGCCGCGCTGGCCGCCAAAGGCAAGCATGGCGCCCTTCATCGCCGCCGCCGGATCGGTGGTCGGGTTGCCGCTGGCATCCAGCGCCCAGCCTTCGGGGATCTTCTTGCCGTCCTCGGCCGCCTTGCGGATGTTGACGAAGGCGGTCGCGCTCGACGACTGGTCGATGATCAGCGGCGGCCCGTCGGCGGCGGGCGACGCAAAGGACATCGGATTGGTGCAATAGACCGGCTTGACCGAGCCCGAGCCGGCAAGCACCGCCGGCCCGTTGGTGGCAGCGAAGGACACCAGCCCCTGTTCCGCCAGCCGACCGGTGAAATAGCCGAGCGCCCCGCATGTATAGGCGTTCTTCTGCGAGAAGATCGAGACCCCGAACAGTTTTGCCGCCTTGACCAGGTCGTCGATTGTGCGGTCGAAGCCGATATGGGCAAGTCCGCCGCGCGCATCCGAAAGATAGACGGCGAGCGCCGGCCGCGTGATCGCCGGATCGGCGTTGCCGTCGATGCGGCCGGCTTCGAGCGCTTCCAGATAGTCGATGAAATGCGACAGCCCCACCGTCGACAGGCCTTCGGCCTCCGCGGCGATGATCGAGGCTGTCAGCGACTGCGCCGCCTCCTCATTGGCGCCGGCGCCAAGCGCCGCCATCCGGCATAGGCCTGTTGCCTGGGCGAGGGTGAGTTGCATCAGTGTTGCCCTGCAGCGAGTAGCGAATAGGGAATAGCGAGTAGCGAGTAGCGAGTAGGGGGAAATAAAGAAACTACTCGCTATTCGCTACTCTCTATTCGCTATCCGATCTTGACCGGAATCCGTGCCTCGATCCGGCTGAAGACGAAGACCAGGATACCGGTGATCGTCATATAGATCAGCGCCAGCAGCAGCAAAGGCTCGTAGGTCAGGTAGGTGTCCTGGCGCACCTTGGAGGAGACGGCGAAGATATCGATGACGCTGATTGTCGCCACCAGCGGTGTCGATTTTAGCTGCAGCACCGTCTCGCCGGTCAGCGTCGGCAGCGCCCGGTAGAAGGCTTGCGGCAGCCAGATGCGCCGGAAGATTTTCCAGCGGCTCATGCCGAACGCACGGGCGGCCTCCAACTGTCCGCGCGGCACGCCGGCGAATGCGCCGCGCATCACTTCACCCTCGTAGCCGGCGAAGGAGAAGGTCAGCGCCACCACGCCATACGGCCAGGCCTGCCTGAGATACGGCCAGAGCCACGATTCGCGGATCCATGGATATTGCGGAAAGATCGAGCCGAGGCCGTAATAGAGCAGCCAGAGCTGCAGGAGTAGCGGCGTTCCCCGGATGATGGTGCAGAAGGCCTTTGCCGGTGCCGAGAACCAGATCGGTCCACCTGCCTGAGCGAGCCCGAGCGGCACGGCCAGCGCAAAGCCCAGCGCGCAGGTCACGGCGAGGATCCAAAGCGTCCGCCAGATGCCCATCAGGCCCATTTCCCAATATTGCGGCAGCCAATCCCAGCGCATGAAGACGGCGGCGCAGAGAACCAGCGCCAGCCCGATCAGGATCAGCACGATGCGGTGCGGCTTGAGCCAGATCGAGGCGCGCGCCGCCATGTGGATCGCGGAGGCTTCGGCGGACATCAGCGCGCCTCCCTGACGGAGGGCATGCCGCGCCGCGACCAGACCTCGACGCGGCCGATGATCAGGTTGGAGAACAGCGAGAGCGCGAGATAGAGCGCGCCGGCCGCAAGGTAGAAAAGAAGGTAGGCCTTGGTCACGCCGGCCGCCTGGCGCGTTGCGAGGGTGAGTTCGAAGAAGCCGACGACGGCAAGCAGCGCGGTGTCCTTGGTGGCGATGAGCCACAGATTCGCCAGGCCGGGGATGGCGAAGGGCAGCATGGCCGGCACAGTGATGCGTCGCAGCATCAGGCCCGGCGACATGCCGTAGGCGCGGGCGGCCTCGATCTGGCCTTGCGGGATGGCGAGGATGGCGCCGCGGATGACTTCGGTCGAATAGGCGCCCTGGACGAAACCCAGCACGAAAATACCGGCCGCGAGCCCGCTGATGTCGACACGGCTGTAGCCGATCGCCGTCAGCACCTGGTTGATGAGGTCGGTGCCGGCGTAATAAAGCAGCAGGATCAGCACCAGTTCCGGCACGGCGCGCACGACAGTCGTGTAGACCGCGAGCAGATCGCGCGTCACCGGGCCGCCATAGAGCTTGCCGAACGCGCCGGCGGTGCCGATCATGAGGCCGAGGCACGTCGCGCCTATAGCGATCTCGATCGAATGCAGCAGGCCGACCAGCAGCGTGCCGCCCCAGCCGGGCGCCACGGGCGACAGGAGTTCGATGATGCCGGCCGCGGAGGCCGGAAGAAAGGCGTCGATCAGCTTCGTCCCCGGATTGCTGGCGAGCCGCCGATGGTCAGGTCAGCGGCGGGCACGCGTGGCAAGATCGGGCATGGCGCGGACGCCATGCCCTCACTCATTTCGAGAGGGCTCAGTTCGACTGCGTGGCGCCGCCATAGATGTCGAAGTCGAAATATTTCTTCGAGATCTCGTCATACTTGCCGTTGGCGCGGATCGCCTTGATGCCGGCGTTGAACTTTTCCTTGAGCGCGGTGTCTTCCTTGCGGATACCGGCGCCGACACCCGGGCCAAGCACTTCATCGTCGGGCGCCACCATGCCCTTCAGGTCGCAGCAGGCCTTGCCCTGGTCCGACTTCAGGAATTCGCCGAGCGCGATCGAGTCGGCCTGCACCGCGTCGATGCGGCCAGCGGCCAGATCCTGGTTGGCTTCATCCTGGGTCTGGTATTCCTTGATTTCCTGCGCGCCGGTGAAATGCTTCTTCGCGTACACGGCATGCACGGTCGAGACCTGGACGCCGATCACCTTGCCCTTGAGATCGTCCGGCGTGGCGCCGAACTTCTGGTCCTTCGGCCCGATGATCGCGGTCGGGGTGTTGTAGTACTTGTCCGAGAAGTCGATCGTCTTCTTGCGCTCGTCGGTGATCGACATGGAAGAGACGATGGCGTCGATCTTCTTGGTCGTCAGCGCCGGGATGATGCCGTCCCAGGCCACCGGTGTGATCACGCAGTCAAGTTTCTCTTCGGCGCAGACGGCGTTGACGAAGTCGATCTCCCAGCCCACCCATTTGCCGCTGGCGTCGGGCGAGGTGAAGGGCGGGTAGGGTTCGGCGGCGACGCCGATCTTGACCTGCTCGGCCTTGGCCACTCCGCCCATCGCCGCGACGCCGAGAAGCAGCGCGGCGGCAAATGTCTTGAGAACAGTCTTCATGTCAGGACTCCCAGTTTGTTGTTGTTCCCGGTTTTTCGCTCCGCTTGATGCCGGCACCTAGCCGACATTGCGAAGGAATTGCTTGAGCCTTTCGGATTTGGGCGCGCCGAACAGCTGTTCCGGCGGACCTTCTTCCTCGACCAACCCGTTGTAGAGATAGACGACATGCGTCGCGACCTCGCGGGCGAACTTCATTTCATGCGTCACCAGCACCATGGTGCGCCCCTCGCGCGCCAGGTCGCCGATGACTTTCAGCACTTCGCCGACCAGCTCGGGATCGAGCGCGGAAGTCGGTTCGTCGAACAGCATGACGCGCGGATTGATCGCCAGCGCGCGGGCGATCGCGGCCCGCTGCTGCTGGCCGCCGGACAGGAAAGCCGGATAGACGTCGCGCTTCTCCGCCAGCCCGACGCGGGCGAGCAGCTTCTCGGCCTGGGCGATCGCTTCGCCGCGCTTGACGCCAAGCACATGCACCGGGACCTCGATGACGTTCTCGATCAGCGTCATGTGGCTCCACAGGTTGAAATTCTGGAAAACCATGCCGAGCCGGGAGCGGATGCGCTCGATCTGCCTGCGGTCGGCCGGAACGGTGTGGCCGTGGCTGTCGGCCTTGAGCTTGATCTCCTCGCCATTGACCCGGATGATGCCGCTTGTGGGGTTCTCCAGGCAGTTGATGCAGCGTAAGAGCGTCGACTTGCCGGAACCGGAGCCGCCGATGATGGCGACCACCTCGCCGTCGCGCGCCGACAGCGAAACCCCCTTCAGCACGTGCAGCTGGCCGAACTTCTTGTGCAGGTTTTCGACATGGATGGCTTCGGCGGCGCCGTTCTGCGCCTCACCGGATTGGACTGCGGCAGCTGCTGCAGCGCTCACCGGGTGACCTCTATCTGGCCGACGGCAGGTCGTCGAACGTCTATCCGGCTAATCAACATACGCTGCACTGACCCGCTCCAGGCTTCAGCATGGACCCGACAGCGCGAGCCCGTCAATCCCGCTCATTACGGCACTTGCGGCCTTGTTGCGCAAGTGTATAAATAGCCTTTCATGAAATTTTCACGATTTTTTTCATCTTAAAAGGGCATCGATGAGCGCTTTCGGGTCACAGTCCATGGCGGCGCCGCTGCGGCGCGTGCTGATGCGGTCGGCGTCCAACGCCATGCGCGACGCCGACAGGGCGGCCTGGCACTATGGCCCGGGATTCAACCCGGCGAAAGCAGCCGTGCAGCATGCGGCCCTTGCCGACATGGTGGCGGCTTCCGGCGCCGAGATCGAATGGATCGACGACACGGCCGACGGCCTTTCGGATTCGGTGTTCACGCATGACCCGTCGCTGATGACCGACCGCGGCGCGCTGATCCTGTCCATGGGCAAGCCATTGCGCGCCCGGGAGCCCTCGCTGCATGAGGAAACCTATAAGAGACTGGGCATTCCGGTCCTCGGTCGTGTCGAGGCGCCTGGTCAGGTCGAAGGCGGCGACTGCGTATGGGTGGATGCCCGCACGCTGGCGATCGGGCGCGGTGTGCGCTCCAACCAGGAAGGCATCCAGCAGGTTTCCAACCTGCTGACGCCGCTGGGCATTTCCGTCTACGGCTTCGATTTGCCGCTGTGGCAGGGCGAAGAGGCGTGCCTGCACCTGATGTCGGTGATCAGCCCGCTGGCCGACGACCTGGCCCTGGTCCATTCGCCGCTTCTGCCGGCCGCGTTCTATCAGATGCTGAAGGCGCGCGGCATCCGGCTGGTCGAAGGCGACGCCGAAGAGTTCGCCGCTTCCAACGGCCTCAGCCTGAACGTGCTGCCGACCAGCCCGCACAAGGTCATCGCCGTTGCTGGTTTTCCCAAGACCAAGGCCGCGATGGAAGCCGCCGGCTGCACGGTCGAGACATTCGAGGCGGATGCGCTCTGCATCGCCTGTGAAGGCGGGCCGACATGCCTGACGCGGCCGATCCTGCGCCAATGAATGCGCGCCGCAAGTTCCGCCGCGAGGGCGAGGAGCGGCGGCGGCAGGATCTGATCGATGCGACGCTGGACAGCGTGGCGGAATATGGACTTCAGGGCGCCACCTTGCGCACCATCGCCTTGCGCGCCGGCGTCACCGCCGGGCTGATCCGGCACTATTTTCCCGGCAAGGAAGAATTGCTGCAGGAAGCCTATACGGCGCTGGTCGGCCGCATGACCGAGCAGGCGAAGGCGGCATTGGTCATGGAAGACGCCTCGCCTCGCCAACGCCTCGCGGCTTTCGTCACCGCCAACCTCAACGCGCCGATCGTCGACCGGCGGGTGTTTTCGCTCTGGGCAACCTTCCTTGGCCGCGCCAATGCGGATCCGGCGCTCGCCCGTGCCCATCGCGAAGGCTATCTCGGCTTTCGCGACGAGGTGGAAGCGGTCGTTGCCGAGGTGCTCGCCGCCGAGCGGCGCAAGCCGGACGCAGGCGAGCTGCGTCGCCATGCCATCGCGATCAACGCGATCATCGACGGGCTCTGGATCGAAGCCTGCCTGGCAGCAGAGATGTTCTCGCCTGGCGAATTGGCGGCGATTGGCGTCAAAGCCATAGAGGCCGAGCTCGGCTTGGCGCCGGAAAAGGGAGGAAACCAATGACCACCATCGGCGAGGCGCTGATCAAATTGCTCGAGGCGCATGGCGTCGACACCGTCTTCGGCATTCCGGGCGTGCATACGGTCGAGCTCTATCGCGGCCTGGCGGGCTCGAAGATCCGCCATGTAACGCCGCGCCACGAGCAGGGCGCCGGCTTCATGGCCGATGGTTATGCGCGCGCCGGCGGCCGTCCCGGCGTCGCCTTCGTCATCACCGGGCCGGGCCTCACCAACACCATCACCGCCATGGGCCAGGCGCGCGCCGATTCGGTGCCGATGCTGGTCATCTCAGGCGTCAACGCCACCGACACGCTGGGAAAAGGGCTGGGCTTCCTGCATGAGCTGCCCGACCAGCGCGGCATGATGGAGAAGGTGGCGCTGTTTTCCGAGCGCATCACCGAGGCCGGGCAGTTGCCTGGCGCGCTCGCCCGCGCCTTCGCCGTTTTCTCCTCCTCACGCCCGGGGCCGGTCCATATCGAGATCCCCACCGACGTCATGGTCAAGCCCGCCGATGGTGTTGCGGCCATCCTTAGCAATGCCGCGCCGCCCGCTCCGGAGTTGGCGGCGATCGCCGAGGCGGCACGGCTTTGCAGGGCCGCACGCCGTCCGCTGATCCTTTCAGGCGGCGGCGCCAAGAAGGCCGATGCGGCGCTGCGGCGTCTGGCCGAGATGCTCGGCGCCCCCGTGGTCGAGACCGCCAATGCGCGTGGCCTGCTGCATGGTCATCCGATGTGCGTGCCGGCGAGCCCCAGCCTCAAGGCAGTGCGTGCGTTGATGGCGGGCGCCGATCTGGTGATTGCCGCCGGCACCGAATTCGGCCCGACCGACTATGACGGCTATGGCGACGGCGGCTTCGTGCTGCCGCCGAGCCTGATCCGCATCGATATCGGCGCCGACCAGATTGCGCGCCGGCCGGTGACGGTTGGCATCCACGCGGATTGCGCGGAAGCGATCGAGGCGCTGCTTGCAGCGATCGGATCTGGCCATGCCGCGGCAAGCGATGGCGAGGCTCGTGCGGCCGCCGCGCGGAAGGCAGCGCAAGCCGAGCTGAAGCCCGAATATCTGGCGCAGGTGCGCGCCGTGGAGGCGATCCGGGACGCGCTGCCGGGCGCCATCATCGTCGGCGATTCGACCCAGCCGATCTATGCCGCCAACCTCTATTACGACCACGACCGTCCCGGCGGCTGGTTCAACGCCGCGACCGGCTTCGGCGCGTTGGGCTACGGTCCGCCGGCGGCGATCGGCGCGGCACT
Source organism: Mesorhizobium sp. CA15 (assembly GCF_020165215.1). Taxonomy (NCBI): domain Bacteria; kingdom Pseudomonadati; phylum Pseudomonadota; class Alphaproteobacteria; order Hyphomicrobiales; family Phyllobacteriaceae; genus Mesorhizobium; species Mesorhizobium sp. CA15. The sequence goes on from NZ_JAIUHQ010000004.1 coordinate 71,184, forward strand.
TGCCGTGCCCGAGGCGCCGGTGGTGTGCCTCACCGGCGATGGCGGCTTCCAGTTCACCTTGCCGGAGATCGGCGCCGCGTTCGATGCCGGGACGCCGGTGATCTTCGTCGTCTGGAACAATCGCGGCTATCGCGAGATCGAAACCTCGATGCTCGATGTCGGCGTCGAGCCGGTCGGCGTCTCGCCGGCACCGCCGGATTTCTGCAAGCTCGCCGGGGCCTACGGCATCGAGGCCGAGCGCTTGGCCGGGGTCGGCGGTTTGGTGGAGGCGCTGAAGCGCGCGCGGGCGGCGGCCAAGCCGCGCGTCATCGAAATCACCGTCGACTGAAAGATCGGTGCATCTGCCGGTTGACCCCTTTCGGCGCCGGCAAATCGATGCCGCCCGCCAAGGTCCGACGCATGCAAAGACGCTGCGCCAGCCATGTCGATATTTCAATTGAGTGACAGCGCGAAAGGCGCGACGTTCGAGCCTGGGGCGGTATAACCCAAGATATAATCATAAAAAAATGACAGGAGCGGTCTAGGTATGACGGAAACGCTGAATGGCAGGCATGTCGTGGTGACGGGCGGCACTGGGGCGCTCGGCGGCGCGGTTGTCGGCAGACTGCTGGAGCAGGGCGCGATCTGCCACGTGCCAAATGCCCACGCGGCGGCCCCGCCGCATTTTCCTTATGCAGCCCATGCCAGCGTGCATCTGGCGCATAATGTCGACCTGTCGGATTCGGCCAAGGTCGAGGCCTTCTACCATCAGGTTCCCGAGCTCTGGGCCTCGATCCACCTTGCCGGCGGCTTCACCATGGCGCCGGTCGAAAAGATCGAGTCGGCCTCCTTCGCCGAGATGATGGACACCAACGCACGCACGGCTTTCCTGTGCAGCCGCGCCGCGGTGCGCTCGATGCTGGACTCCAACACGGCCGGCCGCATCGTCAACGTCACCGCGCGCGCCGGACTCGATCCGAGGCGCGGCTCCGGCATGGTCGCCTATGCCGCAAGCAAGGCGGCGGTCGCGGCGATGACGGTGGCCATGGCCGAGGAGTTGAAGGGCAAGGGCATCCTCGTCAATGCCGTGGCACCCTCGACGCTCGACACGCCCGCCAACCGCGCCGACATGCCCGATGCCGATTTCGCCAAATGGGTCAGCCTGGAGGCCGCGGCGGAAGCGATCGCCTACCTCGCCTCGCCCGCCAACCTGGCGATGAGCGGTACGCTGGTGCCGCTCTACGGCCGCGCCTGACCGCATAGAAATCCAGGCAATAGAAAAACCCCGCCGGATCGCTCCGGCGGGGTTTTTGTTGTCATCAAAGGGCTTACGCAATTCCGACGGAAAGCCGCAAACGGCTTTCCCGGAAGGCTTTAGTTGCCCTGCTTCTTCAGCGCGGCGCCCAGAATGTCGCCCAGCGAAGCGCCGGAGTCGGTCGAGCCGTACTGAGCGACCGCTTCCTTCTCCTCGGCGATTTCCAGCGCCTTGATCGAGACCTGCAGCTTGCGGGTCTTCTTGTCGAACGCGATGACGCGGGCATCGACCTTCTGGCCGACGGTGAAGCGCTCGGGGCGCTGCTCGTCGCGGTCGCGCGAAAGGTCCGAACGCTTGATGAAGGTCTCGATGCCGCTGTCGACCAGCCGCACGTCCAGACCGCCATCCTTCACGCCGATGACCTCGCAGGTGACGACGGCGTTCTTGCGCAGCTCGCCGCTGCTGGCCGCCTCGCCGACTGTGTCGCGGGCCAGCTGCTTGATGCCGAGCGAGATGCGCTCCTTCTCGATGTCGACGTCGAGCACCTGCGCCTTGACCATGTCGCCGCGATTGTACTCTTCGATGACCTGCTCGCCCGGACGGGTCCAGTCGAGGTCGGAGAGATGCACCATGCCGTCCACGTCGCCTTCCAGGCCGATGAACAGGCCGAACTCGGTCTTGTTCTTGACCTCGCCCTCGACCTGGCTGCCGACCGGATGGCTCGAGGCGAAAGCCTGCCACGGGTTTTCCAGCGTCTGCTTGAGGCCGAGCGAGATGCGGCGCTTGGCCGGATCGACCTCGAGCACCACCACGTCGACTTCCTGCGTCGTCGACAGGATCTTGCCGGGATGCACGTTCTTCTTCGTCCACGACATTTCCGAAACGTGGATGAGGCCCTCGATGCCCGGCTCCAGCTCGACGAACGCGCCGTAGTCGGTGATGTTGGTGACGGTGCCCTTGATCTTCTTGCCGATCGGGAACTTGGTGCCGATATCCGACCACGGATCCGACTCGAGCTGCTTCATGCCGAGCGAGATGCGGTGGGTTTCCTGGTTGATGCGGATGATCTGCACCTTGACCGTCTGGCCGATGTTGAGGATCTCGGTCGGATGGTTGACGCGGCGCCAGGCCATGTCGGTGACATGCAGCAGGCCGTCGATGCCGCCGAGGTCGACGAACGCACCGTAGTCGGTGATGTTCTTGACCACGCCTTCGACCACCTGGCCTTCCTCGAGGTTCTGCACGATTTCCGAGCGCTGTTCGGCGCGGCTCTCTTCGAGCACGGTGCGGCGCGACACCACGATGTTGCCGCGGCGGCGATCCATCTTGAGGATCTCGAAGGGCTGCGGGTTGTGCATCAGCGGGGTGACATCGCGGATCGGGCGGATATCGACCTGGCTGCGCGGCAGGAACGCCACGGCGCCGTCGAGGTCGACGGTGAAGCCGCCCTTGACCTGGTTGAAGATGACGCCTTCGACGCGCTCACCCTTGGTGAACTTCTCTTCGAGACGCACCCAGCTCTCCTCGCGGCGAGCCTTCTCGCGCGACAGCATGGCTTCGCCAAGCGCGTTTTCGATGCGCTCGACATAGACCTCGACGGTGTCGCCGACCTTGAGGGAGGATTCCTTGCCCTTGGCGCCGAATTCCTTCAGCGGCACGCGGCCTTCGACCTTGAGGCCGACATCGATGATGGCCATGTCCTTTTCGATCGCGGTGATCGTGCCCCGGACAACCTGGCCCTCGCCGGAATGGCCGGCGGTGAATGATTCTTCGAGCATGCTCGCGAAATCGTCGCGAGACGGATTAGCTACTGACATTGTTTCTCCTGGAATACCCCGGTCTTCAAGCGGGGCGGGCGCCGTGGGTTAGCGTTGCGTGAGCCTGCCGGCGTTCCGGGCTGAAAGCCCTTGGCCGCTGTTCAGGCGGCAAGTCCGGCGCATGAAGAATGCTGGCAGGCTGGTTCGTGCCCGATATGGGTATTTTCGCCGCCAGCGGCAATCGAAAAACCTGATCAGGCCTTGTTTCTCTTGGCAAGGACGTCGTCAACGATCGCCATCGCCGCCAGAAACGCGGCTTCTATAGCCATTTCGCTGGTATCAAGCAAGTGCGCGTCTGCCGCCGGCTTCAGCGGCGAGTCGGCGCGGCCCATGTCGCGCTCGTCGCGGCGCTCGATATCGGCAAGGATGGTGGCGAAATCGGCGCTGCCGCCCATGCTCTCGATCTCGGCCAGCCGGCGCCTGGCGCGCACTTCGGCGCTTGCCGTGACATAGAGCTTGATGTCGGCGTCCGGGCACACCACCGTGCCGATGTCGCGGCCGTCGAGCACAGCACCGGGCGGCGCCTTGGCGAAGGCCCGCTGCTTCTCCACCAGGATGCGCCGCACGGTCGGAATGACCGCGACCTTGGAGGCCGCCTCGCCTACCGCATGCGCGGCCAGCACGGTGCGGTCGAGGTTGGAGAGGTCCACCTGACGCGCAGCGGTTTCCGCCGCCGAGACATTGTCGAGCGGCAGGCCGAGTTCGAGCAGCTTGTGAGCGACCGCGCGATAGGTGAGGCCGGTGTCGAGCAGGTTCAGCCGGTAGTGGTCGGAAAGCCGGCGCGCGAGTGTGCCCTTGCCGGCACCGGCAGGCCCGTCGATGGCGATGGTGAAGGGGGTGCTCATTGGACGGGCACAGCGATCGGAAGACGCGCTGAATAAGACGGACGCCGCGATCCTTCGCGCCCCTCTCTGTCCTGCCGGACATCTCCCCCTCTAGGGGGGAGATCAGCCGTCATCGCGGCTTTCGCCGATTGTCTGTGTTGCAGGATTGAGCGGAACGCCAAAGCCGCCAATCTCCCCCCTTGAGGGGGAGATGTCCGGCAGGACAGAGGGGGGTGCTGTCCCGCCAGCCTTTCAGTTTGGGCCAATCTCATTGACCTCACCCAATCTCCGCGCCCAGCCCCTTCATCAGCCCCATGAATTCCGGAAAGCTCGTCGCGATCATGTTGGCGTCGTCGATCGTCACCGGCTTCTCGGTGGCTAGGCCCATCACCAGAAAACTCATGGCGATGCGGTGGTCGAGATGCGTCTTCACCGCCGTATCGGGGCCGTTGGGATGTGCGCCAAGTCCCTTGCCGCCCGGCCTGCCGCGCACGGCGAGCGAGGCTTCGCCCTCGGTGCAGTCGACGCCGTTGAGCTCCAGGCCCCGAGCCACCGCCGCCAGACGGTCGGATTCCTTGACGCGCAATTCCTCCAGTCCCTGCATCAGCGTCTCACCCTCGGCGAAGCTCGCGGCGACGGCCAACACCGGATACTCGTCGATCATCGACGGTGCGCGGTCGGGCGGCACGATGACGCCCCTTAGGTCGGAGGAGCGCACGCGCAGGTCCGCCACGTCCTCGCCGCCGGCATTGCGCGGATTGAGGATGTCGATATGGCCGCCCATTTCCTGCAAGGTCAGCAGCAGCCCGGTGCGGGTCGGGTTCATCAGCACGTTCTCGATGACGATGTCCGAGCCCGGCACGATCAGCGCCGCGACCAGCGGGAAGCTGGCGGAGGAAGGGTCGCCGGGCACGGCGATCGTCTGTCCGGTGAGCTTGCCCTGGCCTTCGATGAAGATGTGGCGCACGCCGCGCTCATCCGTCTCGACGCTCAGGTTGGCGCCGAACCCCTTCAGCATCTTTTCGGTATGATCGCGCGTCATCACGGGTTCGATCACCGTGGTGATGCCGGGCGTGTTCAAGCCGGCAAGCAGCACCGCCGACTTCACCTGGGCGGATGCCATCGGCACGCGATAGGTGATGGGCGCTGCATGCTTCGGGCCGCGCAGCGTGATCGGCATGCGGTCGCCGGGAGCGGCCTTCAGCACCTGCACGCCCATCTGGCGCAGCGGGTCGAGCACGCGGCCCATCGGCCGGCCGGAAAGCGAGGCGTCGCCGATGAAGGTCGTCTCCATGTCATAGGTGCCGACGAGCCCCATGGTGAGACGCGAGCCGGTGCCGGCATTGCCGAAGTCGAGCGGGCTTTCGGGCTGCAGCAACGCGCCGTTGCCGGTGCCGCGGATCACCCATTCGCCGCCGTTCTTTTCGATATGCGCGCCCATCGCCTTCATGGCGGCGCCCGTGCGCATCACGTCCTCGCCTTCGAGCAGGCCGGTGATGCGGGTTTCGCCGGAGGCAAGGCCGCCGAACATGAACGAGCGGTGCGAGATCGATTTGTCGCCCGGCACGCGCGCGGTGCCGGCAAGGGCAGGGGATTTGCGGGCCGTGGCCGGCTTAGCGGCGGCGGAGTGAGACATCCTTGTCTTCCAAATGAAATGCCGGCTGGCCGGCTCGGTTCGTCATGCTGCGGCGGTCTCGTATCACGGTGCGTTGCAATGGTCATCCCCTTGTGCGAGGCCTTCGAATACGAGCATTTTACAATGCCGGCTTTTGGCTTTGACAGCGCTCAAAACTGCGGTTATGGGGACCACTCTTTTATTGACGAGGCCTGCTGTGGCAAAAGCTGAACTTGGCACCAAGCGTGTCGACCCCGAAACGGGTCGGAAATTCTACGATCTCAACAAAGACCCGATCGTCTCGCCCTATACCGGCAAGAGCTATCCCCGCTCCTATTTCGAGGAAGGCAAGATTTCCGCCCTCGAGGAAGATGAGGAAGTCGCCGAGAAGGAAGTGGACGCCGACGAAGAGGAAGGCGCCGAAGTCGTCTCGCTCGAGGAGGCCGATGACGAAGTGAAGGGCGGCGCCGACGAGCTTCCAGATCTTGGTGACGATGAAGAGGATGTCGATCTCGGCGACGATGAGGACGACACCTTCCTGGCCGACGAAGAGGAAGAGGACGATGACGTCGCCGATATGATCGGCGTCGGCGACGACGATGACGAAGTCTGAGTTCGTTTGCCGGCCATTTTGGCCTGTGACGAAAAAGCGGCTTTTCAAGGCTTGATCTTGACCGAAGGCGGCGCTAGAAGCCGCCAGCACTAAACGACGGCGCGGTTCCCAACCGCGCCGGATCTCTTCGCCGGAAACGGCGCCGGCCGACTGCCGGGAGTGGGGCCATAGCTCAGTTGGGAGAGCGCTTGAATGGCATTCAAGAGGTCGTCGGTTCGATTCCGATTGGCTCCACCAAACAGTCCTTCCTGAAATTGCTCTAACCGCGCTGGGCGCGGGTTCTGGCTGCTTTGCGCGCTGCAGCCGATCGTCCGGCGGCGCCTTTGGTCTGCGCGGCCTTCCTTGCCGCCGCCGACTGCTCTTCGGCTGTGCGACCAGCTGCGGCGCTCTTGGCCTGCTTCGACAGAGCCTTGTGGGAGGCGGTGCTCTTCGGCTCGCCCTCAAGCACCTTCGACACCGCCTTCGAGACCTTCGGCTGGCGCTTCGGCTTCCGTTCGCCCTGGCCTGCCTCGTAAGCATATTTGGCGCTCTTGCGCGTGCTCTCCTTCACATCGCCTTTCTTCGGAGGCGGCAGGTCGACGCCCGCGCGGCGCGCCTCCGAAAGGCCGATGGCGATCGCCTGTTTGGTGGAGCGGGCGCCATGCTTGCCCTTGCGGACTTTGTCGATTTCCGCGTGAACGAATTCACCGGCCTGCGTGCTTGCCGACTTGCCTTCGCGCTTGTCCTCGCGCGCCTTTTCAATGGTTTTCTTGTCCGGCATTGTCTTTCTCCTCGTTCGAACGGGGGCATGATCGAATGCCGACAGGATGCGTCGGATCGCGCATCAGCGGCTTTCATATGTGCCGACGAGGTCGGCAGTGGCGATCATATGGGGCTCCGCCTGGGCCAGAAGATTCGCGATTTCCGGTTCTCCGCCGGGTTCCAGCGCCTCAACGTCGAGTGCCGAAAGGCGGAAGTGATAGTGGTGAACGCCGTGTCCTTTTGGCGGCTGGGGGCCGTCGTAATGGGCATTGCCGAAGTCGTTGACGCCTTGGCGGAAACTTTCCGGCCCGGCGGTGCCTTCAGGCAGGTGGTCCCGGCCGGCGGCAATGTCATAGACCGCCCAATGGCGAAACATGCCGCGTGGCGCATCGGGATCCTCGACGACAAGCAGGAAGCTTTTGGTCCCGGCTGGCGCGTTCTTCCACCGAAGGGGAGGAGACAGATTGCCTCCGTTGCGGACATAGGGCTCGGGAATGGTCTGCCCGTTTTCAAAGGCTGGACTCTCAAGCGTGAAAGCCATGGCTGGAACTCCGTGCTCTTATCGCGTTCTTCTCGAGAGATCCGCGAACGATCTTTGCTTGGATTGGTGGAGCGCAATCGCCGCTGGTTTCCTGGGAACGCGGGGCATTGGCGGGGGTTCCAGAATCATGCCCTCCGCGACGGAGCGTCGATGGATGCTTGCAGTCGAGATATCGTCCCTGGGAAAGCCGCTCCAACGGAAGCGAACGCAGGTCCTATTCGGCGAAACAAGCGCCCGAGGAAATCCCTATGCCGGTGGCCGCAACTAGGCTAAGGCTTCCTGTCGGAGGGATGCTTATGAGAGTTCCGGTTTTGGGTGGGAAACTGGTAGAGGAACGGGTTCAATCTGGACTGCTTGCGCGGCCAAACAGTCTCTTGCCGATGTTTTGCATTGCGGTCGCGCTTGCCGCTTGTCAATCGACTCCAGACACACAGCCTGTTGCTGACCCGCAACCTGTCCCGGCCGCCATTGCTGCTCCCGCTCCGGCTTCGCCGAATTCGGCTGTGCTGGATCAGGCGGTCGCGGTCGTTCCGCCCGGCAAGGGCGTTCCGGCCAGATACGCCGCATTCTCCGGTATTTGGGCGGGGCAGCTCAACGGCATGTATGACGGCAAGCTGGCTGTGCTGACCGTGTCTTCGGGCGGGCAGGTGACGGCCAGCTACGCTTGGGGCGATCTGGCTGACAACAAGCCGGGCGTCGCCGACGGCTCCGGCAGGATTTCCGGCAACACATTGAAGCTCGGGCGCTTGCCGAACGGCGCCGACATCACCGCCACGATGCCGTCGCCGGGAATGCTCAACGTCACCTACGCGCTTGCCGGCCAGACCTATACCGGCTCGTTCGCGCGGATCGGCCAGTGAGCAAAGTCAGTCGCTAAGAACTCCACTCGCTAAGATCAGGATTGAAGCCGGTCCTCGATGATCCGCACGCACATCGGCGTTCCGACCTCGTCGCTCTCGGCAAGCTTCTGTACGGCGAGCGTCGCCTCGTCGAAGCCGTAGACGCTGCGCCCTGGAAGTAGGGCGCCTCGCGATCGGGGCTGCCAACAAAGGCAAGACAGGCGCTTTGCATCGATCTTCCCTGGCGTCGCCGGCGGCTCCTCCGCTGGTGCCGGCCTTGCGAAAATTTCGCCGATCGTCGCTTGCAAGGGAATCCCATATGTGAAAATATTATTCACAAAAGAAAACTTTGGGAGGAAAGCGACCATGCATCTCGCCATCCGGCATCGCGCCCGGAACCGCTTTGCAGGCTGCGCCGGAAGCTCCCGGAGAGGATCATGAGCGCATTCTCGCCGACCGTCGGTGTCGCCTCGACGCATCCCGCCGACATGCCTGAGGCGCATGCCGAAATCCCTGTCTGGAATTCGGAAAACTGGTTCTACGAGGACTGGCAGGTCGGCCACCAAATCCGCTCGCTTCGCCGCACCATCGCCGAGGGCGAAAGCCATATGTTCAATGCGTTGGTGCTGGATATCCATCCTTACGTGCAGGACCAGATGTTCGCCGAGAAGGAAGGTATCTTCGGCAAGCGGCTGGTGGCGGGCGCCTTCGTCTTCTCGGCCGGGCTCGGCCTGGTCGCCACCAACTGCATCAACGCCTTTTCCTATGGCTACGACAGACTGCGCTTCATCAAGCCGGTCTTCATCGGCGACACCATCTATTCGATCCGCACCAACCTCGACAAAAAGCCGCGCTACCAGGATATGGGCCTGATCCGCGCCAGCTATGAAGTCTTCAAGGGTGAAGGAGAGCTGGTGCTCTACTGCGAGCATCTGCAGACGGTGAAATACAAGAACCCCGCCGATTTTGTCGGCAAGACCGAGAAGTGAATCGTGGCCGCTGACAACGAACTTCCGCTGACCGGCCTCGTCGTCATCGACATGAGCCAGTTCCTGTCGGGACCCTACTGCTCGCTGCGCCTGCTCGACCTCGGCGCGCGCGTCATCAAGATCGAGCGGCCCGATGGCGGCGACCTGTCGCGCCGGCTCTATCTCAGCGACACCGAGATCGGCGGCGATTCCACCATTTTCCACGCCATCAACCGCGGCAAGGAAAGCCTTGCCATCGATTTGAAGAACGAAGCCGACCTCGCCGCGCTGCGCGGTGTGATCGCCAAGGCCGACGTGCTTATCCAGAACTTCCGGCCGGGCGTCATCGAGCGGCTCGGCCTCGACTATGAGCGTGTCAGCACGATCAATCCCCGGCTCGTCTATGCCTCGATCAGCGGTTATGGCGAGGAAGGGCCATGGGTGAAGCGCCCTGGGCAGGATCTGCTCGCGCAGGCTCGTTCCGGCGTGATGTGGCTGAACGGCGACGAGGAGCAGGGACCGGTGCCGTTCGGCCTGGCGATCGCCGACATGCTGGCGGGCGCCGCCTGCGCCCAAGGCATCCTCGCCAAGCTGGTGCGGCGCGGCATCACGGGCGAGGGCGGCCTTGTCGAAACCAGCCTGCTCGAGGCGCTGGTCGATTTCCAGTTCGAGGTGCTGACCACGCATCTCAACGACGGCCGCCGCCTGCCGAAGCGCTCGTCCTCCCGCAGCGCCCATGCCTATCTCTCGGCGCCTTACGGCGTCTATCCGGCCAAGGACGGCTACCTGGCGATTGCCATGACGCCGATCCCGAAGATAGCCGACCTGCTCGAATTGCCCGAGCTAGACCCTTTCCGCGACAAGCCGGAGACCTGGTTCACCGCCCGCGACGAGATCAAGGCGATCATCGCCAGGCGCATCGCCGAGAAGACCATCGACGAGTGGCTGGCGGTCCTCGAGCCCGCCGACGTCTGGTGCGCCAAGGTGCTGACCTGGCCGGAATTGATGGCGAGCGATGGCTTCAAGACTCTCGACATGCTGCAGACCGTGACACGCGAGGACAACGTGTCGATCCTCACCACGCGTTCGCCGCTGCGCGTCGACGGCGCGCGCGCCAAAGTCGATCGCGCCGCCCCTCGGATCGGCGAGCACAGCGAGAAAATCCGCGCGGAGTTCGGCCTGTGATCCGGTTGAAAGGCATGACCTGGAACCATCCGCGCGGCTACGACCCGATGGTGGCATGCTCGGCGCTGTGGAAGGAAAGGACCGGCGTCTCGATCGAATGGGAAAAGCGCTCGCTGCAGGATTTCGAATCCTTCCCGGTGGAAGAGCTCGCCCGCGCCTATGATTTGATCGTCATCGACCACCCGCATGTCGGCCAGATCACCGCCGAGAAATGCCTTGCGCCGCTCGATGTGCCCGGACGCGAGGCGGAACGCGAAGCGCTGGCTGCGGCAAGCGTCGGCCAATCCTATCCGAGCTATACCTGGCAGGGCCGGCAATGGGCTTTCCCGATCGACGCCGCGACCCAGGTGCAGGCCTGGCGGCCCGATCTGATCGAAGCTGCGCCGGCGATCTGGACCGAAGTGCTGGCGCTTGCCGAGCAGGGCCGCGTGCTCTTGCCGCTGCGGCCGCCGCATTCGCTGATGTGCTTCTACACTTTGGCCGCCGATCTCGGCCGGCCATGCATAGTCGACGGTTCGGCCGACCTTGTCGACGGCGAGACCGGCGAAACCGTCTTGGAGATGCTGCGTGAGATCGCAGCACTTGTCGATCCCGCATGCCTGACGATGGATCCGATCGCCGTCTTCGAGAAGATGGCCAAGCCCGGCTCGCGCATCGCCTGCGCACCGCTGATCTATGGCTATGTTTCCTATGCAGTGGCGGGTTTCCGCCCGCACCGCCTCGCCTTCGCCGACATGCCGGTCGCCAGCGGCAACGGCCCGGTCGGCTCGGCGCTTGGCGGCACCGGCATTGCCGTCTCCGCCTTTTCCGCCCAGCGCCAGGCGGCAATCGACTTCGCCTACTGGATCGCCAGCGGCGACGTGCAGCGCGGCCCTTATGCCGCCGCTGGCGGCCAGCCCGGCCACGCCGCAGCCTGGGAAGATGATGCCGTCAACGCCCCGACCGGCGACTTCTATCGCGCTACGCGGGCGACACTCGAGGGCGCCTGGGTCCGCCCGCGCCATGACGGCTACATGGCCTTCCAGCAGCAGGCCTCGGACCGCATCAATGACGGCCTTGCCGGCCGGCAGGACGCCCGCTGCGTCGTCGCCGATATCAACCGCCTGTTCCGGGAGAGTTTCGCGCCGGCCGCCGCCGGCTAGATGTGCCGATCGCCGCCGCGACGCTCGGCGAGCTTGACGTCTATATCCGCCACAACCGGCGCGCATTGCCCGAGAGCAGGCAGGTCCGCTCTGAATCGCTTGCACCGGCCAGCAGCGCATGCGTGGCGGCGATCCAGGTCGTCAGCCCGCCGCCCAACGTGCAGACCGGCCAGTCGCTGCCCCAGATCACTCGGTCCCAGCCGAAGCACCGGATCGTGTGCTCGACATAGGGCCGGAGCGTCTCGACCGTCCACGTCGCCGGATCGGCATAGGCGACGACGCCGGAAATCTTGCCGACGACGTTGGGCCGCTTGGCAATTGCTTCCATATGCTCTCGCCACGGATGCTCGGCATTGCCCTTGATGTCGGGCACGCCGCAATGGTCAAGAACGAACTGGACGTCGGGCGCGAGGTCGGCAAGCGCCATTGCCTTTGGGATCTGATGCGGCAGCACCACAAGATCGAATGTCAGGCCAGTGCCGGCCAGCCGCTTGATGTTCTGGCGAAACAGCGCGCCTTCCGAGACATCGTCGGGAACGACATGCAGCACGCGGCGGAAACCCTTGACGAACGGCTCCGCCTTGACCGTTTCCAGATAAGCCTCGAAACCGGCCTCCTCGGGCCGGCAGGAGGCGATCGCTCCGCGAAGCAGGCTGCCCGCCTGGCCGGCGATCGACTTCACATGCGCCGTCTCGGCGGCGACGTCGGCGGAATCTACGTCGACCTCCATATGCAACACGGCTTCAATGCCTGAGCGCCGCGCGTCGGCGGCGTATTCCTCATAGGAGAAATCGCGGTTCAGCGCCGGCACGCCGGCCAGCCACGGATAGCGAAGCGCGCCCTGGTCTATGAGGTGCAGATGCGTGTCGATGATCATGGCGGCGTATCCTCCGTGGCCTGGAGAATGATCCTGAAAAGTTGCAGACTTTTCGGATAAGATCATGCTCCAAAAAACAAAGCGTTAGGACGGGATGACCGGCTGCTTTGGGTTCATCCCGCTCCAGGACACTATTTCGCCGAAAAATCTATTATTCAAATAAGAAATTACGACGATTGTGGCACATCCGACCCGGCGAGCTGCGAGAGCCTTGCCGCTGCATCCTGCAGATGCCGGATCGTTAGGGTGATGTCCGGCGCCGTGGGCGCGTTGACCAAGGTGATGTAGGGAATGGTCAGCGCCGCGATGGCTCTGCCGTCCGGCCCCAGCACCGGCGTCGAAAGATTGTAGACGCCGGCGGTCTGCAGCGACGCCATCATCTCGTAGCCGCGGTCGCGCACCTGGTCGAGGCGGGCGAAGAATTCCGGCGTCAGATTGAGATGCTCGGTGCTCTGTAGATGCTCGGCGATCATCATCTTGCGCTCTTCGGGCGAGCGGAAGGCAAGCAGCACATGGCCGGAACCAGTGTCGAACAAGCTGATATGCGAGCCGACGCGGATCGAGATGCCCCAATAGCGCGGCGCTTCCTGCTGCGCGATGACCACGGCGGCGCCGCGGTCGAACACCACCAACTGGTTGGCCTGCGATGAGGTTTCGGCCAGCTCCCGCATGATCGGCGTCGCATAGGACACCAGCCGGCGAACCGGTGCGTGCAATTGCGCGAGGCCGAAGAGCTTGAGCGTCAGCGAGTAACGGTCGCCGTCGATCTTGGTGACATAGCCGCGCCGCACCAGGCGGTCGAGCATGCGGTAGAACTCGTTCGGGCTGCGGTCGAGCCGCTTTGCGATCTCCGCCTGCGTCAGCCCACCGTCCACGCTGGACAACAACTCAAGAATATCCAGCCCCTTGTCCAGCGCCGGCGCGCGGTAGCGGTCCCCGTCTTCTTCCTCTGCCACCCGTCCCTCCAGTGAATTTCGATCTGCATATATGCATGAACTTCATTCCGCTGGAAGCACATTCGCCTTGACCCGGGAATGAAAATGCTATTTGCATATGAATGAAGCTTAAGCGATCGGTCGCGCACCCGGCGGATCGTCGCCGCGAGCCCATGGGAGGAGAACATGACGAGACTGGTTCTAGGCATTTCCGCCGGCCTGGCTGGCCTGCTGCTCGGCGGCACGGCTTTTTCGGCCGATCTGCCCGGCAAATTTCCGGGCGTGACGATCGACGTGAAGCTGATCGGCGGCCAGCAATATGAAAAGCTCTACGAGCGCATCCCCGAATGGGAGAAGGCGACCGGCGCCAAGGTCAACATCCTGACCAAGAAGAACGGCTTCGATATCGACAAGGAGCTGAAGTCCGACATCGCCTCGGGCAGCACCAACTGGTGCGTCGGCTGGAACCATTCTTCCTTCGCGCCGCAATATACCGGCCTTTACACCGACCTCAGCAAGCTCTTGCCGAAGGAAGAGATCGACGCTTTCGTGCCCTCGACGATCAAGGCCGCGACCATCGACGGCAAGCTCGAGATGCTGCCGCGCGCGCAGTTCGACGTCTCGGCGCTCTATTACCAGAAGAGCCTCTACGAGAACGCCGACAACAAGACCAAGTTCAAGGCCAAATACGGCTACGACCTTGCGCCGCCCGACACCTGGAAGGAAGTGACCGACCAGGCCGAGTTCTTTGCCAACCCACCCAATTTCTACGGCACGCAGTTCGCCGGCAAGGAAGAGGCGATCAACGGCCGCTTCTATGAGATGGTGGTCGCCGAGGGCGGCGAATATCTCGACAAGGATGGCAAGCCCGTCTTCAACTCCGAGGCCGGTATCCGTGCGCTGGACTGGTTCGTCAATCTTTACAAGGCCAAGGCTGTGCCGGCCGGCACCACCAACTATCTCTGGGACGATCTCGGCCAGGGCTTTGCCTCGGGCACCGTGGCGATCAACCTCGACTGGCCGGGCTGGGCCGGCTTCTTCAACGACCCGAAGTCCTCGAAGGTCGCCGGCAATGTCGGCGTGAAGGTCGCGCCCAAGGGGTCTTCCGGCAAGCGCACCGGGTGGTCGGGTTTCCATGGCTTCTCAGTGACCGAGAACTGCCCGAACAAGGAAGCCGCCGCCTCTCTGGCGTGGTGGCTGACCAATGAGGACAGCCAGAAGCTGGAAGCCGCCGCCGGCCCGCTGCCGACCCGCACCGCGGTTTGGGACTGGGACCTGAAGCAGGCTGAGAACGATCCCTACAAGAAGGAGGTCCTCGCCGCCTTCCAGGAGGAAGCCAAGCACGCCTTCGCCGTGCCGCAGACGCCTGAGTGGATCGAGATCTCCAACGCCGTCTACCCCGAACTGCAGGCGGCGATCCTTGGCGACAAGACGTCCAAGCAGGCCCTGGACGAGGCGGCCGCCAAGGCGACGCAGATCCTTCAGGACGCCGGCAAGCTCTAAGCAGCGCTCCCAAGGCTGCCTCCCCCATCGTGAATGGGGGAGGCGACAGCGTCTTGTCTGACTTTCCGCTGGCCATGCCCGTGGCGGCCCGAAATGAATGCAATACACCACAGGATCCTGATGAAGGGCTTCAAGCCATCCGCGCCGTTCCTGCTGCTGCTTCCGGCCATGGTCGTGCTGGCGGCTGTGGTGGTGCTACCGTTGATCCTGTCGCTCTATTCCAGCTTCACGCCCTTCCGCCTGACGCGGCCCGAGACCTTCTTCGTCTTCGTCGGCTTCAGGAACTATCTGTCGATCCTCACCAATGCGGATTTCTGGTGGGCCTTCGGCCGCACCGTTCTGTTGCTCACCATCGCGCTGAACCTCGAGATGCTGCTCGGCCTCGGCTTGGCCATGCTGGTCGAGAAGGCAACGCGCGGCCAGCGCATCCTGCGCACGCTGATGATGTTCCCGATGATGTTCTCGCCGATCCTCGTCGGCTTCCAGTTCAAATTCATGTTCAACGACAATATCGGCCTGGTGAACAATGCGCTGCAGTCGCTGGGCATCACTGAGGACGCCATCCCGTGGCTAATCGAAGGCCATCTCGCCTTCATCGCCATCTCGATCGCCGAGATCTGGTCGTCGACCTCGATCTTCGCGATTCTGATCCTGGCTGGCCTGCTCGCCATGCCCAAGGAGCCGATAGAGGCGGCCCGCGTCGATGGCTGCACGCCCTGGCAGACCTTCCGCTATGTCACATGGCCCTTCGTCATGCCCTTCGCCTATATCGCCATGACGATCCGTTCGCTGGACGTGGCGCGCGCCTATGACATCGTCAAGATCATGACCGACGGCGGCCCGGCCGGCCGCACGGAGCTGTTGTGGACCCTGGTCGGGCGCACCGCCTACAGCGATGCCCGCATGGGCCTCGCCAATGCCATGGCCTATTTCTCGATCCTGCTGTCGATCGCCTTCACCGTCTATTTCTACAACAAGCTCGCCGCGGCGCGCGCGCAGATCGGCGCGGAGTGGTGAGAATGGACGAGAACGCCTCCGCCCGCCTCACGCGCCGCGCGCTGACCGTCGCGCACCGCGTCGGCCTATTCCTTGCCATGCTGGTGATCTGCCTGCCGGGCATCTGGATCGTGCTGTCGTCGCTGAGGCCCACGGTCGAGATCATGGCCAAGCCGCCGGTCTGGATTCCGCAGCAGCTGTCCGTCGACGCTTATGTCGCCATGTTCAGCGGCATCGGCAAAGGCGGCATCCCGGTGCTCGACTATTTCCGCAACTCGCTGATCATCTCGGTCACCTCGACGGCGATCGCGGTGGCCATCGGCATGGCCGGCGGCTACGCCTTCGCGCGATACCGCTTCCGCGGCAAGTCGGGCATGTTCCTCGGCCTGATGCTGACCCGCACCGTGCCCGGCATAGCGCTCTCGCTGCCCTTGTTCTTCCTCTATGTGCGGCTGGGCATCATCGACACTCATATCGGCATGATCCTGGCTTATGTCGCGCTCAACGTGCCGTTCACCATCTGGCTGATCGACGGCTTCTTCCGCCAAGTGCCGAAGGACCTTGCCGAAGCAGCCCAGATCGACGGCTGCACGCGCTGGCAGGCGTTCTGGCAGGTCGAATTTCCGCTGGCGCGTCCGGGCATCGCCTCGGCCGCCATCTTCGCCTTCCTCACCTGCTGGAACGAGTTCGCTTTGGCCTCGCAGCTCACTCGTTCCGTTAATTCCAAGACGCTACCGGTCGGGCTGCTCGACTATACGGCCGAGTTCACCATCGACTGGCGCGGCATGTGCGCGCTGGCCGTGGTAATGATCATCCCGGCGCTGGCCCTCACCTATATCGTCCAGAAACACCTCGTCGGTGGCCTGACCTCCGGCGCGGTGAAAGGTTGATTTCCATGGCAACGGTTTCGCTGAAACAGCTCACCAAGCGCTACGGCAACATGGAGATCGTCCACGGCATCGATCTCGAGATCGCAGACCGCGAATTCATCGCGCTGGTTGGCCCGTCCGGCTGCGGCAAATCGACGACCTTGCGCATGATCGCCGGCCTCGAGGATATCACCGGCGGCAACATCGATATCGGCGGCCGCACGGTCAACGACCTGCCGCCGCGCTCGCGTAACATCTCCATGGTATTCCAGTCCTACGCGCTCTACCCGCATATGACGGTGCGCGAGAATCTCGGCTTCTCGCTCAAGATCGCGGGGGCGGCCAAGGATGACATGGACCGGCGCGTAGCCGAAGCCTCCGCCATCCTCGGCCTCGACGAACTGCTTGAGCGCCGCCCCTCGCAGCTCTCCGGCGGCCAGCGCCAGCGCGTCGCCATGGGCCGCGCCATCGTGCGCGATCCCGATGTCTTCCTGTTCGACGAGCCGCTCTCCAACCTTGACGCCAAGCTGCGCACGCAGATGCGCACCGAGATCAAGAAGCTGCACGCCAAGGTCAAGTCGACGGTCATCTACGTCACCCACGACCAGGTCGAGGCGATGACCCTGGCCGACCGCATCGTCATCATGCGCTCGGGCCATATCGAGCAGGTCGGCACGCCGGACGAGGTGTTCAGCCGGCCCGCGACCCGCTTCGTCGCCGGCTTCATCGGCTCGCCGCCGATGAACCTGCACCAGGCGACGGTGAGCAACGGGCGACTGATGTTCAGCGGCGGCGACAGCCTGCCGCTGCCCGGCCAGTTCAAGTCGAAGACGGCTGCCGGCGACAAGGTCGTGTTCGGCATCCGTCCCGACGATTTCTATCCGACCGGCCACGGCTTGAGCTCAGGCGGCGAAGCGGAAGTCCATCGTATCGAGCTGCCGGTCAGCATCACCGAGCCGCTCGGCAACGAAACGCTGGTCTTCGCCGAGTTCAACGGCACCGACTGGGTCTCGCGCATGCTCAATCCGAAGCCGCTGAAAGCAGGTGACAGGATCGGCATGAGCTTCGACCTGAGCCGCGCGCATCTGTTCTCCGCCGAAACCGGCAAGTCGCTGAGGAGCTGACATGGCGAAAATCGAGAAGATCGAGCTGCGCATGGTCGACCTCGTGCCGAAGGTGAAGCGCACCGACGCGATCCAGAGCTTCGTCAGCCAGGAGACGCCGATCGTCACCATCACCGATTCCGACGGCGCATCGGGCACCGGCTACAGCTATACGATCGGCACCGGCGGCTCGTCGGTGATGCGGCTTCTGGCCGACCATCTTGCGCCGCGCCTGATCGGCCGCGACGCCGACCGGATCGAGGCGATCTGGCACGATCTCGAATTCGCCACCCACGCCACCACCATCGGCGCCATCACGGCGATCGCGCTCGCCGCCATCGACATCGCCTTATGGGACCTGCGGGCGAGAAAACAGAACCTGCCGCTCTGGAAGCTCGCCGGAGGCGCCAAGGACCGCTGCCCGCTCTACACCACGGAGGGCGGCTGGCTGCATATCGAGACGCAGGCACTGGTCGACGATGCGCTGGAAGCGAAGGCCAAGGGCTTTGCCGGCTCCAAGGTGAAGATAGGCAAGCCGCACGGTTCTGAGGACGTCGCGCGGCTGTCGGCGGTGCGCAAGGCGGTCGGCGACGGCTACGAGATCATGACCGACTGCAATCAGGGCTTTTCCGTCGACGAGGCGATCCGCCGCGCCGAGCGGTTGCGCGAGCTCGATCTCGCCTGGATCGAGGAGCCGCTGCCGGCCGACGACATAGACGGCCATGTGCGGCTGTCGAACTCGACCGCGACGCCGATCGCGGTCGGCGAGTCGCTCTATTCGATAAGGCATTTTCGCCAGTACATGCAGAAGGGCGCCTGCAACATCATCCAGGTTGATGTCGGCCGCATCGGCGGCATCACCCCGTGGCTGAAAGTCGCCCACGCGGCGGAGGCTTTCGACATGCCGGTCTGCCCGCATTTCCTGATGGAACTGCATGTCAGCCTGGTTTGCGCCATCCAGAACGGCAAATATGTCGAATATATTCCGCAGCTCGACGAGTTGACGAGCGCCAAGATACGTATCGAGAATGGCCATGCGCTGGCGCCCAGCGAGCCCGGCATCGGCATCGACTGGGACTGGGACGCCGTGAAGGCAAAGAGCATCGCCGAGTTCACCACGGCGATCGCGAAATAGGGAGACGGATATGCAGCGGATGGGAATGGTGCTGGGCCTGAAGCCCGAAAAGGTCGAAGAATATGTCCGCCTTCACGCTGCTGTCTGGCCGGACGTGCTGACCATGATCTCGGCCTGCAACATCAAGAACTATTCGATCTACCTGAAGCGGCCGGAGAACCTGCTTTTCTCCTATTTCGAATATCACGGCACCGACTACGCCGCCGACATGGCCAAGATGGCCGCCGACCCCAAGACGCAGGAATGGTGGTCGGTCTGCATGCCGTGTCAGGAGCCGCTGGAGACGCGAAAGGAAGGTGAGTGGTGGGCGTCGATGGACGAGGTCTTCCATTATGACTGATGCCTTCGATCCGGCATCGCTGGCGCAGTCCTGGCCGAAGCCTTTAAAACCGCGCTCGATCGTGACGTTCGGCGCCGGCTCGATCGTCGGCGACGCGCATTTTCCCGCCTATCGTAAGGCCGGCTTCCCGATTTCCGGCCTCTACGATCCGGATCAGGCCAAGGCGCAAAAACTGGCCGAGACATGGGGCGTGACGGCGTTCCGTTCGGTCGAGGAAGCGGCTGCGGTAAAGGACGCGATCTTCGATCTCGCCACGCCGCCGGGCCGCCATGCCGAGGTGCTGAAGGCCCTGCCGGATGGCGCTGTGGCGCTGATCCAGAAGCCGATGGGCAACTATCTCGGCGAGGCCACCGAGATCCTCGAAATCTGCCGCGCCAAGCAGCTCAAGGCGGCGGTCAATTTCCAGCTCCGCTTCGCGCCGATGATCCTGGCGCTGAAGGACGCCATTGCCAAGGGATGGCTGGGCGAGGTGGTAGATTTCGACGCGCTTCTGGCGCTCGACACGCCCTGGCAGCTCTGGGAGTTCCTGCTCAAGGCGCCGCGTGTCGAGATCGCCATGCATTCGATCCATTATCTCGACCTGATCCGCCAGCTTCTCGGCAATCCTTTGGGCGTGCATGCCAAGACGCTTGGCCATCCCAATCACAAGGTCGCGCAGACGCGCACCAGCGCCATCCTCGACTATGGCGATACGGTGCGCTGCGCGCTCTCGATCAACCACGACCACAAATTCGGGCGCCGCCATCAGGCTTGCGAGTTCCGCATCTGCGGCACCGAGGGCGCAGCCTATGTCAAGCTCGGCCTCAACCTCGACTATCCGCGCGGCGAGCCGGACATTCTGGAAATCTATCCGAAAGGCGGGTCGGAGTGGGTCACCGTGCCGCTCGCCGGCGAATGGTTCCCCGATGCCTTTGTCGGCCGCATGGCCAATGTTCAGCGCTTCGCATCCGGCGAAGACGCGGAGCTGGTCAGCTCCGTCGAGGACGCTTGGCACACCATGGCGCTGGTCGAGGCCGCCTATAAATCGAGTGCCGCGCCGGCGACGCCGCTGGCCGCAAAGCCGTAAGGCCGGACATGGAACAGACCACCTATTTCGAGGACTACGAGATCGGCTCGTCGCGCCTCACCAGCGGCCGCACCATCACCGAGACGGACTTCGTCGTCCATGCTGGCCACACCGGCGATTTCTTCCCGCATCACATGGATGCCGAGTTCATGAAGAGCACGCCCTTCGGCCAGCGCATCGCGCATGGCACGCTGGTCTTCTCGGTCGGTGTCGGGCTGACGGCGAGCGTCGTCAACCCGGTCGCCTTCTCTTACGGCTACGACCGGCTGCGCTTCATCAAGCCGGTCTTCATCGGCGATACGATCCGCACGCGCACCACCATCGCCGCCAAGGAAGACGATCCGAAACGGCCAAACGCGGGACGCGTCATCGAACACGTCGAGGTTTTGAACCAGCGCGACGAGGTCGTGCTGGCGGCGGATCACATCTACATCGTCGAGCGACGGCCCGGCTGAAAGACGGAGACAAAGAACATGGCGGATATCACTGGCAAGGTCGTGGTCGTCACGGCGGCCGCGCAGGGCATCGGACGGGCAAGCGCGCTGGCTTTCGCCAAGGCGGGCACCATCGTCCACGCCACCGACATCAACGAGGCGGCCTTGGCCGAGCTTGGCAAGACGCCTGGCATCACGACGCGAAAACTCGACGTGCTGAACGACGAGGCGGTGAAGGCCGCCTTCGCCGAGATCGGCCAAGTCGACGTGCTGTTCAACTGCGCCGGCTTCGTCCATGCCGGTTCGATCCTGGAGATGAAGGACGAGGATCTCGACTTCGCCTTCAATCTTAATGTGCGCGCCATGATCCGCACCATCCGCGCCGTGCTGCCCGGCATGCTGGAGCGCGGCGATGGCTCGATCATCAACATGGCGTCGGTGGCGGGCGCCCCGAAGGGCGTCCCGAACCGCTTCGCCTACGGCGTGACCAAGGCAGCCGTGATCGGCCTGACCAAGTCGATTGCCGCCGATTATGTCGCCAAGGGCGTCCGCTGCAACGCCATCTGCCCGGGCACCGTCGAGAGCCCCTCGCTCCAGGGCCGCATGCAGGCGCAGGGCGACTATGAGGCCGCGCGCGCCGCCTTCATCGCGCGTCAGCCGATGGGCAGGATCGGCACGCCGGAGGAGATCGCCGACCTTGCGGTCTACCTGGCCGGCGCCACCTACACGACAGGACAGGCCTATAATATCGACGGCGGCTGGTCGATCTGAGGCCGTTTCGGCCGCCAGTTGAGTTGTGAGGCAAGCCAGTTACGAGGCAGCAATGACCAAAATCACAGACCTCAGAACCTTCGACCTGCGCTTCCCGACATCGCAAAGCCTCGACGGCTCGGACGCGATGAATCCGGACCCGGATTACTCGGCTGCCTACGTCATTCTCGACACCGATGTTCCATCGCTGAAAGGCCATGGCCTCACCTTCACCATCGGTCGTGGCAACGAGATCTGCTGCGCGGCGATCGAAGCGCTGCGCCACCTCGTCGTGGGGCTCGATCTCGACTGGGTGAAAGAGGATCCCGGCCGCTTCTGGCACCACGTGACCGGCGACAGCCAGCTGCGCTGGATCGGGCCGGACAAGGGCGCCATGCATCTTGCGGTTGGCGCGGTGGTCAATGCTGTCTGGGATCTCTGGGCCAAGGAAGCCGGAAAGCCGGTCTGGCGGCTGGTCGCAGAGATGAGCCCGGAAGAGATCGTGCGCATCGTCGATTTCCGCTACCTCACCGACGCCATCACGCCCGCCGAGGCGCTGGCGATCCTGAAGAAGGCCGAGACGGGCAAGGCCGAGCGCATCGCCACGCTCGAGCGCGAAGGCTGTGCCTGCTACACCACCTCTGCCGGCTGGCTCGGCTATCCTGACGAGAAGCTCAGGCGCCTTTGCCAGGAGGCGGTCGACGATGGCTTCAACCACATCAAACTCAAGGTCGGCCGCGACCGCGCCGACGACATCCGCCGTCTCAGGATCGCCCGCGAGGTCATCGGCCCGGACCGTTATTTGATGATCGACGCCAACCAGGTCTGGGAGGTCGACCAGGCGATCGACTGGCTCAAGGACCTCGCCTTCGCGAAACCCTTCTTCATCGAGGAGCCGACCAGCCCGGACGACATCGCCGGCCACGCCAAGATCCGCAAGGCTGTCGCGCCGATCAAGGTCGCGACCGGCGAGATGTGCCAGAACCGCATCATGTTCAAGCAGTTCATCGCCGGCGGCGCGATCGACGTGGTGCAGATCGATTCCTGCCGCATGGGCGGGCTGAACGAGGTTCTGGCGGTGCTTCTGATCGCCGCCAAATACCGCCTGCCGGTCTGGCCGCATGCCGGCGGCGTCGGTCTATGCGAATATGTCCAGCATCTGTCGATGATCGACTATATCGCGGTGTCGGGCAGCAAGGACGGACGGGTGATCGAATATGTCGATCACCTGCATGAACATTTCATCGAACCCTGCGTGATCCGCGATGCCGCCTATATGCCGCCCCGTGCGCCCGGCTTCTCGATCGAGATGAAGGCACAGTCAATCGAGGACTACCTGCATCGGCCCTGAAAGGTGACGCTGCAAACTGTTACTACGCCCGCGCGACTGGACCGCTGCGAATCGGCTATGCCTGCCGAATGCAGGAGACTTCCCTCTACGAGCCGGTGAAGCGGTTCCTCGAGAGCCTGGATTTCGCCGTCAAGGGCGAGATCGGCGGCTGCGACGTGGTCGGCGTGCGTGCCGGCGAGCCGCCGGTTGTCGTCATCTGCGAGTTGAAGCTGCAGTTCAACCTCGAGCTCGTCCTGCAAGCCGTCGACCGCGCGGCGGCCTGCGACGAGGTGTGGCTTGCCGCCTATATGTCGGCGCGCGGCAAGGGCCGCGAGCATGACCGCCGCTTCCGCGCGCTCTGCCGCCGCCTCGGCTTCGGCCTGCTAGGCGTCGGCAAGAAGGGCGAGGTGGAGCTGCTGCTCAGTCCGGCCGCCTTGCCGCCGCGCCGGGATCCCAGGCGGCGCTCACGCCTAGTCGAGGAGCATCACCGCCGCAAGGGCGATCCGTCCATCGGCGGCAGCACGCGCAAGAAGCCGATCATGACCGCCTACCGGCAGGAAGCGCTGGCCTGCGCCGCCGCCCTGGCCGACGGTCCGAAACGGCCGCGCGATCTCAAAACCCTCTCGCCGCGCGCCGCCAGCATCCTTCTGCACAATTACTATGGCTGGTTCGCCAGGGCCGAGCGCGGTGTCTACGCGCTGACCGAAGCCGGCCTTGCGGCGATCCAACCTATGTCGGTGACGTTGTAAGAACGATTTGCCGATTCGGCGCTACGAACCGGAAAATCCGCGCCGTTCGGCCAAGCCTCGTTTCGACTGTTGACACGTCCCGCCGCCTGTGCAGGAATTGGTTGGACCATTGAACCACTTTAGGCTCAGCCGGCGTGACCGATTTCCTGCCCCCCATCCAGACCACGGCGCGCGACGACGCGGTGCTGAAGGCCTTGGCGGGGTTCGTGCGGCAGGAGGCTCTGGGTCCCGGCGAGAAGCTGCCGACGGAGCGCATCCTGGCCGAACGCCTCAAGGTCAGCCGCAACACGGTTCGCGAGGCCCTGACCCGCTGGGAGGGTCTCGGCCTCGTCGAGCGGCGGCAGGGCTCGGGCACTTATCTCAAGGCCGCCGTCTCCCCTGATATGCTGCACATGCCGCTGACGCTGTCCGGCGGCAATGATTTTGCCGGCCTGATGCGCACGCTGGAGATCCGCCGGGCCCTTGAGGCCGAGGCGGCGGCCCTTTGCGCCATCCGCGGCGGCAAGGCCGAGATCGCCGAGATCGAGCGCAAGCTCGACATCATGGAAGATGCCTTCCGCACCCGCGCAGGCATGTCCTCGGAGGAAGACTGGGAGTTCCACCAGGCGGTCTACCGCGCCTCCGGCAATCCGCTGTTCGAGCAGATCATCAGCGCCATGCATGAGCTCTTCCACCGTTTCTGGGAGCATCCACTCGGCGTGCGTGACTTCGGCCATGCCAGCTTTCCCTACCACCGCACCATCTTCGACCGCATCGCCGCGCATGATCCGGAAGGCGCCCGCGCCGAGGCGCTGAAGCTCATCGCCACCGTTGAGGACGATCTGAAGCGCGGTGCCGCCAACCTCAAGCTTTCGGACCGCAGATGAACGAGCAGCCCAACACCTTCGACCCGGCCCCGCTGGCCGGCGACTATCTCGGCGAGGCGGCGACCTTGCTGGCGCATGACGATCCGTTTCCAGGCGGCGCCGTGGTGCCGCCGATCTACCAGACCTCGCTTTTCACCTTCGCCAATTACGCCGACATGGCCGACACCTTTGCCGGCAGAAGGAAGCAGCCGATCTATTCCCGCGGCGATAACCCGACGGTGATGGAGTTCGAGGCGCGCGTGGCTGCGCTCGAAGGCGCGGAGGCCGCGCGCGGCTTCTCGAGCGGCATGGCGGCGATCAGCGCCACGGTGCTCGCCTTTGTCGGCGCCGGCGAGCGTATGGTTGCCGTGCGCAACTGCTATGGCGACGCCTACCGCCTGTTCGAGCGGCTGTTCCCGCGCTTGCACATCAAGGTCAATTATGTCGACGGCTCCGATCCTGACGCGGTTGCCGCGGCACTTCCCGGCGCCAAGCTGCTCTACCTCGAAAGCCCGACCTCGATGATGTTCGAGCTACAGGACCTGGAGCATCTGACGCGACTGGCGAAGGAGCAGGGCATCGTCACCACCATCGACAATTCCTGGGCGACCCCCGTCTTCCAGAAGCCGATTTCGCATGGAGTCGACCTGGTGCTGCATTCGGCATCGAAATATCTGAGCGGCCACAGCGACACCGTCGCCGGTGTGGTGGCCGGCTCGGCCGCCCACATCAAGCACATCAACGAGCAGACCTATTCGCAGCTCGGCGGCAAGCTGTCGCCTTTCGAAGGCTGGCTGTTGCTGCGCGGCCTGCGCACGCTGCCGCTGCGCCTGCCGCACCACATGAAGAGCGGGCTCATCATTGCCGAGCGGCTGAAAGCGCATGGCAAGGTCGAGCGGGTCAACCACCCCGCTTATTCCAACCACCCCGGCAAGAAGACTTTAGCCGGCTATGCCGGGCTGTTCTCCTTCGAGGTCACCGAGGATGTCGACATCCCGGCCTTCGTCGACGCCCTGAAATATTTCCGCATCGGCGTCAGCTGGGGCGGCCATGAAAGCCTGGTCGTGCCGGCAAAAGCCTCGCTCGAGCAGACGCCGGGCATCAATTCGATGGCGCGCTTCGGCGTCAGCCCTCGAACCATCCGCTTCAACGTCGGATTGGAAAATGTCGAGGACCTCTGGGCCGACATCGCCCAGGCCTTCGACAGAGCAAAAAAATAACGGATCAAAATGGGAGTCCCGAAGATGAAAAAACTAAGCTTCATGTTTGCCGCCGTGGCCGGCCTGGCGATTTCCGCCAGCGGCGCGCTGGCCGATACCACCATCAAGCTGGTCGAGGTCATCACCAGCCCGCCGCGCACCGAATTCCTGAAGAAGCAGATCGCCGAATTCGAGACCGCTAATCCGGGCATCAAGGTGGAAGTGGTCTCGCTGCCCTGGGGCCAGGCCTTCGAGAAGTTTCTCACCATGGTACAGGCCGGCGACACGCCCGACGTCGTCGAGATGCCGGAACGCTGGATGGGCCTCTATGCCAACAACGGCCAGCTCGAGGATCTCGGTCCCTTCATGGCCAAATGGCCCGACGCCAAGACGCTCGGCGACCGCGCCAAGCAGTTCGGCTCGACCGTCAACAACACGCAGTTCATGATCCCCTATGGCTATTATGTGAACGCGCTGTTCTGGAACAAGAAGCTGTTCAAGGAAGCCGGCCTCGACCGTCCGCCGGAAAACCTCGACGAGTTCGTCTCCTTCTCCAAGAAGATCTCCGCGATCCCCGGCAAATACGGCTACTGCCTGCGCGGCGGCCCCGGCGCCTTCAACGGCATGCACATGTTCATGAACATCGCCGACGGCAAGGGCGGCTATTTCACCGATGACGGTGTCTCGACCATCAATGACGAAGGCTCGGTCAAGGGCCTGCAGATGCTGGCAGACATGTACAAGAACGGTCTGGCGCCGAAAGATTCGGTGAGCTGGGGCTTCAACGAGACGGTGACCGGCTTCTACTCCGGCACCTGCGCCATGCTGAACCAGGATCCGGACGCGCTGCTTGGCATCGCCGACAAGATGAGCGCCGACGACTTCGCTGTGGCGCCGCTGCCCGTGGGCCCGAGCGGCAAATCCTACCCGACGCTCGGCTATGCCGGCTGGGCGATGTTCGCCAATTCCCAGCACAAGGACGAGGCCTGGAAGCTGATGGCCACACTGCTGTCGCCCAAGGACAATCTGGAATGGGCCAAGGAAGTGGGCGTCGTCCCGATCCACAATGGCGCCGACCAGGATGCGCATTTCAAGACCGAGCAGTTCAAGGGCTGGTTTACCGAGCTCAACGACAGCTCCAAGTACGAAATGGTGACGCCGCCAACGCATCTGGAAAACCTCGGCAACTTCGTCGACCAGGTGGCGATCAAGAATTTTCAGGAAGTGCTGCTCGGCCAGAAGCCGGCCAAGGACGTGGCCGACGAATGGGCGAAGTTCCTGACCAAGGAACAGCAGGACTGGCTGGCGAAGAACAAGAAGTAAGCGCAGGCCATTTCCTTCTCCCCGTTCTACGGGGAGAAGGTGGCCCGATAGGGCCGGATGAGGGGCAGCGCTGACTTCTGAAAGGCTGGCTCCGCCCCTCATCTGCCTGCCGGCATCTTCTCCCCGTTTTACGGGGAGAAGAACGCTGTTTTGCCCGCCGGCACCCACTCACCACGTAGAGCCAAAACGCATGACCTACGCCGTCTCCGAAATCCGATCCGCCGCCCGGCCGCGAAAGCAACGGCTGAGCAAGGCCGCGATCGAGCCGTGGCTCTATCTATCGCCTGCGATCGTCCTGCTGGTCCTGGTGCTATTGGTGCCGCTGATCATCGGCATCAGCTATTCCTTCCGCAAATTCTCGGCCTTCAAGTCGCAATATGTCGGCCTTGCCCAATACCAGGCGATGCTCTCCGACCAAGTGCTCGGCCAGGCGCTGATCAACACGTTGTGGTGGACGGTTGCCAGCCTGTTCTTCCAGTTCTTCCTTGGCCTGGGTCTCGCGCTGCTCCTCGACAAGCCCTTCTACGGCCGCAAGGTCGTCCAGGCGGTGGTATTCCTGCCCTGGGCGGTGCCGTCCTTTCTCTCGGGCCTCACCTGGGCCTGGCTGTTCAACCCTATCATCGGGCCGCTGCCGCATTGGTTGTTCGCGCTTGGCCTGAAGGCGGAGCCGACCAACGTGTTGTCCGATCCCGCCACCGCCATGTGGGGGCCGATCGTCGCCAACATCTGGTTCGGCATTCCCTTTTTCGCCATCACGCTGCTGGCGGCGCTAAAGTCGATCCCCTCCGAGTTACATGAAGCGGCGGCCATCGACGGCGCTTCGCCCTGGCAGCGCTTCACCAAGGTGACGCTGCCCTTCCTGGCGCCGACCATCGTCATCACCGTCATGCTGCGCACCATCTGGATCGCCACCTTCGCCGACCTGATCTTCGTCATGACCGAGGGCGGGCCGGCCGGCTCGACCAGCACGGTGCCGGTCTACATCTATGTCAGCGCCTTCAAGTCGCTGGACAAAGGCTACGCTTCGGCGGTTGCGGTGCTGCTTCTGGTGCTGCTGATCGCCTACGCCATCGGCCTGATCGCCATCCGCCGCACCCTGGTGAGGCACGTCTGATGATCGCTGGTCGCTCCACCTCCTCGCGTATTTTCGGCGGCATCGGTCTCTACGGCGCTATCGCGGCCTACGTGATCTTCGCGCTGTTTCCGATCTTCTGGACGCTGAAGATCTCGGTGACGCCCGAACGCCTGCTCTATTCCGAAGGCATCACCTTCTGGCCGTCGCAGACGACCTTTCAGAACTTCGCCACCGTGCTCGAGGCCTCCGACTTTCCGCGCTATTTCCTCAACAGCGTCATCGTCTCGGTGTCGACGGCCGCCTTTGTCACCGTCATCGCCACGCTTGCCGGCTATGCCATGTCGCGCTTCACTTTCCGCGGCAAGGCGACTTTGGCGATCCTGTTGCTGCTCACCCAGACCTTCCCGCTGGTCATGGTCATTCCGCCGATCTACCGCATCATGGGCGATCTCGGCCTGACCAACAGCCTGATCGGCCTGATCATCATCTACACCGCCTTCAACACCGCCTTCGCAACCTTCCTGATGCAATCCTTCTTTGACGGCATCCCGAAAGACCTGGAGGAAGCGGCGATGATTGACGGCTGCACCCGCGCTCAGGCGATGCGCCGGGTGATCGTGCCGCTGACCTTGCCCGGCATGGGCGCGACGCTGGGCTTCGTCTTCACCGCCGCCTGGAGCGAGTTGCTGTTCGCGCTGATGCTGATCTCCAGCGACGAGCAGAAGACCTTTGCCGTCGGCCTGCTCACCTTCATCGGCAAGTTCGCCGTCGACTGGGGGCAGATGATGGCTGCCTCCATCCTGGCGCTCATCCCGGTCTGCGTCTTCTTCGCTTTCCTGCAACGCTATCTCGTCACCGGCCTCACCGCCGGCGCGGTCAAAGGATAAAAGATGGCTTCCGTCACGCTGCAAAACGTCGAGAAGGATTACGGCGCGCTGCGCATCCTGCACGGCGTCGATCTCGAGATCGCCGATGGCGAGTTCGTCGTGCTGGTCGGCCCGTCCGGCTGCGGCAAGTCCACGCTGCTGCGCATGATCGCCGGCCTGGAGGAAGTCACCGGCGGCGAGATCCATATCGGCGAGCGGCTGGTCAACGACGTCGCGCCGAAGGACCGGGACATCGCCATGGTGTTCCAGTCCTATGCGCTCTACCCGCATATGGATGTCTCCTCCAACATGGGCTTCAGCCTGCTTTTGAAGAAGGCCGAGAAGTCGACGATCGACGGCAGGGTAGGTGCTGCAGCCAGGCGGCTCGGCCTCGACGCCTATCTCGGCCGCCTGCCGCGCCAGCTCTCCGGCGGCCAGCGCCAGCGCGTCGCCATGGGCCGCGCCATCGTGCGCGACCCCAAGGTGTTCCTGTTCGACGAGCCGCTCTCCAACCTCGACGCCAAATTGCGCGTCCATATGCGCGCCGAGATCAAGGCGCTGCATCAGCAGCTCAAGACCACTTCGGTCTATGTCACCCACGACCAGGTCGAGGCGATGACCATGGCCGACCGCATCGTCGTCATGCATGACGGCTATGTGCAGCAGGTCGGCCGCCCGCTGGAGCTTTACGACCGTCCGGTCAACACCTTCGTCGCCGGCTTCATCGGCTCGCCGGGCATGAACTTCCTGCCGGCTAAGGTCGCCAAGGGTGGCAAGGCGGATTCTGTGCTCGCCGATGGCCAGAAGCTGCGGCTGCCGGATGGCCTGCCGCTGAGCGATGGCGACGACCTCACCATCGGACTGCGGCCGGAACACATCAAGCTCGTGGATGACGGCGCGCTGAAGGCCGAGGTCGAGGTGGTCGAGCCGCTCGGCCTGTCGACGCAGTTCTATGTCAGGCTGGCCAACCAGCAGGTCTGCGTCTTCGTCATGGGCCGCAGCGATGTGAGGCCGGGCGACACGATCCGCCTCGCCGCCGATCCGGCTGCGCTGCATCTGTTCGATCCGGTGAGCGGAAACCGGATTGGATAGGTCCGCGGATCAGCGCCAGCGGAAAGCGCCCAGAGTGTAGTCAGGCCACGCGCCTAGGTCTGCAAACAGCCCCGTCAGGTCGCTCCTGTCGGCCAATATTCCCGTCATCACCAGCGCGGTCGACACGCCGGCCGCGTTGCCGCCGGCTATATCGTGCTCGACACTGTCACCGACACAGATCACATCGCTGAGTGCCGGATGTCCCGCAAGCGCCAGCGCAGCTTCGTAGATCGCCGGGTAGGGCTTGCCGATACGGGTGACGCTGCCGCCGAGCTGTTCGTAAAGATCGGCGATCTCGCCGGCGCCGAAGCGCGGTCCGACCGCGGTCAGCATGATCCGATCGGGGTTGGTGCAGAAGCACGGCACCTTCCGCGCCGCCGCCGGGCCGAGAAGTCTTCGGTAGTGGTCGAGGTCGTAGCGGTCGCCTTCACTGGCCGCGATCAGCACCAGACCGGCGTCATCGCCGCGCTCGGTCAGAACGAGTGGCAGGCCCTCGATCGCCGAACGGTCCTCGTCGCGGCTGATCAGCAGGCATCTCGTGCCAGCCCGCAGCGCGCCCGAGTCCGCCATGTTTCGGAAGATGCGCCAAGCCACCTCGCCGGATGAGACGAAATGATCCCAGCTTCCCGCTTCAAAACCAAGCTTCAGCAGCCGCTTTTCGTTTGGCTCCGCCCGCTTGCCGGAATTCGAGATCAGCACCACGGTCTTGCCGGCGCGCTTCAGCGCCGACAGGGCTTCGACCGCGCCGGGATAAGGCTGTTGTCCGCCATGCAGCACGCCGAACTGGTCGAGCAGGAACACGTTGTAGCGCTCGGCAAGCGCTTCGATCCCGTCGAGATGCGCGGTGCGTTTCACGTTCACAACAGCCCCGCTTCCCTTGCGCCCGCCAGCGCCAGCCTTGCCGTCCCGGCCGCGGCCTCGTCCGAGAGCGCGGGCCGGAATTCGACGCCAAGCCTGCGCTGCCGGATCGCGGTCCAGGCGGCATTGGCGGCGCCGCCGCCGACGCTTCGAACCGAGGTGAGCTTCGGTGCGCCGAGTTCTGCGAGCCTCTGGTAGCCGAGCGCCTCGATGGCCGCGATGCCTTCCAGCATCGCCTTGAGATAGTCGGCGTCCGATTCCGGTCGGGGCAGGAGGCGCGGCTGGAGCTTTGGATCGGCAACAGGAAAACGTTCGCCGGCCGAGCCGAGCGGATAATAGTCGAGGCCGGTATCCGTCGCAGGATCGATCGCTGCGCTGAGTTCGAGGATGCGCGCGAGCGAAAAATGCTGGGCGAGCACCTTGCCGCCGGTGTTCGACGCGCCGCCCGCGAGCCAGGCATCGCCGAGCCGGTGGCTGTATATGCCGTAGCGCGGCGCCGAGATCGGCCGGTCGGACAGGATCTTGATGGTCAGCGACGATCCGAGAGCGGTGACGCCGTCGCCCGCGGCCGCCGCGCCCGTCGCCAAGAAAGAGGCGCAGCCGTCCGTGGTGCCGGCGACCACCGCGACATCGCGCGGCAACCCGAACAGGTCGGCGGCGGCGGCCGTAAGCCTGCCGGTCACGCTACCCGGCCTGACAATGGTGGGCAGAAGCTCCACGCGCATGCCGGTCGCCGCGATCCATTCCGGCCAGCGGCGCGCCTCGGCATCGTAGCCGGTCTTCAGGCTGTTGTTCTCGTCGCTGATGTCGAAGCGGGCCGAGAATTGCGCGGCAATCCAGTCGGCCTGGTGCAGCACGGCGTGGATGCCAGGCAGGCGCTGGAACCAGAGCGCCTTGGCGAGACCGGAGGTCGCCCCATGCGCAGCACTTGCCTCCGGCGCCGTGCCGGCGATCACGGCGAGGATGGCCGCATCCGGAACCTTGTCGTTGTACATCAGCGGCTCGGCCAGCGGCCGTCCGGCGTCGTCGGTCGGCAGCACGGTTCCCGACGTACCGTCCACGGCGATCGCGCGCACAGCCATGCGATCGATGCGCGAAAAAAGCTCGTGCAGTGTCGCTTCGACGGCGGCCCACCAAACGGCCGGATCGCGGCCGTTCGCGCCGAAGCGCTCGAGCGGCACGGCGGCGCTCGCGGCGGTGGAGAAGTCCGGACGCATCGCGACGGCGCGCGCTCCGGAGGTGCCGATGTCGATGCCTAATGCAAGAGGCGCCATTCGCCTAACCCGCCGCGTTGAGTCTCTGGCGATACTGCTCGGCATCCCAGTTGACCAGCTCGTCATTTTCGGCGGCGGTGAGATAATTCAATCGCGCCGTGGTGTCGATCCGCGCGGTCACGTCGGCGAGGCAGCGCTGCATAGCGTCCGCGCCGGAGCTGGCGTCGCCGCGCATCAGCACGCCGGCGCCTGGAAAGAGGACCGCGACGGGGTTCGTGCCCAGCCGCGCGACGACGTCGGCGACCTTCTCGCCAGGCCTTGCCACCACGGAGCCCCGGCCAAGGAAGATGACGTGGTCAGGGTAGAGGCTGCCGGCTTCGGCGATGCGGCGGCTGTCCGCATCGAGCGCCGCCGCATGCGCCTCGATATCCGCCGGCAATCGGTAACCGCTGCCGTCGGCAAGTGCCGCCAGCGCCGCTATATCCGGGATCGGTGTCTGCCGCGCCGGGCGGGCCAAAAGCGATCTCACCCGGTGCAGCAGACGCTCCGCCTCGGCCACGGTCTCCGCTGCGACGACCAGTCCGTGATTGCCGAGGATCAGCACGTCGACCCCCTGCCCGAGACGCTCGGCAATGCCCTGGGCAAGCGGCAGGCCCGGCCGGCGATAGGGGACATAAGCCCACGCGATGCCCTGGAGACGCCGCCCGGCCTCGATCTCGCAATCGGCCTGAACGGCGAGTGAAATTGTCTCGACGCAGTGGACATGCAGCACCACTCGCTGCGGCATCAGCGCGTGTACGATGGTCTCGATCGAAGGGCGCAAGCCGCGCGGATTGAGGGTATCGATGGCAAAGGCCTGCGGCTTGTCGGCGCTCGGATCGCGCCGTTCGAGGGCCTCGACGAGCGGACCCATCGCGACCGGTACCATGATGTCGTCAATCAGCGCGTCCCTCAACCAGGTGCCGGAGGCCTTGATCCACAGCGTGTCCCCTGCCTTCAGCGATGTGTTGCCGCCGGCTGCCTGTGTCAGGTGCGGATCGTCGCCGATGGCTGCCGAAAGTGTCCGCAAGGCGGTCAGCTCCTGCGCATCAACTGTGGTCGCCATGGCGATCTTCCTCCAACGGCTCGGTCGGTCTCGCACGATCTCCCGTTACAGGAGAATGATTGGTGCTGATATCGCAGGTGCGAGCGATCTACGTCAACAGTGATCTACTATCGTCAAAACGGGCTTGCAATCCGACTGATGTTGAGTAAGTTGCATCAATTGTCATGCAAAATGGCATTGTCGGGAGGGAAGAGTTGAGCGACTCCGGCCGCCAGCGTCAGATCGTCGAGCTATTGCGGGACCGGCCGTTCGCTTCGGTGCGTGAACTGCAGGAGCGGCTTGGCGTGTCGGCGGCGACGGTCAGGCGCGACATCGACAAGATCGACGAGGCCGGCGAAGCCAGGAAGGTCTATGGCGGCATCTCGGCGCTCGACGGCGCCGCGCATGCCGGCATCGCCTATGCGAGGCCCTATGACGAGAACCGTGACCTGGCGGTCGATGCCAAACGGCAAATCGCCGCTGTAGCCGCCACCATGGTGCGCGACGGCGATGCGGTCATCGTCCATGGCGGCTCGACCTGCTTCCATCTCGGCGTCAAGCTTGCCGACCGCAACATTCGCCTCTTCACCAATTCCATGCCGCTCGCCGCCTATCTCAGCGACCATGGCCATTGCAGCCTGACCATCGCCGGCGGCGATCTGCACCGCGAGCCCGGCATCATCCATTCGCTCACCCAGGCCGTGCCGTTTTATGCCTCGAAGTTCTTTCTCGGCGCGCAGGGCCTCGGCCATGAGGGCGTGCTGGAATCGCATCCGCTGCTGGTGCGCTCGATCATCGATCTCAGCCTTTGCGCCGACCAGATCGTGGTGCTGGCGGACAGCCGGAAGCTGTCGATCCACGCCCGCAATGTCGCGCTGCCGCTGTCGCGCATCGGCACGTTGGTGACCGATGACGGCCTGTCCGGCGCCGATGCGCGGATGCTGGAAGATGCCGGTGTCACCGTGCGTATCGCCTCGCCTTCGGGAGCCGTCCAGTGAAGGTGGCGGTGCTCGATTTCGGCAAGACCAATTCGAAGCTGTTCGTCTTCGACCAGGACGGGCGCATCCTCGACGAACGGCGCACGAAACCCGACTGGATACGCAAAAGCGGGCTCAGCGTGCTTGACGAAACGGCGCTGCATAACTGGGCGCTGGACGCCGTCAACGAGGCCGCTGATGCCCACGGCATCGAAGGTCTGATGGTGTCGGGCCACGGCTGCACCTTCGCGCTGGTCGACGATACGGCGCTGACGCATCCGATCCTAGACTATGAGCAGGAGCCGCCCGCCGAGATCGCCGCGCGGATCGATCGGCGCATTCCCGATTTCGCCGAGACCTTCTCGCCGCGCCTGCCGCTCGGCTTCAACTATGGCCGCCACATGCTGTGGCTGAAAGAAGTGGAGCCCGGCGCGTTCTCGGCGGCGAAGGCGATTCTCGGCTATCCGCAATATTGGAGCTGGCGCTTCGGCGGCCACGCCGTTTCGGAAGTCTCCTATCTCGGCTGCCACTCGCATCTGTGGGCACCGAGCAAGCGTGACTTCTCCTCGCTGGTCGATGCCGAGGGCTGGCGGGGCCGCATGCCCGCCTTCGCGCACGCCGGCGGCGTCATTGGCGAGCGGCGCTTTGGCCGGGCGGGCAGACCGGTCGCCATTCACAACGGCGTTCATGATAGCAATGCCGCGCTCCATGCCTATCGCCGGCAGGACCTCGGGCCGCTCACCGTGGTGTCGACGGGCACCTGGGTGATCGTTCTCAACCCTGACTGTCCGTTCGAGGCGCTCGACCGCGAGCGCGACATGCTGGCCAATGTCGATGTCGATGGCGGCGCGGTGCCTACGATCCGCTTCATGGGCGGGCGCGAATTCGCCGTGATCAGCGGCAACTGGCAAGGCGCGATCGCCTCGGCCGCCATACAGCGGGCGATCGACGCCGGCACGATGGCCGTGCCGAGCTTTGCCCCGGGCGGACCGCTGCCGGGCCGGACGGGCGAGATCCTCGGGCCCGTTTCCGGTGCTGGGGAGCGCGCCGCCGTAGCGCTGCTTTATGTGGCTCTGATGATCGATCTCTCGCTCGACCTGATCCGTTCGGCAGACACCGTCATCGTCGATGGCGGACTGAATGCGGATGGGATGCTTGCCGGCCTCCTGGCGGCGCTGCGGCCCGGCCAATCCTTCCTGCAGGGGGCCACGCTGGAAGGCAGCGCCACGGGCGCCGCGGCTCTCGCCTTCGAGAGCATCGGCCGCGAATTCGCCGCCGATAGGCCGGAGCCGGTACGCGCCGCGGACTTCAAAGGCCTGGATCGCTACCGCGACGACTGGCGCGGCCTTATTGCCGGACGCCACATCGCCGGCGCGGCGGCAGGAGGTGCGCAATGAGCGCCGCCGCCCGCGTCGAGGCGTCGCAAAGGCCGGTGCTGGAGATGCGCCACATCTCCAAGACTTTCGGTCCCGTCCGGGCCCTGCACGACGTATCGCTCACCGTCAATGCCGGCGAACTGCATGCGCTGATGGGCGAGAACGGCGCCGGCAAGTCGACGCTGATGAAGGTGCTGTCCGGCGCCTATCGGCCGGATGCCGGCGGCGAGATCCTGATCGACGGTACGCCGGTCGCCAGCGGCGATCCTATCAAGGCTCGCGCCCAGGGCATCGCGGTCATCTACCAGGAGCTGTCGCTGGCGCCGAACCTGACTGTGGCGCAGAACATCTTCCTCGGCAACGAGCCGCGTAGGTTCGGCATCGTCGACCGCGACCAGTGCAACCGTCGCGCCAGGGAAATCATCGAGCGGCTCGGCGTCTCCTTTTCGGCGCGCGCCTTGGTCTCTAGCCTGTCGCTGGGCGAGCGCCAGCTGGTCGAGATCGCCCGCGCGCTGTCGACCAGCGCCCGCATCATCGTCATGGACGAGCCGACCACCTCGCTGACCTCGCGCGAGACCGACCGGCTGTTCGAGGTGATCGGGGCGCTGAAGGCGCAAGGCATTGCCATCATCTACATCAGCCACCGCATGGAGGAGGTCTACCAGCTCGCCGACCGCGTCAGCGTGCTGCGCGACAGCGGCTATGTCGGCACGCTGGAACGCGCCGATCTCAATGCATCGCGCCTGGTCTCGATGATGGTCGGCCGCGATCTCTCGGCCTTCTACAAGAAGGATCACCGGCCGCCGGACAGTCAGCGCCGGGTAGCGCTGTCGGTGCGCGGCATGTCGGACGGCGGATTGCTGAAGGACTGCTCGTTCGATCTTTACCACGGGGAGGTGCTGGCGTTGGCGGGGCTGGTTGGTTCCGGCCGCACCGAACTCGCGAGGCTGATCTTCGGGGCCGACCGCCGCAGCGCGGGCGAGCTGGAGCTCGACGGCAAGCCGATTGCCATCGCTTCGCCACGCGAGGCGCTGGAGGCCGGCATTGCTTACCTCACCGAGGACCGCAAGGAGCTCGGGCTGTTTCTCGACATGTCGATCGCCGACAACATCAATATGGGCGTGCTTGCGAAAGACGCGCGCGCCGGCGGTTTTCGTGATTTCACCGCCGCCGAGCGGCGTGCCGCCAAGGCCATCGCCGATCTCTCGATCCGCACGCGCTCGGCGCAGGCCAATGCCGGCTCACTGTCGGGCGGCAACCAGCAGAAGGTGCTGCTTGCCCGCCTGCTTGAGACCGAGCCCAGGGTCGTCATCCTCGACGAGCCGACGCGCGGCGTCGACGTCGGCGCCAAGTCGGAGATCTATCGGTTGATCGACAGTCTTGCCGGCCGGGGCATCGCCATTCTCATGATCTCCAGCGAACTGCCCGAAGTAATCGGGGTGGCCGACCGCGTGCTCGTGATGCGCGACGGCGCCATCGCCGGCGAGGTGACGGCGTCGGAGGGCAGGCCGCTGCGTCAGGAAGAAATCATGGAACTCGCGACGGGGGCGGCCAAGGAAGGACCGACAAGATGACCGACAGCTCAACAGTGGCGAAAGCGGCGGATCAGGCAGCGGTCAGGAGCCGACGGCTGCGGACGGCCTTCGCCGCGCTCGGCATGCTGCCGGTTCTGGTGCTGCTTGCTGTCGGCTTCCAGTTCATCAACCCGCGCTTCCTTACCGGCACCAACCTGCTCATCGTCAGCCAGCAGTCGTCGATCAATATCGTGCTGGCCGCGGGCATGACCTTCGTCATCCTCACCGGCGGCATCGACCTATCCGTCGGCTCGATCCTCGCGGCCTCGGCGATGGTCGCTGTGCTGGTGTCGCTGGTGCCGGACTGGGGCATGCTCGGCATTCCGGCCGCCATTTTGCTCGGCCTCGGCTTCGGCGTCATCAACGGGCTGCTTGTCGCCTACATCAAGCTGCCGCCCTTCATTGTCACGCTGGGCTCGCTGACCGCCGTGCGCGGCGTCGCCCGCCTGCTCGGCGAGGATACGACAGTCTTCAATTCCGACCTGCCTTTCGACTTCATCGGCAATGGCTCACTGTTCGGCATTCCCTGGCTTGTCATCATCGCGCTGACCGTGGTGGTGCTGTCCTGGCTGGTGCTCAAGCGCACCGTGCTCGGCACCTGGATCTATGCCGTGGGCGGCAATGCCGAGGCGGCGCGCCTCACCGGCATCAAGGTGCCGCTGGTGCTGCTCTTCGTCTATGGCGTGTCGGGCCTGCTCGCGGGCCTCGGCGGCGTCATGTCGGCGGCGAGACTCTACGCCGCCAATGGCCTGCAGCTAGGCCAGTCCTACGAGCTCGATGCCATCGCCGCCGTCATTCTCGGCGGCACCAGCTTCGTCGGCGGCGTCGGCTCGATTTGGGGCACGCTGATCGGCGGGCTGATCATCGCCGTGCTCTCCAACGGGCTCATTTTGGCCGGTGTCTCGGACATCTGGCAGTACATCATCAAGGGATTGGTCATCATCGTGGCGGTCGCCCTCGACCGTTACCGGCTGCAGGCCGGAGCAAGAACGTGATTGACCTCGGTCGCCGGCCTAGACGGGCCGGATTGTGTGTAACGCACCGTGAGAGGCGCGGGGCAATCGGAGGAAGCAAGTAAATGAAGACCATCGCCAAACTGCTCTGCGGCGCAGCCCTCGCGGCCCTCGCCATCGCGCCGGCATCGGCCAAAGACCTCAACAAGGTCGGCATCTCGGTCGGCCTGCTCGGCAACCCGTTCTTCGTCGCCACCATCAAGGGCATCGAGGACGCGGCCAAGAAGATCAATCCGAAGGTCGAGGTGACGTCGGTGTCGGCCGACTACGACCTCAACAAGCAGGTCTCGCAGATCGATTCCTTCATCGCCGCCGGCGTCGATGTCATCATGCTCAATGCCGTCGATGCCAAGGCGATCGCGCCCGCGGTCAAGAAGGCGCAGGCGGCTGGCATCGTCGTCGCTGCCTTCGACGTCTCGGCGCCGGGCGCCGACGTCACCGTGATGACCAACAACGTCAAGGCCGGAGAGGAGGCCTGCCAGTATCTGGTCGATCACACCGGCGGCAAAGGCAACTACGTCATCCTCAACGGCCCGGCCTCGTCGTCGATCCTGGAGCGCGTCAAGGGCTGCAAGAACGTTCTTTCGCAGCACGCCGACATCAAAATCCTGTCCGACGACCAGAACGCCGAGGGATCGCGCGACGGCGGCCTGAAAGTGTTCCAGTCGCTGCTCACCCGCTTCGACAAGATCGACGCGGTGTTCGCCATCAACGATCCTACGGCGATCGGCGCGCAGCTCGCCGCCAAGCAGCTCAATCGCTCGGAATTCATCATCACCGCGGTCGACGGCGCCCCGGACATTGAGAAGGAGTTCGCGTCCGGCACCTCGCTGATCAAGGCCTCGGCCTCGCAGGATCCCTATGTCATGGCCGGCCAGTCGCTGACGATGGCGGCAGATGTGCTTGCCGGCAAGAAGCCGGCCGAGCCGACCGTGCTGCTCGATCCGAAGCTGATTACCGCCGAGAACCTGAAGGACTACAAGGGCTGGACGGCGGCCCGCTAAAAAGCCTGCTCCCAAGGCTGGCGCGGCCGGATCGGTCCGGCCGCGCCTCATTCATCGGACGGAGACGATCATGTCGCGCATTGGTATCCATTCTTTCGTCTGGTCTGCGAGTTCGGCGCAGGCGGATCTCGAACGCACGCTGGCCAACACGAAGGAAGCCGGCTTCGACCTGATCGAATTCTCCTATCTCGATCCGGCGGATGTCGATATCGGCAGGCTGGCCAAAAGCATCACCGATCTCGGCCTGGGCGTAGCGATCAGCATTGGCCTGCCTGCCGACGGCGACATCTCCAGCCCAGACAAGGCGGTCGCCGCGCGCGGCGTCGAGATCCTGAACCGCACCGTCGCCCTCACGCGCGATCTCGGCGGCCAAAAGATCGGCGGCATTCTCTCGGCAAGCCACGGCCTGCAAACCGAACCGCCGACGCGCGATCAGTGGAACCGCAGCGCCGCTGCACTTGCCGGGGTTGCGGAAACGGCCAAGGCCGCCGGCGTGACGCTCAATCTCGAAATCGTCAACCGCTTCGAAAGCAACCTGCTCAACACCGCCGCGCAAGGACTAGCTTTCATCGAAGACACCGGCTCCGACAACATCTTCCTGCACCTCGACACCTTCCACATGAACATCGAGGAGGCCGATGTCGGCCTGGCCATCCGCCATGCCGCGAGGAAGATCGGTTATGTCCATATCGGCGAGAGCCATCGCGGCTTTCTGGGCACCGGCAGCATCGATTTCTCGGCGATCTTCGATGCGCTGGCGGCGATCGGCTACAGCGACGATCTCAGCTTCGAATCCTTCTCGTCCGAGATCGTCGACGAGAATCTGTCGCGGAAGACGGCGATCTGGCGCAATCTGTGGACCGACAATATGGAGCTTGCTCGTCATGCGCGCCGCTTCATCGCGGTCGGCCTGGAGACGGCCCGGCGCAAGGCCGATCTCGTCTCGGCTTCGCAAAGGCCCTGACGTCTTCGAGAATGTCGAGCAGTGAATTGCGGCTTTCGAGGGCCATGCTCTGCTAGACTCCTGTTGATTCGTCTCGACAGGAAAAGGCATGAGCAAGGCCCTCGGCACATTCGCACTGGTCACGGTTTTGAGCGCTTTGCTGATGGCGCTGTCATTGGCCGTGGCGAGGCACGGCTATCCCTATGGCGCGTTCGGCGTGAAGCGTCTCGACGGCATCGCCGACGCCGGCTCATTCCTGGCGATCGCCGCCGTCTATTTCTTCGCAGCCATGCTGATGATGATCCTGCCCATCCGCGCCGCCGGCGTCGTACTGACCCATGCGGCCGATGCGATCTTCTGGGCGACGATCGTATTGTTCGCGACCATCGTCGGCTCGCTGATCGCCAGATGGGCCTTCGGCCAGCACGAGGTGCTCTGGGCGCTTTTCAACTGGCGTTTCCTGTTCGTGGCAGTGATCGTTGCGGCGCATCTCACCATGAACGAGCTTCGCCGCAACATCCTGCTCAGAAGCCTGTTCTTCGTCGCCTTCGGCGCGGTCACGCTCGCCTGTCTGTTCTGGTCGTTCTCGACCTGACGCGGCAAGACCCTAGGTTTGTCGCAGAAGGCCGGTAGACCTGCCACGGGACAATCATTATATCATTTGTCCGACAATTGACCGGCCGACGGACTGCCACTACCCCAGCTTCAAGGAACAAGACAATGACCGTGCTGCGTAAGAACCTGATCGACGGCGAGTGGCTTGGCGAGGCCGGCTCGCGCAACATCAACCCGTCGAACACCAACGACATCGTCGGCGAATATGCTTCGGCCGGGCCTGAGCAAGCCAAGCAGGCCATCGCCGCCGCTAAGGCGGCCTTTCCGGCCTGGTCGCGCTCAGGCCCGCTGGCCCGCCATGCCGTGCTGAAGAAAACCTCCGACGAGATCATGGCACGCAAGGACGAGATCGGCCGGTCGCTCGCGCGCGAGGAAGGCAAGACGCTGGCAGAGGGCGTCGGCGAGACGATCCGCGCCGCGCAGATATTCGACTTCTTCGCCGGTGAGACGCTGCGTCTGTCGGGCGAGATGGTGCCGAGCGTTCGGCCTGGCGTCGGCGTCGAGATGACGCGCGAAGGCGTCGGCGTCGTCGGCATCATCACGCCGTGGAATTTCCCCATCGCCATCCCCGCCTGGAAGATCGCGCCGGCGCTGGCCTACGGCAACACGATCGTCTTCAAGCCGGCCGAGCTAGTTCCTGAAAGCGCCTGGACCATCGTCGATATCCTGCAC
Source organism: Mesorhizobium sp. CA15 (assembly GCF_020165215.1). NCBI lineage: Bacteria > Pseudomonadati > Pseudomonadota > Alphaproteobacteria > Hyphomicrobiales > Phyllobacteriaceae > Mesorhizobium > Mesorhizobium sp. CA15. The sequence continues at coordinate 112,520 of NZ_JAIUHQ010000004.1, forward strand.
CGCGCCGGCCTGCCCAAGGGCGTGCTCAACCTCGTCATGGGTAAGGGATCGGTGGTCGGCCAGGCGATGCTCGACAATCCCGATGTCAACGCCATCTCCTTCACAGGCTCGGTCGGGACCGGCAAGCGCGTCGCCGCGGCAAGTGTGGAGCACATGCGCAAATTTCAGCTCGAAATGGGCGGCAAGAATCCGCTCGTCGTGCTCGACGACGCCGATCTCGCGGTGGCCGTCGACTGCGCGGTCAACGGCGCTTATTTCTCGACCGGACAGCGCTGCACGGCATCCTCGCGCCTGATCGTCACCGACGGCATCCACGACCGTTTTGTCGAAGCGATCAAGGAGCGCCTGGACAAGCTCGTCATCGGCGATGCGCTCGATGCCAAGACCCAGATCGGTCCGGTCGTCGACCAGACCCAGCTCAAGCAGGATGAGGATTACATCGCCATCGGCCGCCAGGAAGGCGCCGAGCTCGCCTTCGGCGGTGACCGGCTGGAACGCGGCGCGCCTGGCTTTTATCTGCAGCCTGCTCTGTTTGTCGGCTCGACCAATGCTATGCGCATCTCGCGCGAGGAAATTTTCGGCCCCGTCGCCAATGTCATCCGCGTCAAGGACTATGACGAAGCGCTGGCTGTCGCCAACGACACGCCGTTCGGCCTCACCTCCGGTATCTGCACCACCAGCCTGAAGCACGCGACGCATTTCAAGCGCAATTCCGAGGCCGGCATGGTGATGGTCAACCTGCCGACGGCCGGCGTCGATTTCCACGTGCCGTTCGGCGGCCGCAAGGGCTCGAGCTACGGCCCGCGCGAACAAGGCCGTTACGCGATGGAGTTCTACACTACGGTGAAGACCGCCTATACATTCGCCGGCTAGAGCAATTCCAGAAAAAGTGTTGGCGGTTTTCCGTCCGGAATTGCGCAAAAACAAGGAGATAGGGCGTTTCGCCGTTTCCATGAAACGGTGAAACGCACTAGTCCAATCCGGGAGGAGATCGATGAGCATGGCCGACATGACATGGCTCAACCCGCCGCCGCAGCACACGGTCCGCGACGGCACGCTCACCGTCCGAACGGGCAAGGAAACCGACTTCTGGCGCGAGACCTTCTACGGCTTCTGGCGTGACAACGGCCATTTCCTCTACCGTTCCGTCGAAGGTGACTTCAGCGCCGAAGTCACCGTCAAGGGCGACTACAAGGTGCTCTACGATCAGGCGGGGCTGATGCTGCGCCTGAGTGAAACGCACTGGATCAAGGCCGGCATCGAATACACCGACGGGCTGGCATACTTCTCCGTCGTTGTCACCAACGACACCTCCGACTGGTCGCTGGTCGCCATTGCCGCCGGCAAGGACGGCGTCAGGATCCGCCTGACCCGCCACGCCGAGGCGATCCGCATCCAGTATCTGGACGCCTCGGACGGCCACTGGAAACCGGTGCGCCTGGCCTATTTCCCGATCTCGAAAACGGTCGATGTCGGCATGATGTGCTGCTCGCCGCAGCGCGAAGGCTTTGAGGCGACCTTCTCCGGCTTCACGATCGGGCCGGCGATTGCAAGGGACCTGCATGGGTGAGTGCGGAACCGCGTGGTTCTTTCGCCCAGGCACCAGTCGCCGTCATCGGCCAGCAGAATGCCGACCTCATCGCAGGTCGCCGGCCTGTCGATTGTGGCTCATCCAGGCTGCGGTCGCGGGCGCCGCGGCGGCGTCGCACTGCTCAGACCGGGGCCGGCATACGGCCATTGGCAGGACTCTCGTCTTCGGCTGGAAGGGCCGCCCTGCGGCGCCGGAAAGCCGGCAATGGGTTCAGCTTGAACAGGCCGTAATAAACGATGAAGGATGCCATGAAATAGGGGCCGAGCATCTCGACCTCGAAGAAGGAGCGGATCAGCATCAGCCCGGTCGCGCCGGCAAGCACCACCGAATCGGCACTCCACCCGCCGAACACCACCTTCGATACATGGCCGTAGAAGGCGCGCAGGATGACCAGCGCCAGCAAGGTGACGCCGATGAAGCCGATTTCGACCAGCGTCTCGACATAGGTGTTGTGGAAGTGGAAGCCGGAACGCGTCGAGATATAGAATTCCGCCCACAGCCGCTCCGGATCGGCAAAACCCTGCACCCAATAGGCGGCATAGCCATAGCCGAGCAGCGGACGCTGCTGCGCTGCTTTCCAGCCCTGTTCCCACAGATAGGTGCGGCCGGTGAGCGTCGAATCCTTGCCGAAGATGCCGAGCACGACATCCAGCAGCCCGAGGTTGAGCGCTGCCACCACGCCCGTCACCAGCGCCCCGGCGCCGACGACGAACAGCACCCGGCGATAGCGTCGCGACAGCACCTTGGTCATGGTGAGCAGCATCACGATGCCGATCACCGCCGGCAGCGAGGCAACCGACGTCGCCGAATGGGCGATTGCCAGCATATAGACCGACAAAAGCATGATCGGCGCGGTCCAGACGAAGCCCAGCCAGTTGCGCCGGTAGAAGACAAGGAACGCCAGGCAGAAGAAGATGCCGAGCGAAGAGAAGAAGCCGACCTGGTTCTTGGAACCGAAGGCGCCGACGAAATTGACCGTGCCGTCGATCGTGTCGAGCGCGTAACCACCGACTCCGAGTGAATAGAGCAGCACGAAGAAGATGCCGATCAGCGACCCGACCACCAGCGTGCGCACGCTGATGGTGCGCGCCGCGACATAGGCGCAGACGATATGGGAGGAATATTGCACCGCCGCGCGCGCGCTGATGCCCGCCGCCTGCGACCAGAACACCGAGAGGCAGACATAGGCCGCAAGCAGAATGGGTAGCCAGGCGCTGGAGAGTTTCCAGGTGAAACGCCGGTAGTCGACGAACAGTAGCGGCAGCCAGACGGCGTAGTAGGCGAGGATCAGGATCTGGCCGAAATTGGGCGAGTAGGCGAAGGCGAGCGTGGAAACCGCGACGGCGAAAATGCCGTAGGTCTCGTTGCGATCGGGATCGATCAGGATGGATTTCGGAATCTTCATACCGGCTTTTGTCCCGCGCTAAGCCACGGCCCGGGCGCGCTGCATCTGCCGCTGCAGGAAGCGCCGCACCGGCTCGTCATAGACGCGCGTGGCGATGTCGGCGATGACGACAACCATCGCCGCCATCGCGATGCCGAACAAGGGATGATGCGCGAACGGATCGATCGAGAAGGCCTTGCCAGCCCCGGCGATGATCATCAGCATCGGCGTGTGGATGATGTAGATCGGGTAGGAAATCCGCCCGAGCCAGCCATAGACGCCTGACAGTCGCGGCGCGGTCGGCGCCACCGCGCCGGTCATCACCATGATCGGGAAGACGATGACGATTGCCGCGAGGTCGTAGGCAACGCGCGCGCCGCCGGCAGCCGGGGCAATGGCGAAGACGGCAAGCGTGAGCAGGATCGCGCCCTCGACCCAGAAGCCGCGCCGCAGGAAGCCGAAGCTGCCCTGCCAGCGCGCCATCGATCGGCAGAGCAGCACGCCAAGGAAGAACGAGAAGGTTACGCGTGGCAGCCCGCTGACGATGGTCTTCCCGGTCATGCCGAAATCGAGCGTGCCGGCGAAAACCGAGGCGACGACGAGCAGCACGAGGCTGGCGCCGACGATCCCCGTCAGCACCCGCCGCGACAAGAGCACGAAGACAGCGACATAGGCGATGTTGACGATGAGCTCGAAGAACAGCGACCACGATGCCGGGTTGAGAGGAAAGATCGTATGATAGGCGTCGCTGACCAGCGGTATGAACAGCATGCCGGTTGTCAGCTGCATGCCGATCTCGGACAGCGGCATATATTCCGCCGGCATCAGTCTGTTCTTGACCAGCAAATAGAAGAAGCCGAGCAGCGTGCCGGCTAGATAGAGCGGATAGAGCCGGATCAGGCGGATGGCCACGAAAGTGCCGAAGCCCATGCCGGTTTCGATCTTGCGGTCATAGGCATGCGCGATGACGAAGCCGCTGAGCAGGAAGAACAGATCGACCGCGAGATAGCTCGACGGCAGCACCTTGCCGTCGGCGAGGAATGGCGAGAAATGGTAGAGCATGACGCTGATCGCCGCCACGCCGCGGATGGCGTCGAGGTTCAGATACACGTGACGCTGGGCTGCGGGCTGCATGTTATGCCTTCAAGCGGTCCAAACAGATCGCTCGCCCGCGCTGCGCGCGAACGAGCCTGGCTTGTCCCTCCCGCCTCCGTTCCCGGTTCGCTTCGGACAAACGCGGGCCGGCGGCGTTATTGGCTGGCCGTCGGCGCCAGCTTCACCTTGATCACGTCGCCCGGCAGGATAGGCGTGTCTTCCTTGGCTTCGACCTCGCTGGTCTTGCCGTCGACGACGCGCACCAGCGAATAGAGCAGGGCTGGCTCTTCATTGCCGGTGTAGGCGGCAGCCGTTGCCGGATCCGATGCCTGTGCGATTAGGCCTTTCTGCATGCCGACCCTCAAGGCCGCCTCATTAAGGTTTGCTTCCGTTTGCTGCCGATCGGCGGTGAGGCTCGAACTCAGTGTGTTGCGGGCATCGATAGCGTCCTGCTCCGCCTTGCTGATCGACTGCTTGGCGGTGAGGATCGCCGTCTCATAATCCAGGATCTTGCCCTGCAGATCGGTGACCGACTGCTGCGAGGAAAGCAGGCGCGCATTGGCGACCAGGCCCTTCTGCGCCAGCGGACCGATGCTGTCGGCCTGCTTCGAGGCCAGATCGACCTGCTTCTGCTGGTTGGCGATCTTCTTCTGCAGCGATTCGATTTCCGACTGCAGAACACCCTTCAGGTCGTCGAGTGCGTCGAGCTTCAGCTTCAGCGATTTCTGGTCGGAGACCAGGATCGCCGTCTCGTCGGCGACGATGGTCGGCAATCTCGGATCGCCTTGAATTTCCTGAGGCACCTCGAAAGTCGTCTTCCCGGCGAGGTCGGCGTCGATGCGGGCTCGCTTGACCATCAGCCGCAAGCGCTGGTCGTCATAGATCTCATAGCTGCCCTTGGCGGTAATCAGATCCTTTTCGAGCTGCGGACCATAGTCGGCATTGCGCCGGATACCGCCAGCAATGCTGATTGCCTTGAGCACGGTCAGATCGGGCACGAAGGGAAACTGCCCGGGGTTCTGGACTTCGCCTGAAATGTAGAACGGCCGGAACTGCGCCATCTCGACCGAGGCTTCCGGCTTGTCGGGCAGCGCCAGCTTTCGTTGCAGGGCGAGCCCGATCGCTGAAGCGATCTCGGCCGTCGTCTTGCCGGCGGCCCGCATGTCGCCGACGAACGGCACCGAGAGCATCCCGCCCGGGCCGACCGAGTACTCGCCATTTAGGGCCGACCAATCGCGGAACGTGCCGTCGACCGTCTGCCATTCGGCGACCCGGATGTTGAGCTTGTCCAGCGGTCCAAGCCGATAGTCGCTGGCGGCAGCGACCTGCGGCATGACCAGCAACGCAGCAAGCAAGACGCCGCCGAAGCGGGCTGTGGTCCTGGATATGAGACTGCATGCGAAGGGCAGTCCGAAGAGGTCTTTTGTCAAATACGTTTTCCGATTCGCTTTGGCCCCATCCGCCCGATGAGATCACTGCCGGATGCCTGCCCCGAATCTGGCGGAGCAGGCCCGTCGGTCAATAGCTGCCGCGTGACATCCACACGGCAGGGACAGTCTTGAAGATGATGCGAATATCCCCGGACAACGACCAGTTCTCGACATAATGGCGATCGAAGGCGACGCGCGTGTCGTAGGATACGTCGTTGCGGCCGCTCACCTGCCACAGACCGGTGAGACCAGGGCGCGATTTCAGGTAATAGACCGCCGCGCTGCCGTAGATTTCCAATTCGTCGCGCACGACCGGGCGCGGGCCGACAAGACTCATGTCGCCCTGCAGGATGTTGAGGATCTGCGGCAGCTCATCGAGGCTGAGCTTGCGAAGCACCTGGCCGACGCGGGTGACGCGCGGATCGTTCTTCAGCTTGCGCGTCGCGATCCATTCGGCGTTGGCTTCCGGATTGGCCGCCAGATACGCAGCGAGCACGCGCTCGCCATCCGGCACCATGGTACGGAATTTGAGGCAAGAGAAAATCCTGCCGCCGCGGCCGATACGCTTGTGGCCATAGAAGATCGGACCATTATCCGAAAGCTTGACCAGCAGCGCGACCATCAGGAAGAGCGGGCTCAGCAAGATCAGCCCAGCCAGGGACCCAACGACATCGAAACTGCGTTTGAGCAGACCGCCGATGGGGGGTGGAAAATCAACGCCGGCCTGCGCAAAACTCGCATTTGCCGACTTGGCGACGTCCCTCATGCAGAAGCTCCATACGTTGAACGGATGGTTTACGGCAAGATACCAAAAAAATGCTGCAGCGCAACACACAATTTCCCATCGCGTTGAAATGTTCACGTCATGAATTGACTAAATAATAAACCTGCCTTGCCCAAATTTTCACCTTTGTGGCGCGTTTATGACAAGGTGAGAGAAAACCAGGAAAATGTAGTCCGCTTTTCGGGCCGTTTTTGGACAGTGCATTCTTTGCTGCAGAAGAAACGCGGTTGCAGGCCGCTGGAAGCACTCGCAATGGTAAGTTATTCACATAAAATACTAATCAAAGTCATGAGTTTAACTGAAGCGGCAGACGTCTCATTGAATAGCTATCGGAGCCAGAGTGTGCGGCGCAGCATGGCAGAGTCGATCTCGTAAAATCGTTGGAAACCATACCTGCACGGCCTTGCTCCGGCAGGCCGGCCTTAATAGAGTCGCAAATTGTTCCTGTCATAGTCTGCACGGGTAAGGAAGGTCGGAAGCAACCGGCCGGATTGGGCAGCCAGAAAGAGCTCTTTGGCGCAACGGGGAGTTACGCGGGTGGGTAAGTCGCAGCTTCTGCATGCTCGTCTCGGTTGAGAGGGCGGCGGTCATGTCTTTGCCGAAATTCATTGTCGGTATGATCTTCGCGCTCGCGATCGTCATCGGCTGGTCCTATTTCGATGGCGCGTCGGCGGGAACCATCCTGCTTCGCACCATCGTCTGCGCCGTCATTATCCAGGCTGGCTATTTCCTTCTGGTCTTTGCCATGATCGGGGGAGCCACGCCGACATCGGCCGACAAGACCCGTGAGGCGGACCGCGGCCCGATCCTGAGTAAGGTCGCCGAAGGCGAAAAGCTAAGCGCCAGACGCAGCCTCCACTGAACGTTCGACCGGCGCGGAGGTCAGCCCGGCCGCGATCGGTGGCGCGCTTTCGCGCTCCGCCTGCTCGCCGGACAGCATCCTTGCAAGCCGGCTGCCGGCTTTCGCCCTCAACCGCCGATATTGTCCGACCTCGACGATGCGTCCGTTCTCGATGGCCACGACCCAGTCGGCGAAGGCGATCATCGACGGCCGGTGCGCGATGGTCAAAATCGTCATCCGGCCGCGCAGCGCCTCGATCGATTGGGCGATCAGCGACTGATTCTGCCAGTCGAGCGCGCTTGTCGCCTCGTCGAGGATGAGCAGCGAGGGTTTGCGCAGCAGCGCACGCGCCAATGCGATGCGCTGCCGCTCTCCGCCGGAAAGGCGGACGCCGCGGTCGCCCACCACCGTATCGAGCCGCGAGTCCAGCCGCTCCACGAAATCGGCCGCATGGGCGTTTCGCAGGGCCGCCCACAATTCTTCGTCGCTGGCCTCAGGCGCCGCAAGGCGCAGATTGGCGGCGATTGTGTCGTGCAGCAGGAACACATCCTGCGGCACATAGGCGACCTGATCGCGCCAGGCCCTGCGATTCTGCGCCGTGATCTCGACGCCGTCGGCCAGAATACGTCCTTGGGTGGGTTCAAGCAGCCCAAGCAGCATGTCGGCGATCGTGCTCTTGCCGGAACCCGAAGGGCCGATCAGCGCCGTCACCTTTCCGGCCGGCAGACCGAAGGTGATGTCGCTGACCACCGGTTCGCCGCCGCCCTCGCCATAGGCGAACGCCACGTCGCGGATGTTGAGGCCGGTCTCAAGCGACAACTTTGCGCCTTCGGTCACGTTCTCTTCCGGCTCGCGTTCGGCATCGAAGCGAGCCTGGAGACTTTGCATCGAAGCATAGGCCGGCAAGTTGATCAGCACCTGTTGGGTCTGAAGCTGCATGTCCATGAAGCGCGGCGCGACCCGCATGAAGACCAGCAGCAGCACGACGATCTCGGCCAGCGACAGGTGGAAGCGAACCAGCGCGATATAGATGAAGAGGCTCAGCCCGATCACGCTCGTAACCTGGAACAGAGCGGTGCCGAGCGAGCTGTTGCGGACGAAGGCGATGTTGTCGGCCTTCATCCTGTCCAGCGTCGCGCCGAGCTCGGCAAAATAGCTTGCCTCGACGTTCAGGCTCTTGGCGACCTTGATGCCGCCGAGGAACTCGGAGACCGTGCGGTATTGGTCCTGGCGATTGCCGGTCAGCGTGCGGCCATAGGCGCTGGCGCGCGCCCGGAACGGCTGCAGCGCAACCAGCAGCACCAGGCCGACAAGGATGGCGAAGCACGTCATCACCGGCGAGATGAACAGCGAGACAATGAGATAGCCGGCCAGGAGCAGTGTGGCTTGGGTCAGCATCAGCAGCGAGAAGGCCGCAACCTGCACCCGGTCGACGTCGCCGTTCAGCGCATGGTCGAGATCGGAGCTGCGGATGCGGGTGAAAACGCCCCAGCGCGCCTTGCCGACGCTCTCGAACAGGTCCATGCGCACGCGGTTGACGAAGTCATAGAGCAAGCGCGCCATGTAGACCGACTTGAAGCGGTTGAACATCGCTTGCAGCGCCACCAGCGCGACGAGCAGTGAGAGCGCGCTCGCGAGCGACAGCGTTCCGCCGGGCACCAGCCGATGCAAGGCCTCCGGCACCCGCACCGCATAGTCCTGGTCGGGCTTGCCGATCAGGCGCAGCAGCGGAACGAGCAGCAGGATCGAAATGCCTTCGGTGAGGCTCCCCAGGATCAGGAAGGCAAGCGCCGTCGCCGTGCGCCGTCCGCCGACATGCGCCACCATGGCGCCGAAACCGGCGATATCGCGCAAAAGCGACAGGCGAAACTTCGAGGACCAGCCCATACCCTGGATCACCTTGTTCCGGACGCCAGGTCGGATTCGATCGCGGCGACCGCTTCATCGAGCCTGGCGAGTCCGGCCGGCACTTCGAGGCGGTTGACGCCGATCAATCCGGCGATCTTAGCGCATTGGCTGAGATGCGCGGCGGCGAGATCGCCGGTCAACGCCTGCCGGCCGAAGCGCGTGATGTACGAGAATTTGATGATCGCCGGCAGCGCGGCGACACCGGCAAGCTGCGAGATCGCCGCGCGTTCGCCGCGCTCGAGCACATAGATGCGCGATACCGGCACCGCCTCGGCGGCAAATCCGTCGTGCAGCCGGTGCTGCGCCTTGTCGATTTGCGGATGCACCTGTGGGCGCACTTCCGCCTGCTCGAGGCGAATGGCGCCGGCCGCATCCGCGGCCAGCTTGAGCTGCGGAAATCCGGGCAGGATCACCGGTCGTCCAGGGTCGGACAAATCCAGCGCGACGACGTCGTCGGTGATCAGCCGATGGCCGGCGCGGATCATCGCGCCCGCCGTCGTCGACTTGCCGGCGCCCTTGTCGCCCATGAAGATCACGCTCTTGCCGTCGACGGCAATGGCGCTGGCATGCAGGACGAGCAGCCCGCGCCGATGCAGGACAAGAGCCATCACCGGCCCGAGCAGCGGAAAGGCAAGCAGCGGGTCGTCGATCCCCGGCGCCGGATCGACATCGATCCGCCTGCCGTCGCTGATCATGAAGGTGCCGACCGCCTGCCAGGAAAGATATTGGCGGGTCGCCTCGAAACGAAAGGCCGTGGCGCCATGCGATGCGCCGTCGGGAAAGTCGATCGGCCCGACCGCGATCTCCAGGTCCGGCGTCGCCGGCGCCGTCGGCGTCAGTTCCGGCAAGGCCACGTCCGAGCTGACGACCAGCCCGTACGCCCTGTAGAAATGGCGGACGCGTCCGCCCGGCGCCATTGTCCCGGTGGCGGGCCCCGGTCGCGCAAAGGAAGCGATCGGAAGATTCATGCGGGGCTTCCTTGGACTTGCCGCAGCCACAGCGACAGCGAAACCGAACGCCAGACATGCTGGACGTCGGGCAGCGTTGCCTGCTCGGGCTGGCTGAGCAGGCGCTCATAGACGGCGTTCACTTCAGGCAGGTTGACATAGGGCGCGATCCGCTCGCCGTCCGCTATCAGCAGCCTGTCCAGAAGCTCGCGGTGGTTGCCGAGCATGCCCTTGACCAGGTTGGCGGTGAAATCGATCTTGTCGCGTCGCCATTGCACGGCCGGCGGCAGAATGCCTTGCATCGCGCGGCGCAGCACGTGGCGGCCAAACCCGTCCCTGAGCTTTTCCTCGCCGGGCAGCGCCAGGCAGAACTCGACGAGCGGCTTGTCCCAGAACGGATAGCGGGGCTCGACGCCGGAATTGGCGGCGGCCTTGTCGAGCACTTCGAAGGCGTGCGGCACCAGCCCGGTGGACAGCAGCCAGCGATGCGTCAGCGCTTCGCTGGCGCTCACGGCGGCGGGCATGTAGCCGCTGCGATGGAAGCGCTCGGCAAGATCGGTGCGCCTGGCAAGGTCCGGATTGACCAGGCCCCGCCACGCGCGCGGCGCCGATGCTGGCCTCTGCCGCACCTTGCCGACAAGGCGTCTGGCCATCGATCTCATCCGGGCGATCCGCCAAGCGGGTCCGTAGATGGTCAGGAACTTGAAATAGAGGGAGAACATGCCCTCGCCATAGGTGTTGGCGGCGCTGTGCAATTCGCGCCACAGCTCCAGCCAACGGCCGGCATTGGCGAGTTCGTGAAGGTGTCCATGACCCTGCGAGACGACCTCGTCGCCGCCATGCCCGTCGAGAAGCACCTTGACGCCCTTTGCGCCCGCGGTGCGGTAAAGATCGCGGGTCAATGACAGACCGGGCGCCAGGAACGTGCCTTCCTGCTCCTCCAGGATACGCTCGAACTCGGCGAAGGGCGCGTAATTGCTCACTGCAATCAGCGTGGCGTCGAGCGGATTGCGGTCGAGCACCGCATCGATGAAAGGCTTCTCGTCCATCGACGAGCCTCTGTCGAACACCAGCGAGAAGGTCTTGAGCCTCGGGTTGCGCCTCGCCGCCGCGCGAAGACCGGCGACGCAAGCGATCGAGGAGGAATCGAGCCCGCCGCTCAGCATCGCGCCGACGGCCGGCGTGCCGCGCATCCTGTTCTCCACCGATTGCGCAAAGAGATGCCTGAATTCTTCGGCCGCGTCCGGGTGCGGCGGCCGCTGCGAAGGCTCGATCTGCCAGTAGCGCTGCAGCACTACCCGGCGGTCGGCGACCGTCATGCTGTGCCGCGCCGGCAGGCGGAAGATTTCGGCGTAGAGCGTGGCCTGCGGATCGTCCGTCAAGCCGGCCAGGAAACCGGAAATCTGGTGTTCGCTGAGCCGCCTGCCGACGTCGTCCAGCGCCAGGATCGGCCCAATCTCCGAGGCGAAGGCGAAGCGCCTGCCGGTCGAATGATAGTAGAAAGGTTTGACGCCGAAATGGTCGCGCGCGCAAAACAGCGCCCGGCGCTCGCCATCCCATATCGCGAAGGCGAAATCGCCCTGCAGATAGGTCGGGCAGGCCTCGCCCCATTTAAGGTAGGCGAGCATGATGAGCACCGCATCGGCGACCGACCGGTCCCGCATGCCGAGCCGCGCCAGAAGCTCGTCGCGATTGTCCAGCCGGCAGTCGGCGGTGATGGCGAGCTTGCCGCCGGCCATCGTCAGCGGGCCGGGGCCCTCCTCGCCGGTCGTGTCGAGCCAGGCATGGCCGAGCGCGACGCTGCCGTCCGCCCACCATGAGCTGCCGTCGCGGGCGCGGTGGCGCATGCGCGAAAGCATCTCTTGGATAGCGCCGGCCGCGGCGGGCCGGCCGTTATCGCTGAGCACGATTCCAGCGACGCCGCTCATCGCTCACGACCTATGGTCGACCAGATGGGCAAATCCTTTGATCGAGCCGCCAAGCACGATGTGGTTGCCGCTCATCAACCAGGCATGCGCCTTGAGCTCGCTGCCTGTCCCTCGTTCGATGCCGATGCTTATTTTCGATGCGCTGCCCTGGCGGGCGAGCAGATATTGTCCTGCCAGCGCTTGGGTCAGGCAGCTGGCGCCCGGCACGAGGCGCGCCGCGGCGGCGACGCCCCATGCGACACGCCGCAGGTCGGCGACGCTGGCGTCGCGTCTGGCGTGCATTCCCGTCACCAGGCTACGGACACGGTTATAGGAGGACAGCGTCAGCGCGAGCCGCACAACGCTCACCACCATCAGGCAGCGCGCCAGAAACAGCATTTCCCAGGCGCTCAGCGAGCGGAGCCTAGACCAGTTCCTCATTGTGGAGCCTCGCAAGCCCTGCTTCGCTCAGCCCCTTGAGCAAGCCCTCGACATCGGCCCTGCAGCGTTCGGCATCGACATTGTAGCGCGCAAGCACGGCGCTGCGGATATCGAGCATCGATCGCGGCTCCTGGATCTGCTCCCAGATGAAGGCGCCGACGCCGTTCAGGCTGTAATAGACATTGGATTTGAGGTGGAGCAGCGCCAGTCCGGCGCCGAATTCACAAGCCACCGCCTCGTTCGTCGCGACGACGCGGTCATGGTCCGAAGGGTTCCAGTGCATCCTAAAACCTCGTTGCTGGCCCGTCGCGCCCTATGGCTTCCACCGGGATCGGTTGCCTGCGATCCTCGGCAGGAATCCGGGGGACAACGCCCCCCGGCTCACCTGTTGGAGAGCATCCGGAGCCCCAACTCAGACACCCGGATACCTGTGTGAGTTTTAAGAGAAAGTCAGCTCGCCGACCGGCGTGTGCGCGGGAAAGCTCGCGTCGAGCGCCGTCGTGCCTGCACCGCCCTGCGTGATAGTTTCAATCGAACCGTGAACCGTCAGGCTGGGGGTTTCATACTCATGCTTTTCAACATTCTGTTCCATTGTACTCTCCAATTAAGGACTGGAAGCGGCTGCAGAATGCCGCCAACATATCGCTATGCTGCAGCGCAATTGCTGCATGGCAACATCCATGAGTCAAGCTTGATTTACCAAGCATTAATCAATTCTTGGTTGCGCTCGCATCCGTTGTTAATCAAGGCGTAGGCAGCGTCATCCTAAACCTCACCCATCCAGGAATTCAACCGTAGGTCCCTGCCGTTTAGATAAGCGATTGATTTATCTGCGATAATTTTTCAGGCGAAAAAGACATCTCGCAATTGCGAAGAATTTGTCACAAAAAATCGTCATTTTCCGGCCAGCCGGGACGCCCCCGGAATTGTCTTCAAAAGTGATTGAACGTGAAGCGATTTTAAACGCTGGGGTTGCGGTCAGGAGGCGACCTCAGCCGCTTTTGGCGTGAGCGCGTCAATTTTTCCGATGCTTTTCTTCGCAGGTGCAGTATAACCGCTTTGGGCGGCATTTTGCGGAGAACGACATCGGGCATGGCGGTGCAGGATGGCTCCTATGAAAGGCTGCGCGCCGCCGGCTGCGCCGATGAAGTCGCTTATGTGCAGGCCTGTCTGAGGCTGTTTTTCGCGCCACGAGCCAACATCACGGATGGCCGGGTCGATGTGCCAGCGCCGACGGTGTCGGCCACCCCGATCCCGGCGGCCCCAATTTCGGCAACCAACGTCGCCGACATCGCCAGGCTCAACAAGGTCGCCGTCTTCCTGCTCAAGGCGCTCGCGCGGGCGCCCGCGAATGCCGCGCCTGCGGAGTTGCCTGGCTGGCTCGACAGCTACCGCCGGCGAACCATGTCGATGAATGTCGCCTGCATTGGCGATTCGGTGGCCATCGCTCGTGTGCTGCGCGACAGGCAGGTCGATTTCGTCTTCCTCAAGGGGCCGCTCCAGCAGCATCTGCTTTATGGCGACCACTTCATGAAGCCATCCGGCGACGTCGACATACTGGTTTCGCCGACCGGTTTCGCCAAGGCCCGCGATGCGTTGCGCACGATGGGCTATGAGGTTGCCGGCAAGTCGCGCTCGGTCTGGTGGGTGCGCTTCCTCGGTGAGCAGCATATGGTGCGCGAAGACGGCGCGAGGGCCTCGACGGTCGACCTCCACCACCGGCTGCAGCAGCCGGGTTCGCCCAGCCCGCGCGACACCGACGGCTTCCTGCGCCGCAAGCGCGAGGTCGAGGTGGCCGGCGCCGCCATGCCGATCATCTCGGCCGCCGACACCTTGCTTTTGTCCGCGATCAGCGTCGCCAAGGCCTTTTTCAACCGCGAGCCCTGCGCCGGCTATGTCTGCGACGTCAGGGCCAGCGTCAGCCGCCTGAGCGAAGCCGAGCAGCGGAGGGTGCTCGACCACGCCGTCGAACAGGGCCTGGCGGATACGCTGCTCTTGGGATTGCGCGCCGCCGACGTGCTGCTCGGCGGCGACGGCACGCTGCTTTCGGATCGCGCCACCCGCATGCTGGCCCGCATCGACAACGCCGACCTCTTCCACATGGTCATGGCGCCGTGGCTCGCGTCCCTGCGCTGGCCGCAGCGCCGCCATGTGCTGTGGGAACTCTGCGGCCGCGAGCCGGTCCGCTACCTGGCTGAAGCTGGCTGGGCTGCTTCCGCCGACCTCAGCCGGCGCATCTTCGAGCGCCCGGCCACGGCCGGGCCGTCGCGGAGCGAAATGATCAGAATCGTGGGCGGGGCGGCCAATCATGCAAGCGAAAGGTGAGCCCATGCCCGTGACGACGCCCATAACGACCTCGGGGGTCTGCGTCATCATCGCCGCGCGCAATGCGGCGCGCACCATTCCCGGCGCCATCGCTTCGGCGCTGCGCGAGGCCGAAGTCGCCGAAGTCATCGTGGTCGACGACGCCTCCACCGACGACACCCGGGATGTGGCTTTGGCCGCCGACGATGGCAGCGGCCGGCTTGCCGTCATCCGTTTCGACGTCAATCGCGGTCCTTCCGCCGCGCGCAACGCCGCCATCCAGGCCTCCAAATCGCCCTTCATCAGCATTCTCGACGCCGACGATTTCTTCCTCGAAGGCCGCTTCCGCCGGCTTTTCGCCAGCACCGACTGGGACTTCGCCGCCGACAACATCATGCTGATCCGCGACGATGCCGCGACCGACCTCGCCAACGTCGCAGCGCCGCCTTTCGCGGCCGAGCCGGAATTTCTCGATTTCGAGCGCTTCATCGACGGCAACATCTCGCGCCGCCGTGTGCGGCGCGGCGAGCTCGGTTTCCTCAAGCCGGTGATCAGCCGGGCTTTCCTCGAGCGGCATGGGTTGAGCTACGACGAGAACCTCAGGCTTGGCGAGGACTACGAACTCTACGCGCGCGCTGTTGCTTACGGGGCTCGGTTCAAGGTCATCAAGTCCTGCGGTTATGGCGCGATCGTGCGCGCCGATTCGCTGAGCGGCCGCCACAGGACGCAGGATTTGAAGCGCCTTGCCGATGCCGATCTGGCGCTGCTCCAGATAGACAGCCTTCCGGAGCGCTCGAAGGCCGCGTTGCGGCGCCATGAGCGCCATGTCCGCGACAAATACCGGCTGCGCAACTTCCTTGATGTGAAGGCCGAGCGTGGGCTGGCATCGGCCGCGGCCTACGCTTTCGCAAGCCAATCGAATCTGATCCCGATCGTGCGCGGCGTCGCCACCGACAAGCTCGACGCGCTGTTCCGCCGCACCGGGATTGTTGCGCGGCAGCAGATGCCGCCGACGCGCTTCCTGATGGCGGCAACCAGCGCCGCAAGCGGGTGATCGCCCATTGTCCCGGAAGCCGCCGTCCCTCAAAAAATCGCATTCCGGAAACTATGATGTTGCCTAGTCGCTGCCGGAATGGCAGTCTATGTTGCAATGCAGCAATTTCGAAAGGCCGATAGGATGGCTTCGATTTTTAGCTTCAGATCCCGGGATCCGGCTCGCGACCGGCAGACCGACCTCCAGCGTTTCGACCGGCTGGCGAAGCTGTTCGACCAGATCGCGGCCGAGATTGAGGCGGAGAAAACCGGACTGGAGAATCGTTATAAGTCGACGGCTGCCAACGCCGCCTTTCTGGTCGAGGCGATGGAGAATGGTTCGGCGTCGGCCAGCAAGGGATCGGATGTCGCCGCGATGACCAAGTCGATCCTGAACTGCGAGCGGCGCATTGCGGAGCTCGTTCGCCAGAAAGGCCTGGTGAAGGAACTGCGTCATTCGCTCGACGCGATCGTCGAGGATGGTGCCGACCGGTCTGCTGCGCAGGCGACGGCAAGAGGCTGACGGCGCGTCAGGCGCCGTCAGCGGTACGAGACGTTACAGGACATTAGAGGAGTTCACAGGGCGGAAGATCGGAAGCGGCTCGCTCATGCGAACCGAGGATGACTTTGGGTTGGGCGGACAACACAAGGTGAGTTTGTTATGAACGCAGATCCGGACAACACCTCCACCGAGGCGGCTTGCGAGGTATCGCAGGCGCCAGGGAGCGGATTAACCAGCCTGAGGCTTAGCCTGGTCGGCGCCCTGTTTGCGGTCGCTGCGGCCCTTGCGGCGAGCCCGCATCTCGCGCATGCGCAAGCGGCGCAGCAAGAGCTGCAAAGCGCGCCGTCCTTCGTCGACGATTTCTCGAATTTCAACCAGTCCCGCTGGTTCGTCTCGGACGGCTGGACCAATGGCGCCCATCAGAACTGCACGTGGTCGAAGGATCTCGTACGGCTTTCCGACGGCGTGCTTTCGCTGGGCTTCGAAAAGCGCAAGCTGAAGGACCGCGAGTTCGCCTGCGCCGAGATCCAGACCAAGCAGCGCTACGGCTACGGCGTCTATGAGGCACGGATGAAGACCGGCACCGGCTCCGGCCTCAACGCCGCCTTCTTCTCCTATATCGGCCCGCAGGACAAACAGCCTTGGGACGAGATCGACTTCGAGGTCCTCACCAAGGATCCGTCCAAGGTGCAGGTCAACAGCTATATCCAGGGCAAGCCGAAGAACGGCAAGCTTGTCGACGTCGAAGGCGGCGCCGACAAGGGCTTCAACGATTATGGCTTCGTCTGGGAGAAGGATCGGCTGCGCTGGTACGTCAACGGCAAGCTCGTCCATGAGGTGACTAACCCCGACGAGTTGCCGAAGCATTCGCAGAAAATCTTCTTCAGCCTCTGGGGCAGCGACAAGCTGACCAACTGGATGGGCGCTTTTGTCGATCCCGGCAGCAAGGTGACCATGGAGGTCAAGCGCGTCGCTTTCACCGCTTTGGGCCAGCCATGCCAATTCCCGGAATCGCTGGCATGCAGCATAAGCAATTCCAACTAGGCATGATCCCAAAGTGGAACCGATTTTCGGATAGGATCATGCCGAACCAACTGGGCCGTTTGGCCTGGGGGACATCTGAACCGGCCGGACCGCTTTTGCGGCCCGGCCTTTGACAGGAATAGAACCAAATGAATTTGACGGTATTTGGGATTGGCTATGTCGGTCTCGTGCAGGCCGCTGTGCTGGCCGAGGTCGGCCATGAGGTGGTGTGCGTCGATATCGACGAGAAGAAGGTGGAGCGGCTCAACCAGGGCTTGGTGCCGATTTTCGAACCGGGCCTCGAGGCCCTCGTCAGGGAAAACCACGCGGCCGGCCGCATCCGCTTCACCACCGACGCGGCGGCGGCGGTCAGGCATGGCCAGATCCAGATGATCGCGGTCGGCACGCCGCCCGGCGAGGATGGCTCGGCCGATCTGAAATATGTGCTGGCCGTCGCCGAGACCATCGGCCGTGAGATGGACAGCGCCAAGATCGTCGTCGGCAAGTCGACCGTGCCGGTCGGCACTTGCGAGAAGGTGAAGGCCAGGATCGCCGAAACGCTGAAGAGGCGCGGCCGCGAGGATCTCGCCTTCGACGTCGCCTCGAACCCCGAATTCCTCAAGGAAGGCTCGGCGGTCG
The DNA here is from genome assembly GCF_020165215.1 of Mesorhizobium sp. CA15. Lineage (NCBI taxonomy): Bacteria > Pseudomonadati > Pseudomonadota > Alphaproteobacteria > Hyphomicrobiales > Phyllobacteriaceae > Mesorhizobium > Mesorhizobium sp. CA15. The sequence continues at coordinate 130,348 of NZ_JAIUHQ010000004.1, forward strand.
CCGATTGCATGAAGCCGGACCGCATCATCGTCGGCACCTCCAGCGAGGACACCGAGATGGTGATGCGCGAGCTCTACGCGCCGTTCAACCGCAACCACGAGAAGATGATCGTGATGGACGTGCGCAGCGCCGAATTCACCAAATACGCCGCCAACTGCATGCTGGCGACCAAGATCAGCTTCATGAACGAGATGGCCAATCTCGCCGAGCAGCTGGGCGCCGACATCGAGGAGGTGCGCAAGGGCATCGGCTCGGATCCGCGCATCGGCTACCACTTCATCTATCCCGGCCTCGGCTATGGCGGCTCGTGCTTTCCCAAGGATGTGCGCGCGCTGATCAAGACCGCCGAGGGCGTCAAGTTCGACGCCAAGCTGCTGCGCGCCGTCGAGGAGCGCAACAATGCGCAGAAGTCGGTCCTGTTCGACAAGGTCAACCACTATTTCAAGGGCGCGCTCAGGGGCAAGACGTTTGCCGTCTGGGGGCTCGCCTTCAAACCCAACACCGACGACATGCGCGAGGCGCCGGCGCGCACGCTGATGGAAGCGTTGTGGGCGGCCGGCGCCAAGGTGCAGGCCTACGATCCCGAGGCGATGCAGGAGTGCCAGGCGATCTACGGCCTGCGCGACGATCTGCTGTTGTGCGGCACCAAGGAAGCGGCGCTGCGCGGCGCCGACGCGCTTTTGATCTGCACCGAATGGAAGAGCTTCCGCGCGCCGTCCTTCGATGCGCTCAAGGATGCGCTGACGACGCCGGTCATCTTCGACGGCCGCAATCTCTACGATCCCAAGGTGATCGCGCGCTACGGCATCGAATACTTCTCGATCGGCAGGATGGCGGCATGACAGCTGATTGCCTCAAGGACAATGGCCGTCGCCATGGCTGGGGATTCATGCCGGCGAACGGAGCATCGGCAACAGTATGAGGTCATCAATGGCTGCGCAGCGCAAACCGACGGTCACCGTCATCGTCCCCACCTTCAACCGGCAAAAATTCCTGCCCGAATCCATCGGCAGCCTGCTGCGGCAGACCGTGATGCCGGATCAGATCCTGATCGTCGACGACGGCTCGACGGATGATACCGGCGCGGTGGCGGCCTCTTTCCCGGCGCCGGTGGAATACCACCGCAAGGAGAATGGCGGGAAATCGACGGCGCTGAATTTTGCCCTGAAGCGCTGCACAGGAGATTTCGTCTGGATATTCGATGACGACGATGTCGCGCACCCGACGGCGCTTGAGCGGTTTCTCGCCGCCTTCGAGCGCGAGCCGGCCGCCGATTTCGCATTCGGCGAATATGCGCGTTTCCAGCGTTCGGCCCAGATCGAGGAGCAGGATTACGAGATCGTCGCCTTCGGACATGTCAGCCAGGACAATTTCTTCCCGTCGCATCTCGAATATTGCCACGTCCACCAGCCGGGCCTCCTGGTGCGCCGCAAATGCTACGACGAGGTGGGTGGCTTCAACGAGACCCTGGTCCGGTCGCAGGACTACGAGATGATGTTGAGGCTTGCACGCCGGTTCAAGGGCATCAGGGTTGATGGCTTGATGTTCTTCCAGCGCCAGCACGACATGGTCCGCGGCAGCACCAAGGTGGTCATTTCCTACACCGACCGGATCAAGGCCTGGGGCGCGTACGACCGGGCGATCATGGAAGAGGTCTACAAGTCGGTCGATCTGCATGAGTATCTGGATCGCTCGGAGCAGGCCCTGCCGAGGACGGCCGATCTCGAGATGCAGGCGCTGCTGCAGCGGTCGAGCATCATGGCCAGGAAGGGTCTGTGGCATCACGCGGCCGAGGACATCCGCCGCTACGCCCTGCTTGCCGAACGAGCCGGAAAGACGTCGCTCAGTGACAAGGAACGCGCCATCGTGCGGCGTACGTTCGAAGCCTACGATACAGGTTTGGCATCTGCCCCGGCCGACGAATTCGTCTCGGCGGTGAAGGCATGGAGGTCGGGACCGCTGAAGGCCGACATCGTCAGGGAATACATGCATTCCTTCCCGCATTATCTGGCGCGGGACCTGAAGGCGGGAAAGGTGATCCCGGCTTCAAAATTGTTGCGGGAGTATTCGGCGCTGTCGCTTTCCGCTTCGCTCGGCCGGCTGTGTCGGGCGATGACGTCGAAGCTTCCCTTGGCGCGCGGCGCAAGCTGATGAGCCGTGGCTTGCGGATACTCGCCCGGGCCGAATTAGGAGCAGAACGATGAAAGTGCTTTTTGCAAGCGGCAACGGGTACATTCCCGAGTTCACCGGCGGCGTGCAATCCAACACGCATCACCTGGTCGAACAGCTGATCGAGCACGGCCATCAGGCGTCGGTCCTCGCCTCGCTGTTCGGCGACGGCATGTTCGGCCTCAAGGCGCGTGCCAAGATGAAGCTGCTGCGGCAGCCCGCGGTTGTCGACAATTTCCCCGGCTACCCGGTGATGCGCGCCTGGTTCCCCTGGGAGGCGGCCGGCTTCGCCGTCGAGAAGGCCACACCGGATGTCGCGGTCGTGCAGTGCCACAAATCCGTCCTGCTCGGAAAGGCGCTTCTTGCCGAAGGCGTGCCGCTGGTCGTCTATCTGCATAATGTCGAATTTCACGAACTCGCCGGCGATCCGCGCGAACTCAATTCGGCTTTGTACATCGCCAATTCGGAATTCACGGCGCGCACCTACAAGGAAAAATTCGGCATCGAGTCCACCGTTCTTCCGCCGACCATCAACGACGCGCTCTACTGCACGCATACGACCGGCGAATTCGTCACCATGATCAATCCCTATGAGGAGAAGGGGTTCGATCTGGCGGTGAGGATTGCGGCCGCCTGCCCGGAGATTCCCTTCCTGTTCGTGGAGAGCTGGAAACTGGAGGACGAGCATCGTGCCCGCATCGAAAAGACCATCGCGCCGCTCTCGAACGTCACGCTGGAAAACCGCACCGACGATATGAAGACGATCTATGGCCGCACCAGGATCCTGCTTGCCCCGAGCAAATGGGAGGAAGCCTGGGGCCGCGTGGCGTCCGAGGCGCATTGCAGCGGCATCCCTGTCGTGGGCTCGAGGCGCGGCGGCCTGCCCGAAGCCATTGGTCCCGGCGGCGTGGTGCTCGACTACGACGCCCCGCTTACCGACTGGGCGTCGGCGGTGACGCGCCTTTGGAATGATCGCCAGGAATACGAACGGCTTTCGGCCTCGGCTCTGGCCTTCTCCAAGCGCCCGGAGCTCGATCCCGCGCGGCAATTGGTGGTGTTTCTCGATCTGCTGGAAAGAGCGGCTCGGCAGGGCGTCCGCCACGCTGCGTAGCTTACAAGCAAGGAGAGGGAACCGTTTGCTGCACTGCACCAAAAATGTTGCGATGCGGCAAAAAACTGCAATAGGTTGGGCCGACAGGAGTCGAAGTTCATGCTGCATGCGTCAGGCCCTGCCGGCGATGTTTCCAGCCTGATTTGGGCGAGAACATCCTGCCGATGAGGATTTGCTTCGTAGTCGATAAATTTCCCACTCTGTCCGAGACATTCGTGCTCGATCAGATTGCCGGATGCATTGAAAGGGGAATGAAAGTCAGCGTCGTCTGCAACGAGATGGCTTTTGGCAAGGATAGCAATGTGGACGATGCACGTTGGCAGACATTGCCCGGCCCTGTCGTTTCCTGGTGGGGTGGCCTGAATCGCTACCGCTCACTGCTCCGGAAATGGTCCGGCAGATTTTGGGACAAGCTTTCGACCTTCATCGACCTGGCCAACGCACAAAAGCTGCGAAACGTCGATGTGATCGTGGCGCATTTTGGCCATAACGGCCTGCGCGTCGCCCGCGTCATGAAGCGGCGCAGGATTTCCGCGCCTTTAGTGACCATATTCCATGGCACCGATGTCGGCAGGCCGTTGCATGACGGCACTCTGGACCAGTACAGGCCCGTTTTCGAACAAGGGGCTCTCCAGCTCCCTGTGAACGCATTCTTCCGTCAGGCCCTGATCGATGCCGGTGCCGCGCCGGCACAAGTCGCGGTTCACCACATGGGCATTCGCCCAAGCGAGATCGAATATCGCTGGCGCTCCTGGCAGGGGCGTACGCTGTCTTTCATCTCGGTCTGCCGGCTGACCGAGAAAAAGGGAACCGAATATGCGCTTCGCGCCCTCGCTTGCCTGCCGCACCGCGATTGGACCTATTCCGTGATCGGCGGCGGGGAATTGCTGGAGGAATTGAAGCTTACCGCCGTCGACCTCGGTATTGCCGACAGGGTGACCTTCCTCGGACCGCGTCCGCACGGCGAGGTGAAGCAGCGCCTGCGCGACGCCCATGTCTTCCTTCTGCCAAGCGTCGCCGGGCGAGACGGCGATCTGGAAGGAATACCGGTTGCGCTCATGGAGGCGATGGCCGGCGGCTTGATCGCTGTCAGCACCTACCATTCGGGAATTCCGGAGCTGATCGAGGATCGCAAGACTGGCTTCCTCGTACCCGAAAGGGACGTCGCCGCGCTTGCCGGCAAACTCACCTGGATCGCCGAGAACCCGGGCCTGTGCGAGCCGATAGCGCTTGCCGCTCGAAGGAAGGTCGAGGCCGATTTCAATGCCGATAGCTTGAATGAACGCTTTGCGCAGATCGTTGCGCGGCTAGGGGAGACCGGATCCGTCACATGAATGCCAATCCGCCGCCCCCGCAATTTGGTCGCGTTGCCTTGCGCGGCGGGCTGGTCACGGCCGGCGCGCAAGGCTTCAAGATAGCGATCCAGTTCCTTTCGGTCGTCATCCTTGCCCGGCTGCTCGTCCCCGAGGATTTCGGCCTGGTGGCTTCCGTGGGACCGATCGTGGCCTTCGTCGGCCTGCTTCAGGATCTGGGCCTCCAGCAGGCGGTCATCCAGCGCAAGGAGATCGATCAACGGCAACTCAACCAAGTTTTCTGGCTGAGCGCGGTTGTCGGCCTGTGCGCCGGGGCGGTCGTGGCCTGCCTGGCCCCCGCCATTGCCGCTTTCTACGGTGATCAGCGAATGTGGGGGATAACACTTGCTTCCGCCGTGCCGCTGCTTTTTGGCAGTCTTGCCGCGGTGCCGCTTGCCCTGATGAACCGCCATCTGCAATTCGGCCAGCTTGCGCTCAACGACGCAGTCACCGCGGCCGTAGGGCTGCTCGCTACCGCAACCGCGGCGTATTTAGGGCTTGGCTATTGGTCTCTGGTTTTGGGTCCGGCTGTGTCGGCTGTCGTAGCGCTGGTTGCGGGCTGGCTGGTGACGCGCTGGACGCCGTCTTGGCCGAATCTGAAGGTCGACGCGGACATATTCAGGTTCGGGGCGAACCTCACGGGCTTCAACCTCGTCAATTTTCTGTCTCGCAACCTCGACAACATTCTCATCGGAAAATATTCCGGCGCGGTCGAGCTGGGCTACTATGATCGCGCCTACAAGCTTCTGCTGTTTCCGCTGCAGAACATCAACCAGCCGCTGACGCGTATCATGGTGCCGCTGCTCAGCCGCATCCATGAGGACAAGCAACGATTTCGAGACATCTATGTCCGGACAAACTGGCTGCTGGCCGTCATCACCATGCCCGGCATTGCGACTTTGACACTGACTTCGGAGCAGGTGGTCAGGCTTCTCTTCGGCGAGCGTTGGATGGCCGTGGCGCCGATTTTCGCCTGGCTGGGCATCGCCGGCCTGATGCAGTCCGTATCGAGCACCACGGGGTGGATATTCATCTGCCAGGGCAAGACGAAGACGATGTTTCATTGGGGCATCTATTCGTCTTTGACGACCGTCGCCTCCTTCATCGTCGGCCTGCATTGGGGCGCCATCGGCGTCGCGGCTGCCTATGCCATCAGCGGTTACGTGCTGCGCATCCCGGTGCTTGCCGCCCTGATCCATCGTGTCGGCCCGGTGACCGCCGGCGATTTTCTGGGCATACAGGGGCTCTTCATCGTCTCGTCCCTGCTCGCCTGGCTCTCATATCTGTCGCTGCCGGCGTTGCTGACCAATCAGTCGGACCTGCTCACGATCCTGGTGGCGGTCGTCCTAAACTACGGGTTCGCCTTGGCCCTCATGCTTGCTGTTCCGCAGTCGCGCAAGGCGTTGTTCGCCACTCTTGCCAACGTCGCCAGCAACATTGGGTGAGCGGTTGCCTATCAAGGAGGACAACGGCCTGGTTGCCGACATTGCCGACGCATGCTCTTCCAGCACGGCCTCGAGGCTTGCCCGGCGATAGTGGTCAAGACTGGCGATGAATCTGCCGAGTTTTTCGGCTGCTTCCGACGGCGTTACGGTATCGATGTCGAGCAGAAGGTCGTCGACACCGATGCGCTTGGCGACTTCCTTGGTTTTGAATTCATAGGCGATCGGCAGCACCGGCGTGCCGACGCAAAGCGACATGATCATCATATGCATGCGCGTGGCGACGACGAAGTCGCAATCCTTCACCAGCGCCATCAATTGGTCGGGCGTATGAAATGCGGCGTCGACATTGACGTGTTCGGCGATTTCCGGGTCGAGTTCGGCCACGATCGCCCGCGCAGTCCTGGCGTCGTCATGGGCATATTCCGGCACACCCTGGCAAGTTGAGATGAAGGTCACCTGCTTGCCGTGGTCCCTGACAAGAATTGTGGCGATCTCCCGGATCGAATCGAGATAGCGGCGCATGCCATCCTCACCGTCGCTGACGAAGCTCCAGTGGCGGACGGAAATAGCGACTCGGCCCGTCGGCGCCGGTGCGCTGCCGAGATGTTTCTTGATCCTGTCGGTATCAGCCAGGGCAAAGACGGCATCGGCGACCACATGGCATTTGCCGGGGTCTTTCACCAGATCCAGTATGTGATTTCTGGATCGCTCGTCACGCAGCAGGATGAGCGGAGCCCGGTCGAAGATCGGACCTAGCTCCTGGCGATTGTAGCTTTTCTTGAACGGGCCGAGCGATTGCGTGAAGAAGATCGGGTCCTTGCCCAAGATCGCATCGATGCGGAATTGATTGAGCCGCTTTTCAAGATCGTAGTTCTCGACGAGATAGGTTCCGCCTGTCGTGACCACCAGGTCGGCGCTCGCATAGGCCTTAAGGCCGTGGCGGTCGCTTCTGCTGAAGAACACGCTGCTGGCGCCGTTTTGGGCAAAGCGGCGCAAGGCGCGCAAGACTCCCCGATTGTAGATCGACTTGAGCCGGCCCTTTATCCCGCCGCCATGCTGATCCCTGAACAGGGATTCCGACAGCAGCTTGTGGAATTCGAGATCGGGGTAATCTTTCTTCGGGTAAAGCCTGGCCGCGACGTCGGGCTGACTGTCGAAAACCAGGAACTGCACATCGCCGCCGACGATCGATCTGAGAATATGGCGGATAGCCAAAAGGATCGCGGCATCGCCAGTGTTCAGACACACTGTGTTTTCGATCACGACTTTCATGGGGAACCTCGTTTCGCGTCCGTGGCCAGGCCACAGCGGTTAAACGGCATGTTTGCCGGAGTGCTGCCACGCGATCCGCGTCGCGATCTGGCGTGCTGCTCCGCGCTGATAGCCAACGCGAAATCCGGATCGACGCCAAGCAGGCTGAGAGTAGCTTATGATTTTTGCAGTGCAACAAAAAATGTGCGGGCGCTTGCTACGCCGCACCAAAATTGTTGCGATGCAGCAAAAGCTGTACTAGCATCCCCGATGGGTGGGCCCAACAGCGGTCGAGTTACATGCTGCATGTCTTGTACCTTGTGCATGACGTATCCGACCCGGCGGTGCGCCGGAGAATACAGATGCTCAAGGCAGGCGGCGCCAGGGTTACCCTGGCGGGCTTCCGCCGCACCACCAGCCCGGTCGCCGAGATCGAAGGCATCGAGCCTGTCGACCTTGGCGCGACGCGCGACGGCCGATTCGCGCAGCGCATCGGCGCTGTCGCCAAGGCAGCCATATCGATCGGCGCGAAGCTGGGCGCCGTGCCCAAGCCTGATCTCATCATCGCGCGCAACCTCGAAATGCTGGCGCTGGCCCGCCGCGCCAACGGCGCGCTCGGGGCGAGCGTGCCGATCGTCTATGAATGTCTCGATATCCATCGCCTGGTGCTGCGCGACGACTTCGTCGGCAGGACGCTGCGTGGCGCCGAACGCCATCTCGCGCGCGACGTGAAGCTTCTGGTGACGAGCTCGCCGGCCTTCATCGCCAATTACTTCGAGCCTTTCGGGCAGATCGTCGCACCTGTCGAGCTGATAGAGAACAAATATTTCGACGCAGCATCCGTTGTCGCCGCGCATTCTGTCGAGGACGACAGCCCGTTGCCGCCGCCCTGGCGTATCGGCTGGTTCGGCGCGCTGCGCTGCCGCCGCTCGCTGGAGCTGCTGGCCGATTTCACCCGCCGGCAGGCGGGCCGTTTCGAAGTCGTGCTCAGGGGCCGTCCGGCGCTGTCCGAATTTCCGGACTTTCACGGTTTCGTCGAGGCCGAGCCGTGGCTTTCCTTCCGCGGCCCCTACCGCAATCCGGAGGACATGGCAGCCATCTACGGTGAGGTGCATTTCTCCTGGGCGATCGATTTTTTCGAGGCCGGCCAGAATTCCGAATGGCTGCTTCCCAACCGCCTCTACGAGGGCTGCCGCTTCGGCGCCGTGCCGATCTCCATGGCGGACACCGAAACCGGAAGGTTCCTGAAGCAGCGGGATATCGGCGTGCTCCTGCCCGAAGCGACGCCCGAAAGCCTCGAGGCGATGCTGAGCCGGATGGATCAAGATGAATATCGCGGCCTGAGGTCGCGCGTGTCGGCGCGCAATCCGAAGACCTGGAGCTACGACCGCAGCGACTGCGCGGCCTTCGTCGACAAGCTGCGCGGCCTCGCCGCCGTGCCTTCGGCTTTTGCGACACAGGCGGCCGCGTGATGGCGCAACAGGGCGAACAAAAACCGATGGCGCAGTCCGCCTCATCGATCCTGATCGTCATTCCCTGCCTCAACGAGGCCGCCCATATCGGCGGCCTGCTCGACCAATTGCAGCCCGCGGCGGCCCGGCTCGGCGGCCGCATCGTCGTCGCCGACGGCGGCAGCACCGACGGCACGCAAGCCATCGTCGAAAACGTCGCGGCGAAGGATCCCCGGGTCATCCTGCTCGCCAATCCGAAGCGCCTCCAGAGCGCCGCCATCAATCTCGCGGTGACGGCCCTTGGCGAAGGCGCCGACTATCTCATTCGCATCGACGCGCATGGCGGCTATCCGGACGACTACTGCGACCGGCTGGTCGCGGAGACCCTTGCCACCGGCGCCGATTCGGTCGTCGTTTCGATGCTGACCGCCGGCACCGGGGCCGTGCAGAAGGCGGTCGCGGCGGCGCAGAATTCCAAGCTCGGCACCGGCGGCTCGAAGCACCGGCACATGTCCGAAGGCGAATGGGTCGACCACGGCCACCACGCGCTGATGCGCGTCGCCGCCTTCAGGCATGTCGGCGGCTACGACGAGAGCTTCAGCCACAATGAGGACGCCGAGCTCGACTACCGCCTGCGTCAGGCCGGCTACCGCATCTGGATGAGCGGCAGGACGCAGATGGTCTACTATCCGCGCTCGACGCTGAAGAGCCTCTATTTCCAGTATCTCGGCTATGGCCGCGGTCGCGCCAGGAACGTGCTGAAGCACCGCATGGTGCCGAAGGTTCGGCAGATGATTCCGCTGCTGGTTGCGCCCGTGGTGCTGCTCGCCCTGTTTTCCTTCGTCCACTGGCTGGCGGCGCTGCCGTTCCTCTTATGGGCGGCGGTGTGCCTCGGTTACGGCCTGGTGACGGCGATACGCCAGCGCAACGCCAGCATAGCGCTGGCTGGGGTTTCGGCGATGGTCATGCATTTCGGCTGGTCGGCCGGTTTCTGGCAGCAGCTTCTGGCGTCTCGATTGCAGCGCAAGGTGGCGTGATGACCGGGCGCTCGATCGACATCTGCATCTGCACTTTCCGTCGGCCGGAGCTGGCCGACACGCTGCGCTCCGTCGCCGCGCTGGAGAAGCCGGCGGGAGCCGAGATTGGCATCGTCGTTGCCGACAATGACGATGAGCCCGGCGCGCAGAAGCTGGTGAAAGCATTGGCCGAGGAATTGAAGCTGCCGGTCCGCTATCGTCACGCGCCGGCGCGCAACATCTCGATTGCCCGCAACGCCTGTCTCGACGCCAGCGTGTCGGACTTCGTTGCCTTCATCGATGACGACGAGACGGCGTCGCCCCGCTGGCTGGTCGAATTGATGGCGGCGGCCGATGCCACGGGCGCTGCGGCGGTGCTCGGTCCGGTGCGGGCGCATTACCGCCCCGACGCGCCGAACTGGATGCAGAAGGGCGACTTCCATTCCACCTTGCCGGTCTGGGTGCGCGGCGAGATCCGCACCGGCTACACCTGCAACGTGTTGCTCAAAATGGCCGACGCGAGCCTTCGCGGCCGGCGCTTCAGCCTGGCGCGCGGCCAGACCGGCGGCGAGGACACCGAGTTCTTCGATGCCATGGTCAAGGCCGGCGGCCGCATCGCCTTTGCTCCGCAAGCCTTCGTCGACGAGGTCGTGCCGCGTGCCAGGGCCGCGTTCGACTGGCTGCGCCGCCGCCGCTTCCGCTTCGGCCAGACGCATGGCCACCTGATAGGACACGGCGCCGGCAGGTTGCGTCGCGCCGGTCAGATCGGGCTCGCTTCGGCCAAGGCTGCCTACTGCTTCGGTATGGCTATTTTGACCGCCATCAGCCCGGTGCAGCGGAACCGCAGCGTGCTGCGCGGCATTATGCACGTTGGTGTCGTCAGCGGTTTGGTCGGCGTCCGTGAAATCCGCCAATACGGCCTCACGTCGCCAGAACAAGGGAACAAGCGTGCAGCCTGACGTCAGCTTCGTCATCGCCGCCTACAACGCCGAGGCGACTCTCGACCGCGCCATCGCCGGCGCGATCGCGCAACTCGGCGTGACCGTCGAGGTCATCGTCGTCGACGACCAGTCGAGCGACGGCACGCTGGATGTGGCGCGTGCTTATCCGCAAGATGTCGTCAAGGTGGTGGCGCTGCCCGCCAATCGCGGTCCGGGCGGCGCCCGCAATGCCGGCCTCGACCTGGCGCGCGGCCGCTGGGTGGCGGTGCTCGATTCCGACGATGCGGTCCTTCCCGGTCGCCTTGCCATGATGATCTCCCGCGCCGAAGCGGCGGGCGCCCAGATTGCGGTCGACAATGTGCAGATCGTGCGCGAGGACGGCACGCCCGATGACACCATGTTCCCGGCTGGCTATCTCGAAAGCTTGCGCGAAATCTCGCTGGCCGACTACATCGCCGGCAATCTGGTCTTCGAATCGCGCTTCAATTTCGGCTATCTCAAGCCGATCTTCCAGCGCCGGTTCCTCGACGACAACAAGCTGCGCTACGACGAGAAGCTGCGCATCGGCGAGGACTACATTCTGCTCGCAAGCGCGCTGGCCAGCGGCGGCCGTTGCGTGGTCGAGCCGACCGTCGGTTATGCCTACCACATCCGCACCGGCTCGATCTCGCGCGTGCTCGAACTGCATCACGTTGAGGCGATGACGCGCGCCGATGCCGTGTTCGCGGCGGCATATCCCATGGACAGCGACGCAAAGGCGGCTTTCGCCAGGCGTGGCCGCAGCCTCCGCAAGGCGGCGTCGTTCCTGTCCCTGGTTCAGCACATCAAGGCACGCGCCCCGCTCAAGGCGATCGGCGCGGCGCTCAGGGATCCGGCCGCCATCGGGCATATGTCGATGCCGATCGCGGTTCGGCTCAGAAGGCTTGGGGCGCAAATTCGCCGTGGGGGTGGGGAGATGAAGCATGCGGGCGATTTGATAGCCGGCGACAGGTAGAAATCTTTTCTCTCAGAAGGAAGAGCAGATGCAGAAAGTCAGGAAGGCAGTCATCCCGGTGGCGGGGCTCGGAACGCGGTTCCTGCCGGCGACCAAGTCGATGCCGAAGGAGATGCTGCCCGTCGTCGACAAGCCTGTCGTGCAATATGCCGTTGACGAGGCGTTCGAAGCCGGCATCGAGCACATCGTCTTCGTCACCGGCCGCAACAAGGCGGTCATCGAGGATTATTTCGACCTGCATCCTGAACTGATCGGCACGCTGGAGCAGACCGGCAAGAAAGCGCAGCTCGAAGCGCTGGAAAGCCTGCTGCCGGAGGCCGGCGCCACCTCCTTCATCCGTCAGCAGTCGCCGCAGGGCCTCGGCCACGCCGTATGGTGCGCGCGCGAGGTGATCGGCAATGAGCCTTTCGCGCTGCTGCTTCCCGACATGGTGTCCTTCGGCGCGCGCGGCTGCCTCGCCGAGACGGTCGATCTCTATCAGCGGACCGGCGGCAATGTGATCGCCGTCGAGCGCTGCGACCCGGCCGAAACCAGCAAATACGGCATTGTCGGCCGCGGCGCCGACGTGGCATCCGGCTTCGAAGTGACGGCGATGGTCGAAAAACCCGCGCCGGCCAATGCGCCGTCGAATTTCTACATCAACGGCCGCTACGTTCTGCAGCCGGAGATCTTTGCTCTGCTCGGCAATCAGCAGCGCGGCGCCGGCAATGAAATCCAGCTCACCGACGCCATGGTGCGGCTGGCCCAAAGCCAGTCTTTCTACGCCCGGCCTTTCGACGGCCGCATGTTCGACTGCGGCTCCAAGGAGGGCTTCATCGAGGCCACCATCGCCTTCGCCCTGGCGCGCGACGACATGAAGGGCCCTGTCTTCGAGATGCTGCAGCAATTTGTCCGGTCGCATGAGCGCCGGGAAGTGGCCGCATAATGCCCATCTTTCGGGTGCATATGCGGTTTCGCGATGGCGCGACAGCCACACCAGCGCCCGGGCCTTCCGGCCCGGCGCATCCTGGCAGCAACGTTGCGCGGTCTTTTCTGGTCACGACGCCGATCTACCAAGGCCGATAGCGCCTGCAACCTGGAATTGGACCGAAGATGAACTATGCCACCTTCCCCCTCGACAAGAGGATGCCGTTGCCCAGCACCGATCCGGAAAAGGGTGAAGACTTCATCGATATCGAGCGTCTGCTTGGCATGGCCGCCCGACAGGCCAAGGTGGTGGCGGTCTGCGCCATTATCGGTCTGTGCCTGGGCGTCATCTATCTGCAGACTACGCCCAAGCAGTATACGGCGGTCGCCAGCGTTTTGATTGATGAAGGGCTGAACAAGGTCGTCGACGACATCTCGGCTGCGAGCGCCACGGTACAAACGGACGCGACGATTCTCAGCCAGATAGAGGTTCTCAACTCCGCACGGCTGGCGTCTGTGGTGGTCGACAAGCTGAAGCTCGATCAAAACCCGGACTTCATGAGCCCGCCGCAGTCGGCTTTGGCCAAGGGTGTGGGGTTCCTGCGCAGTGTTGTCGGCTATTTCCGCGGCAGCTCGGCAAACGAGCTTCCCGGTATCGAGAATGTCGACGCCGCGACGCGCGAAGCCATGATCAAGACCGCGACCCACGATTACGCGGTTCTCATGCTGCAGACCGGGTTGATGGCGGATCGCGTCGGCCGTGCCAACGTCATCAGCATCGGTTATCAGTCGACAGATCCGGCACTCGCCACGGCCATCACCAAGGCCTATGCCGACGCCTATCTGGCCGACCAGCTCAACGCCAGCTTCGACGCCACCGAGCGCGCGGCCTTGTGGCTGCAGGGCCGGCTCACGGAGTTGCGTGAGAGCTCTCAGCGGGCAGCCTTGGCCGTCGAGAAGTTCAGGGCCGAACATGGATTGTCTGCCAACAGCGACGGCCAGCTCCTGAGCGACAAGCAACTCGCCGATCTCAACGCACAGCTCATCGTCGCCCAGGCCGATACCGCCAGAGCCAGCGCCCGCTATCAGCAATACAAGGCGATCGTCGAAAGCGGCTCCGAAAGCGCCTTCAACGATTCGGCCATCGGAGCCGACCAGCCGAGCAGCTCGGTCATCATCGCGCTCAAGACCCGCTATCTGGCCATTGCCAAGCGCCTGCAGGACGTCGAGACGAATTTCGGCAAGGATCACCCGCAAGCGGTCGCGCTGGCCAAGGAAAAGGCCGATGTCTCGGCGCAGATCTTCGGCCAGTTGAAACAGCTCACCGAAAGCTACCGCAACGATTTCGAGGTGGCGCAGGCGCGCGAAACGGCTTTGCGCGACAAGATTTCCACCGCCGCCGGCAAGAGCTCGATCGACAACCAGTCGCAGGTCAAGCTCAAGGAGCTCGACCAGCAGGCACAGGCGCTCACCACGCTCTATCAGACCTTCCTCAGCCGCTATGAGGAAGCTTCGCAGCAGCAATCCTTCCCGGTCGGCAAGGTCCGCATCATTTCCGACGCGACGATGCCGCTCGCGGCCTCCAGCCCGCGCACCTTGCGCGTGCTGGCGCTCTCGCTGGTGCTCGGCCTGATGCTTGGCGCCGGCTTCGGCGGCCTCAACGAGTTCAACGAGCGTTTCTTCAGGACGGGCGAGGACGTTCGCGACCGCGTCGGCCTGAAATTCCTCGGTTATCTGCCGACGATCGGCGGCGGCAAAGCCAAGGATACCAAAGCCGACGACCTGCCTGCCGACGGCAAGGTGGCCAGCCTCTCCGCGGCTGAGAGACGGGCGCGCATGCGCGTCAGCATCGACGCCCCGGCCTCGATGTTCGCCGAGACGCTGCGTAACGCCAAGATCGCCTTCGACGTGGTGATGGAAGACCGCAGCAGCCGGGTCATCGGCGTCATTTCGGTGCTGCCTGGAGAAGGCAAGTCGACGGTGGCCGCGAACCTCGCCGGCCTGCTCGCGGCCAACGGTGCCAAGACCTTGCTCATCGACGGCGACCTGCGCAATCCAGGCCTGAGCCGCAGCCTCGGCATGGAGGCCGAGCAGGGCCTGATGGAAGCGGTGGTCAACGGCCAGAGCTGGCAGTCCGTCGGCAAGGTCGATCGCCAGACCAAGCTGGCGATCATTCCCGCCGTGCTGCGCGGCCAGTTTTCGCACACCAGCGAGCTTCTGGGCTCGGCCGGCATGCGGCGCTTCATCGAAAACGCCAAGGAGACGTTCGAATACATCATCGTCGACCTGCCGCCGCTCGGGCCCGTCGTCGACGCCAAGGCCTTCGCGCCGCTGGTTGACGGCTTTGTGCTGGTCACCGAATGGGGCCGCACGCCCCGCAACATGGTGCGCTCGATGCTGGAATCCGAGCCCTATATCGCCAATAAGGTGATCGGCGCGGTGCTCAACAAGGTCGATCTGAAGAAGCTGGCGAAATACGGCTCGCTCGGCGGCTCGGAAAGGTTCTTCGACCGCTATTCGAGCTACTATCTGGAAAAATCGGAGCAGCGCCCCAAGCAGGCCGCCTGAGGCGTGTTTCCGTTCGGAAAGACAGAGATCGGGGGCGGTTCAGCCTAGGAGCGTGAACCGTCCTAATCCCGCGAAGACAGCAGCCGGCCGTATTTGCCGACGATCCTGAGCGCCGTCAGTCGTCCCGTTTGAAAGGCGCCGGTGTCGATGTCGAGCCGGCGTCCGTCGAGTGACGGAACATCCACGATCGTGTGTCCGTGCACCACCCAGCGGTCGAGACGGTGTGCCGCCTGGAAGAACTCCTCGCGGATGTTGAGCAGATCGCCCTCATCCTGCGCCTCGAGCGCGACGCCGGGACGGATGCCGGCATGCACGAAGACGAAATGCTCGGAGCAGACCATCGCCGGCAGCGTGCGCAGGAAGTCGACATGGCTGGCTGGAATGGCCTCGCGTATGCGCGCATCCGCCTGCTCGCTCGAACCGTAGAGGCTCATCAGCCGGTCAGGGTCAACGCCGTAGGAGAACAGGGTTTCGCGGCCGCCATAGCCGAGCCAGGTTTCGCGCGAGAGATGACCATCCAGATAGAGGAGCAGCGCGACTTCATGATTTCCCACGAGGCAGATGCGCTGGAAGCCCTTCGGCGGCGGCGCCATCAGATGGTCGATCACGCGCCGCGAATGCGGCCCGCGGTCGATATAGTCGCCCAGCATGATGATGATCTTGCGACCGCTGAAGCGCTGCGAATCGATCTGGATCTTTTGCTCCAGCGCGCGCAGTTCGTCGTGGCAGCCATGCACGTCGCCGATTGCGTAGACGACCATGTCGCGCATGTCCATGACGAGGCGCTCGCGTGGCGCGGGTCGAGGGCGTCTCGATCGTTGGAAAAGATTCACGGATTGAGGCTCGGCTACTTGCACTGATCTGCGCCTCGATATCATGCCGAATGCAAACAATTCCACACCGGCGCGCGATCGGCAGTCGCGTCGTCAGGCGGCCTTCAACCGATAGCGGAACAGCGAGTGGTCCAAGAGCAGCCGGATGCGCGGCTCGGCCTCGGTCGCGATCAGCCAGCTTACCGCGATCATGGCCGCGCCGACGGCGGCGATCGCTGCAAGATACGGCACGTCGGCACGCATCAGGGCGCCGAGCATCGCCACGCCGACGACATCATGGATGAGATAGAGCGGATAGATCATCGGCCCGATCGGCCGCCAGCCGGGCCAGGAAAGGTCGAGGCGCAGCGACAATGCCATCAGCGCGACAGCCGCCAGACAGTGATAGAACATCACCATGAAGGCGGCCGGCAATCGCAGTATGTCGACACCGCCGAATGTCGTCTTGTGCTGGGCCATGCCGTGCCTCCGGTATGGCCCCCCACGCAAATTTTAAAGATTATTGCTGCGCTGCACAATAAGCGATTGCAGTGCGGTACAAATTGGTAAATTGATCCTTAACGCGGTCGTCTGCCGGCGACTACACCCCGATGCCGCGTCCCTTCAGCGCCGCCGTGATCTCGTCCAGGATCGCCGGATCGTCGATCGTCGCCGGCATGGTCCATTCCTCCTTGTCGGCGATCTTCTGCATCGTGCCGCGCAGGATCTTGCCGGAGCGGGTCTTGGGCAGCCGCTTGATCGTCACCACGGTCTTGAAGGCCGCAACCGGGCCGATCCTCTCGCGCACCAGCCCGACAACCTCACTTTCGATCGTGCCGCTATCGCGCGACACGCCGGCATTGAGCACGACGAAGCCGAGCGGCACCTGGCCCTTCATGGCATCGGCAATGCCGATGACCGCGCATTCGGCGACATCGGGATGAGCCGCCAGCACCTCTTCCATGGCGCCGGTCGAGAGCCGGTGGCCGGCGACGTTGATGATGTCATCGGTGCGGGCCATCACATAGAGGTAGCCGTCCTCGTCCATCATGCCGGCGTCGGCCGTCTTGTAGTAGCCGGGGAACTCCTCGAGGTAAGCCTGGCGGAAACGGGCGTCGGCGTTCCACAGCGTCGGCAGGCAGCCGGCGGGCAGCGGCAGCTTGACCACGACATTGCCGAGCGTGCCGCGCGCCACCTCGTGGCCGGCATCGTCGAGGATGCGAATGTCGTAGCCCGGCATCGGCACGCCGGGCGAGCCGTATTTCACCGGCAAAAGCCCGAGCCCCGCCGGATTGATCGTCATCGGCGAGCCGGTCTCGGTCTGCCACCAATGGTCGATGACGGGACGGTCGAGCTTCTGCTCCGCCCATTTTATCGTTTCGGGGTCGGCGCGCTCGCCGGCCAGGAACAAAGTTCGGAACTTCGATAGGTCGTATTTCGGCACGAACTCGCCCCTGGGATCCTGCCCCTTGATGGCGCGGAATGCGGTCGGCGCGGTGAACAGCGCCACAACGCCATGCTCAGAGATCACCCGCCAGTAGGTGCCGGCATCCGGCGTGCCGATCGGCTTGCCTTCGAACAGCACGCTGGTGCAGCCATGCAGAAGCGGCCCGTAGACGATGTAGGAATGGCCGACCACCCAGCCGACGTCGGAGGCCGCCCAGAAGACTTCGCCGGGCTTGACGCCGAACTCGTTGTCCATGGTCCATTTCAACGCGACCATGTGGCCGCCATTGTCGCGCACGATGCCTTTCGGCTGCCCGGTCGTCCCGGAGGTGTAGATGATATAGAGCGGGTCGGTGGCTAAAACCGGCACGCAGTCGACATTGGCGCCGGCGGCGCGTTCGCGCGCAACCGCATCGGCATAGTCGAAGTCGTAATTGTCGTGCATCTCGCAGCGCAGCTGCTCGCGCTGCAGGATGAGGCAGGCGTCCGGCTTGTGCTTCGACATCTCGATCGCCTTGTCGAGCAGCGGCTTGTAGGCGACGACGCGGCCTGGCTCCAGGCCGCAGGAGGCGGTGATGATCAGCTTCGGCTTGGCGTCGTCAATGCGGGTGGCGAGCTCGTGCGAGGCGAAGCCGCCGAACACCACCGAGTGCACGGCGCCCAGCCTCGCGCAGGCAAGCATGGCGATAGCGGCTTCCGCCACCATCGGCATGTAGATGATGACGCGGTCGCCCTTGCCGATGCCGCGATGCCTCAGCACCGACGCCAACGCGACCACCTCGCGCTTTAGCTCCGCATAGGTGAATTTCCGCACCGTGCCGGTGATCGCGCTGTCGTGGATCAGCGCCAGCTGTTCGGCGCGGCCGCCCGCCACATGGCGGTCGATGGCGTTGAAGCAGGTGTTGCAGCTGGCGCCGACGAACCAGCGACCATAAACGCCGGCTTTTGGATCGAAGACACTTTCGGCCGGCCTATACCAGTCGATCGCCTTGGCCGCCTCGGCCCAGAACCCCACGGGGTCGCGTTTCCAGCTCTCATAGACTTCGCGGTAGCGTGAGGCCATCGACTTTCCTCCCCAGGAACATTCCGTCGTCTGGCCATAGCCTAAGCCGCTTCTCGCGGCCATGTCTCCCTGCATTTTGATCGACGTTGCTTGTCAAAGTTCCCCAGCGGCGTTTCGCTTGGGGCGCCGTTCTGCCGGTCGCGGATTGAAAGCCGGCTTAGAGCGGCAGTGCCGCCAGCATCAGCCCGACGCCGCCGGCGATCAGAATGGCGGCCGCCAATGCCTTGCGATGACGCTCGAAAGTCGTCGGAGCCCGATCCCAATTGTAACGCATGGCACTATCTCCAAAAAACCCGGCGACTTCACAGCTTATTTAAGGAAAGAAATGCAATCCCCGCTTTTGGTCAGCTAGACAACCATTCGATGACTGTCGTTTTGCGGCCATAGAGACGCTGGAGTCGCACTCCGTCGATTCCGTCAAAAGACAAAGCCAGCTTGGCTGAGCCCAGCAGGCTTCCCTTTTTTGATTGCGAAATACGCAGCAATAAGTGGCGTCACATGTTGTGGACCCTCAGAACTTGTAGGCGATGCCGATCCGAACGTCGTTGGTGGATAGATCAACATTCCAGTCCGTCCAGACTGGGTCGACGATGTGCTTATCGCCGAAGTCTGTGTAACGATACTCGACCCGCAACACTATATGCTCGGTCATCGCATAGTCCACACCGGCGCCTAAGGTCCAGCCGGTGAAGGTATTGGTATGAGAGTAGGGAACTCCTGCGGCTGTTTGGAAGTTCTCGTAGCGGCCGACGGCCAGCCCGCCTGTCACAAAAGGCAGGAATTGGCCTGCTGCATAGCCAAGCCGCCCGCGTAGCGAGCCAGTCCACTTGAGGTCGGATCCATAACTGAAGGTTGGATCGTTCACACCAGCACTGATACCGCGAACGCCCTTCGAGTCGATATTCGAAAAATTGAAGTCGCCTTCGACGCCCAGAACGACGCCGTTCGAAAGCTGATAGTTGTAGCCGGCATATAAACCGCCGAGCCAGCCCTTCGGATCGAGCGGTACGTTGTAGTCGATGCCGTCGAAATCTTGGGTGGAATTGCCCCAGCCATAACCGGCATCAGCGCCGACATAAATACCCGACCAATTATAGACGGCAGTATCTTGCGGCGCGAAGACGTCGGCAGCAAACGAAGTGTGAGCAAACCCCACCAGGAAAGTTGAAGAAAGGATGAGCCTTTTCATAGATGCCCCCAAATCCGAAGAATGCCAACGTCGAATACCATAGCCATCGCTTTTTGGTCATCGAAAGAACACCTTTTTGTCGCGATTGGTCAGGATTGTTGCCGGATTGCCACAAGCTGTCCGATGCATCCGCACAGGCTGCCAACTCCTGACGGCACCATGCGGCAATGGACAGCACTGCCTTGTCGCGCTACTTGCTCTGCGGCATTCTTGCTGGACTGGAGGGCGCATGGCTGAAATCGGCTCTGAAACGGTGCTGCGCATGGCGGACGATGCGTCCGTGCAGCATGTCGGCGATGGCGCGGTCGTGCTTTTGGCGCGCAGCGGTCAGCTTTACACCTGCAACGACACGACCGAGGCTTTTCTCGACAAGGTGAACGGCGCGCGCAAGCTCGACCAGATCGTCGATCTGCTGTCGGAGGAATTCGAGGTCGACAAGGCAACGCTCGATCAGGATATGGCCGAATTGGCCGCCGAGCTGGTGGCTGAAGGCATCCTCGCTGACCCGGACGCGTGATGGCCGACGGACCGGTCCTGCGCGCCTTGTTCCGCGTCCATTTGTGGCTCAGCGCCCGGCTGATGCCGGTGCTGGTCGGCCGGCGCGATTTCGAAAGCGTGTTGAAACTGGCGCCGCTGCAGTCACCCGCACCCTATCGCGACTTGCCCTGGACCTACATCGTCCATCGCGTCAAGCGGACGGTGCGACGCCCCTGGCTGATGCGCGACCGCAGATGCCTTCGCGAAGGTCTGCTCGGCTTCCGCTTTCTGCGCATGGCTGGTCTTAATCCAGAGCTGCATTTCGGCGTCGACGCCAGGTCGATGGACGAGCCTCGCCTGTCGGCGCATTGCTGGGTCTGCCTCGACGGCAAGCCGGTGGTGAGCGACAGCCAGCCCGGCATGGTGGAGATCTACCGCCACCCGGCCAGCATGAAGGCGCCAGCCGCTTGAGCGAGCAGACCTTCCGCTATGATCTCAACGGCCAGGTCATAGGCATCACCGCCGCGCGTGCCGACCTGTGGCCGAGCTTCGACCTGATGCTCGGCGCCCTGCGTGTGAACGAGCCTGTCCAGCCCGGTTTTCGCGTCGACATCGTCGAAACGCTTGAGTTGCACGAGAACCCCGAAGGAAAGCTGGCTTTCGACGGCGACGTGCCGCTGGACGGCCATTGCCGCATGATCGACGCCGGAAGCGTCTTCCATCTCGTCTTTCCGGGCCAGCAGACGCTATCGATCCACGACGGCGAGGGCCGGGCCAAAATCCGTCTTCATCCCGACAGCAAGATCAAGTGGACTTTGCTGATGATGGTGCTGGATGCAGCACTCGATGCGGACGGCCAGCATATGCTGCACACTGCGGGTCTCACCTTGCCTGGAAAGGACGGCCTGGTCCTCATCCACGCGCCAAGCGGCACGGGCAAGTCCACCACATCGCTCGCGCTTGCCTCGCGGGGCTTCGGCCTCTGCTCGGACGACGTGATGATCCTCAACGCAAGCCCGCAGGGCATCACGGCCTGGGGCATGCCGCGCAAGGTGAAGGTCCACCGTAACACGGCGGCGATGCTGCCCTTCGTCGCACCCTGCCTGGGCGAGAAGTGGGACGCCGAGGGCGAGCAATCCGTTTCGCTGGACCGCCTCGGCGACATCATCCGTGTCGAGGATGTGCGCGCCAGGCCCGTCACAGCGCTCCTGCACCTTGCACGCTCGGCAGACGCCGAGACCCGGCTGCTGCCGATGGCCAGGACAGACGCCATGGTGGCTTTGGCAACCGACAATGTAAGGACCGGCATGACCGGCCTGCTGTCGCTGCAGAAAAGGCGCATGGCGACGATCGCGATGCTGGTGAAGGCGGTGCCGACCTTCACGCTGGAAGTCGGGGCAAGTCCGGCCGAGGCGGCAGCGCTGATCCGCGCTGCGCTGCCAAGTTGACGCGTGCTCATTCCTTCGCGCCGAAACGCCGGATGTCGAAGGATGGCTGCTCTCGACCGCGGTGGCGGGGTTTTGACTGCCAACGCAAGAACAGCCGGGACAGTTTGTTGTAGACCAGATGCACGACGCGCGCGTCGGCGCAGTCGAATTCCACAAGTCCCCGTCGGCATTTCGCGGCTTCGCCGCTGGGTGGTCCCAGGCGGCGGATCGGCTGAGCGAGCCGGACCGGTCTGCCATTGATCAGGACACTGACCGGAACACTCGACCCGACGATCCGGCATAGCCGCGCGACATGCTCGCTTGAAAATTGTTTGCCGACGATAAACGGGCCGCGCTCGATGCGCGCCCAGACATAGGCCCCATCCGGCTGGGGCATTCCGGCAAGCCTGCCCCTGCAAAACTCAGGCGCAACATCCGTCGCGAGCACAGCCATTGCGTTGGCCAGGGCCTGGTTCACCGTTGCGGCCGAACGCCAATCCTCTGCTGCAAAGCTAACCTGCGCCAGGATATCGCCCGCATCGAAGCCGGATGTCATCTTGTGCAAGGTCACGCCGCCGTGGGCTTCGTGCATCTGGTCGATAATTAGCCGGTGCATTGGATGCGGGCCGCGATAGTGCGGCAGAAGCGCGGGATGCAGGTTGAGGCCGCCCTTCGGAAACAGCTCCAGTACGGTTTGCGGGATCAGTTTGCTGTATCCGAAACAGATCAAAAGATCGGCGCGGGCCGCGCTGAGCCGCGGCCCAAGCGCATCCCAGTCATGGGGCGGGCTGAATTCGATCAATGGGGGCATGGCGTGGCCGAGATGAGACCTCAACGCAAACCGTCGCCGCAGGCGGCGGCGCAGGGCACTGAAGCTGAAGCGCTTGCCGGCAAGTGGGCCCGGCACGACCACGGCAGCAACGCGATGGCCGTTATCTGCCCAGCGCGCAAGCATGGGCGCAGTGACGGACGAAATCTCGGTGATGAATACGGCCGAGAGCGGGTTCTCCATGCCGAGCTCAGACTGTATACGGTCGCGGCCGCGCCAGCCGCTGCACCCAGCGGAAGGCATCGCGACTGAGGCGCGAGCGCAGTTTCTCGCGGGAATTGACCCGAAGCAGCGTGTTGCCGGTGATCAGCCATTTCGCCAACCGTATCGAGAGGTCCGGCTTGATACGGTCGGCAAGCTCGATCGCGCGCGTTGCGCCGAACAGGCGTCCGGTGACGTTGAGAACCGTGGCCAACTCGAGCTCGATGCCGGTCATGCGGGCGGCATCGAGCAGCCGCGCTTCCTCTTGAGGCGATTTCAGCGCCCGCACCGCCTGCAGCACGTCGACGCAGAGCTGCAGGCGGTGGAACTTGTGGCCGCCGGCGGCATGCACGATGGCGATGGTGAGCAGCGCAGCCGGCGTGTCGGTTTCGCCGCCGTCGATCGCTTGCAACTCGCGGAAGCCAAACGACAGGCGTCTGCGCATGCCGGTATCGTGCACCAGATTGCCATGCAATTCGATCAGCAGGCTGGAGTTCTCTTTCTCCAGCCATTTGAATTCCTGCAGCTCGTACGATTTGGCCTCGTCGCTGCCGAGCTCGAAGCCGCATTCGCCGATGGTCTTGTTGGCCGCCTCGATGCTGGCGGGGTCGACGAGAATGTCAATGTCGGTGAAGGGACGGTCTGCAACCTGACTATAGAGCTTGCGCGCGAACACCGGCCCCTTGACGATCCGGGCCGGCACGCCCTTTGCCGCCAGCGCTTTCATGATGCGGTCGCCATGGTACTGCAGCAGCATCGATTGGCCGGTCGCCATCGTCGCCTCGTCGCGCAACTCCGACAGTCTCCGCTGCAGGATTGCGTCCTGGGGCAGTCGGGCGTCACCGATCTCCTTAAGTTTGCGCAGCATGATCGGCAGCACGCCGTGGAACTCCGCATTGGCGAGCAGCGCCAGCAGGGTTGCTGCCGCAAGGCCATCGCCAATGGCGGCCGATGCCTCTGGGTCGGCGAAGGTCAGCAGCAGTTTTTCATCGGCAGGCGCAAGAGAAGGCAGCATCAACCCGGACGGCGTTCGAACGATAGCAACAAGCCCATGCTTACAGAAAAGCACACTGGAAACCAATGCGCGGCGGCAAAGCCGGCTTGTGAGTTTGACTTTCCGCGCGGATCGTCCATTCTGTGGATTGATCCGGAGGGTGTTGGAAATGACGAAAAAGAAATATGAGGCGCCGTTGCTGCGCAAGGCTGGAAAACTCTCCAGCGTGGTGGCCGTGGCGTCAAAGACGCTTTGAGGCGTCGGGCTTCGGTTTTGGCTGAAGCCGGCTACATCCCCCAGCGCAGCGCCGCCGTGTGTACCGGCGCGTCCCAAAGTGCTGACGTTTCGTCGTCCAGCATGGTCAGCGTGATCGAGCACCCCGCCATGTCGAGCGACGTCACATAGGACCCGACGAGCGAGCGGACCACCGTTACGCCCTGCCTCTCGAACATTCTGCGGGCGCTGTTGTACATCAGATAGAGCTCCATCGACGGCGTGCCGCCGAAGCCGTTGACGAACAGCAGTGCCGGCCCTTTGGCGCGATCGCCGAAGTCGCCGGCAATCGCGGCGCAAACCTCCTCGGCGATGGCGTCGGCGCTCTTCAGCTTGTCGCGCCTCCGGCCGGGCTCGCCATGGATGCCGACGCCGAATTCCATCTCGGCGTCGCCTATCGCGAAGGTTGGCTTGCCGGCGGCGGGCACCGTGCCGCTGGTCAGCGCCACGCCCATCGAGCGCGTCGCGGCGTTGACGCGGTCGCCCAGCGCCTTGAGGTCGGGCAGCGGCATGCCTTGCTCGGCGGCGGCGCCGACGATCTTTTCCACCACCAGCGTGCCGGCGACGCCGCGCCGTCCGGTCGTGTAGGACGAGTTCTCGACCGCGACGTCGTCATTGGTCACCACCTGCAGCACGCCGTCCGCCATCTCGGCCGCCATGTCGAAATTCATCACATCGCCTTCGTAGTTCTTGACGATGAACAGGCAGCCGGCGCCGGTATCGACGTCCCGGACGGCCGCGAGCATCTGGTCGGGCGTGGGCGAAGTGAAGACCTGGCCGGGGCAGGCGGCGTCCAGCATGCCGTGGCCGACAAAACCGCCATGCAGCGGCTCGTGGCCGGATCCGCCACCCGAGATCAGCGCGACCTTGCCTGGCTTCAACGCCCTGCGTCGGATGAATTTGCGGTCGTCGCCAAGCACGAGGATGTCGGCATGAGCCGTCGCAAAGCCATCGAGGCTTTCGGCCAGGACCGTGTCCACCGAATTGATAAATTTTTTCATGGCAGTCCTCCCGACTGTCTTTAGTTTACGCAATCCCGAACGGAAAACCGCTCCAGACTTTCCGGGAATTGCTTTGCTTTAGCCGCTGCCCTTGCCGGCGATGCTGGTTATCTTCTGGATGAATTCGTTGATCGCCCGGTCGAGCGCGGCGTTCTGCCTGTCGTCGCCGAAATCCGGCACGATGAGTGAGACATGGCGTGTCTTGCGCGGCCCGGAGGCCGCGGGCGCCTTGCCGGGATGCGCCTGGTGATAGGCGGCCATGAACTGGTCGCGCTCGGCCTGGCTGAAATGGCAGACCGAAAAGATCGACGGCAGATGCTTTGACGGGATCGGGATCGAATACGCCGGACTGGAAATCTGGGTGACGAAGCTGCGGTGCTTGCCGAGCGCGTCGGCAAGACGCTGGCGCATGCCCGACGGACGCTGGTCGATCACCTGCGACAGGATCGTCTTGTAGGCGCGGATCGCCTCCTCCGAGCCTGTTTCCAATATCTTCTCGGTCCTGGCCATGCCGCGTCTACACTAGAACGTCCGCGATGGCCGCCTTGGCCATGGCGAGTTGCGCCGGCGCGACCGACAGGTCGCGCAGGCCCGCCGCGAGCAGGGCCGGGATGGCTGCCGGATCGCCGCCGGCATCGCCGCATAGGCTGACCGGAATATCTCTCTCCCGTCCGAAGGCCGTGATCGCAGCGATCAGCCGCAGCACCGCCGGGTTGGGGACGGCGTTGAGATGCGCGACCGCCGCATTGTCCCGCGCCGCCGCCATCACATATTGCGTCAGGTCGTTGGAGCCGATCGAGAAGAAGGCGACATCGGCGAAATCCTCCGGCGTCAGCGCGACGGACGGCACCTCGACCATGATGCCGAGTGGCGGAAGCCGGTGCGCGACGCCCTGCGCGGCAAGCGCAGCTTGTTCTTCCGCGAACAGCGCGGCGGCGTGGCTGTACTCCTCGGGCGTGGCGATCATCGGAAACATCACCTTCAGATTGCCGTGGATGGCGGCGCGCAGCAATGCCCGTATCTGCACGCGAAAAATGTCGCGCCGCTTGAGCGAAAGCCTTATGCCGCGCAGGCCGAGAAACGGGTTGGTTTCCTCGACGGTGAAACCCGGCACCGGCTTGTCGCCGCCGGCATCGACGGTGCGGATGGTCACCGGCTTGTCGCCTGCCCATTCCAGCACCTTGCGATACGCACGATATTGCGTCTCCTCATCCGGCAACGTCTTGCCGAACAGGAACTCCGTGCGCATCAGGCCGACGCCGTCGCAGCTTTCGATTTCGATGCCGTCGACATCGGAAGGGTAGGCGATGTTGACCTGGACGCGCACGGAGGTGCCGGCCTTGGTCACCGCCGGCTCCGTCAGGAATGTCTTCGCCGCGCCTAGCCGGTCGGCGAAGGTGGAGGCGGACTGCCGGAAGGCTTTGATCTCGGCCGGCGACGGCGAGAAAATGATCGCGCCGCGTTCGGCATCGAGCAGCGCGACACCGGTGAGCGTTTCAGCCTCGTCGCCAAGACCGACGACCATGGGCACGCCGCGCGAGCGCGCCAGCATCGCGACATGACTGGCGGTGCTGCCGCGCTTGAGCGCGATGCCGCCGCCCTCGCTCCAATCGGTTTCGAGGAAGCGCGTCGGCGCGATGTCCTCGCCGTAGAGGATCGCGCCCGGGGGCGCCGCGGCCTCGCTGTCCTCGCTCAGCGCGCGCAGCACCTGGTCGCGGATGTCACGCAAATCCGCGGCGCGGGCGCGGAAATAGTCCTGATCCGACGCTTCGTAGCCGGCGATCTCGCTGTCCAGCACTGCGCGCCAGGCGGCGTCCGCGGGCTGCCCGGAGCCGATCGCCGCCAAGGTCGGACCGCTCAATGCGTCGTCCTCCAACATGGCGATGTGGAATTCGAGGATGCCGGCGGCGTCGCCATTGGCGGTTTCGATCAACGCCGCCAGCCGGCCGACGGCCTTGCCGATTGCGCTCACCAATGCGGCTTGTTCTTCCTCGGCGCTCGCCTTGGCCTTGTAGCTGGCCGGAGGCTGGTCGAGGTCGAACAGCGGGCCTTCGGCGTAACCGGGAGAGGCAGGGATACCCTCAACCCGCATGGCTCGCGTTCCTAGCGGGCCTGCCGTCATGCAGGGCGGTCTCAAGCGGATCGGGCATGATCCGCGTCCTCGTCGAAGTCCCGCTGCACCAGACCGACCAGCGCTTTCACCGCCTGGGCCGCGCCGTCGCCCTTGGCGCGGATATGCAGCATGGTTCCTTTCGGCGCCTTGGCCGCCATCACCTTGACGATGCTCTTGGCGTCGAACCAGGGACCGTTGGCCGCCACCGCCACTTCCACCTCGGCCGCGAACGATTTGGCAAGCTTGGTGAACTTCACCGAAGGGCGCGCGTGCAGTCCCACCGCGTGGGTGATCAGGACCGTTGCTTCGGCGGATGCGGACATTCAATCGGTTCCCGTTCGTTCACGGCGGCGACAATTCATGCGCCGTCGCCACCACTTCCTTGAGCGAGGCGCCGCCGGAAGATTCGGTTGCCGCCATCACCGCGCCTTCGACGATCGGCGCGTTGCAGACCACGATCTTCTGCGAGCGCGGCTCGCCGATCATTTCGACCGCCATCTCGCTGTTGGTCTCGGCCCCGCCGAGATCGACCAGTATGGCGACGCCCGCGTCCGACCAGGCCTTGTCGATCGCGCCCATGATCGCCTCGACGCTGGTGCCGAGCCCGCCATGGCCGTTTCCGCCGCACCATGCAAGCGGCACTTCGTCGCCCACCATCTGGCGCACCATATCGGCCGTGCCCTCGGCAACCAAAGGCGAATGCGACACGATGACGATACCGACATTGCTCATCAATTGCCCTCTATCGCTTCCGCGACTGCGCGCACCAGCAGCGCGGTCGAGCGCGCCCCGGCGTCCATATGCCCGATCGAGCGCTCTCCCAGGAAGGAAGCTCGCCCGCGCAGGGCCTTCATCGGCACCGTGGCCTCGGCCGCCTTGTCGGCTGCGTCGGCGATCTCGCCAGCCGTCTTGCCTTGCGCCAATGCCTCATACACCGGCTGCAGCACGTCGAGCATGGTTTTTTGTCCCGGCTGCGATTTGCCGCGCGCGGCCATCGCTTCGATCGCCTTCCCCAATGCCGCCGCCAGCCCGTTGCGATCCGGGGCAGCGGGCAGCTCCTTGCCGAGCGCTATGAACAACGTGCCGAACAAGGGGCCCGAGGCGCCGCCCACGGTCATCACCAGCTTGGTGCCGACCGCCTTCAGCGCCTCGGGCAGCGGTTTCGCCGCGAAGGCGTCGGCCTCGGCGCGCACCGCCTCGAAGCCGCGCTTCATGTTCAGCCCGTGGTCGCCATCGCCGATCGCCTGGTCGAGCGCGGTCAACTCCTCGGCATGCGCTGCGATCGTGTCGGCGGCCGCCGCGATCAATCGGGAGAAATCGGCTGGCGCCATTTCCTGTCCTTCATGCCGGGGCGAACAGCGCCGCCACGGCGGCGAAAACCTCGGCGACCGCGAAGGCGCCGGGATCCGCTGTGTCAAGCTGCCTGCCGATATAGGCGGAACGCCCGGCCTTCGCCTTCTGCATCGCGGCGGTTGCCTCGGCGCCTTGCCGCGCTGCCTCTGCCGCTGCTTCCAGCCCGCTTGCGTCCAGGGCTTTCAGCGCCGGCTCCAGCGCATCGACCATGGTGCGATCGCCGACCTTGGCGCCACCATAGAAGATCATCCGGTCGAGCCCGGTGAGCAAGGCCTTGGGTAAAGTTGCGCCGAAACGCAAAGTCTGTGCGGCGGCGGTGAAGAAGATCGACAACAGCACGCCGCTGGAGCCGCCCATCGACGCACCCAGCGCATCGCCGATTGCGGCAAATGTCGCGGCCTTGTCGGCGAGCGGCAGCATCTCGATGCGCTCGAGAATGCTGCGCGCGCCCATCGCCACGGTCGAGCCGGTGTCGCCGTCGCCCGCCTTGGCGTCGAGGGCGTTGAGCGGCTCTTCGAGCGCGATCAGCTTCTGGCAGACGGCTTTGATCAGCGGCTCGGCGGCGACATCGCGGCTGGCGGGCTTCGTGGCTGCGCCGGTGGCGGGCTTGGCCATCGCGATAACGACCGGCTGACGAACCGGTTTTGCCGGCAACCAGGCATGCGGGCCGACGGGCGCCAGCAGTGCTGCCTCGCGTTCCGCATCCAGCTTGATCAGCGACAACGAAAAGCCGTTCATGTTGAGCGCGGTCATCAGGTGCCCAGGCCCGATCGTCAGCGCCACCGCCTTTGCCAGCGACGAAGACAGCACGGCATTCGCGATCAGTGACATTTCGAGCGGCGGTACCGAGCCGAGATTGTTGATCAGCAAGGCATAGCGGCCGCCAGGATCGAGCCGCGCCGCGAGGCGTTCGGCCATGACAGCGACGAATGCGCCGGCGCTCTGTAGCGCGATGCGCTCGACGCCCGGCTCGCCATGGATGCCGAGGCCGAGCTCGCCGTCATCCGCGCCGAAGCGCTCCTCATGCGCCTGTCCGGGGATCGAGCAGGAGGAAAGCGAGATGCCGAGCGAAACGATATCCTTGGCCGCCGCCCGTGCCGCTGCGGCAACCGATGCCAAGTCATGGCCGGCTTCCGACAGGTGACCGGCGATCTTGTGCACGAACAGCGTGCCGGCAACGCCGCGCGGCTGCGCGATGTCCGGAAGCGCGATGTCGTCGGCGACGATCACCATCTCGACCGCAAGGCCCTCGGCGCGCGCCTTTTCCGCGGCCAGTCCGAAATTAAGCCGGTCGCCGGTGTAGTTCTTGACAATCAGCAGGCAGCCGGCCGGTCCCGTCGTCGCGCGGATCGCCGCCAGCACCGCCTCGACGCTGGGCGAAGCGAAGATCTCGCCGGAGACGGCCGCCGTCAGCATCCCGGCCCCGACGAAGCCGGCATGCGAGGGTTCATGCCCGGCGCCGCCGCCCGAAACGATCGCCACCTTCGACTTGTCCCAGTCGGCGCGCAGCACGACCTTGATCTCGGGATAGCCGTCGAGGCGGGCCAGCGCGCCCGATCCCGCCGTGGCGAGGAAGCCGTCCAGCGCCTCGGTGACGATCGTGTCCTTGCGGTTGAAAAAGTGCTTCATGAATTTCGTCCCGTCCGTAATCTGCGGTCGTCAGTCGGTGTGCGATAAGCGCGTGGCCGGCTACATCAATCTTTGCCCGTCCGAGCCGAAATAGAGCGGCGCCAGGTAGCGGATCGTCACCTTATCCCCTTTGGCTAAAGGCGTGTCCGGATCGGTGAGCGTCACCAGCTTCTTCGGCCCCACCGTCACATGCAGGTGGTTCTGGTCGCCCAAATGCTCGACCCAGTCGACGACCCCGTCGGCATGGCCGTTCATCGCCTTCTCGATCGCGAGATGCTCGGTTCGGGCGCCGATCGTCGTCGTTCCGGTCGGGGCGCCGCCGTCAGGCAGCAGTCCGGCCGGCAAGAGGTTGATCGCCGGCTGGCCGAGGCGGGCCGCGACATGAAGATTAGCCGGCTCAGAATAGATCGTGCGCGGGGTGCCGATCTGCACCAGCATGCCGTCGGCGAGAATGCCGATGCGGTCGGCCATGGTCATCGCCTCGATCTGGTCGTGCGTGACATAGAGCATGGTGGCGCCGAGTTCGGACTGGATGCGCTTCAGCTCGAGCCTGAGATCGGCGCGCAGCTTGGCGTCGAGCGAGGACAGCGGCTCGTCCATCAGGTAGATCGCGGGCTTGCGCACCAGGGCGCGGCCGATGGCGACGCGCTGCATCTCGCCGCCGGACAGTTTCGTCGAGCGGTTGTCGAGCTTGTGGTCGATGCGCACCATGCGCGCGACTTCCTCGACGCGCCGCCGCACCGCCTCTTCCGGAAACCGCCGCGCCGGCGAGCGCAGCGGGAAGGCGAGATTGTCGAACACCGAAAGGTGCGGATAGAGCGAATATTGCTGGAAGACGAAGGCGGTGTCGCGTTCGGCCGGCGACAGCGCCGTCGCGTCATGGCCGCCGATGTGGATCGTGCCGCTGTCCGGCCGTTCCAGTCCGGCGATCAGCCTCAGCGTCGTCGTCTTGCCGGCGCCGGTCGGCCCGAGCAGCACGACGAATTCGCCGTCCTTGATCGTGAGGTCGAGATCGTCGATCGCGACGGTGTCGCCAAAGCTTTTGGTCACGCCCTGGATGTGAACGTCAGCCATGGCGCGCCTCCGCTGCCTGATCATGCATGGCGGTCCTGACCGCGCGGCCGGAACCCTTCTCGAACAGCGACAGCCTCGCACCGTTCAGCGCCAGCCCGACCTGTTCGCCGGGGCTGAGATGGATGCCCGCCGGCACGCGCGCCTTGATGATGCCGTCGGCCGTCTCGACGGCGACGATCTGCGTGGTGCCGAGATATTCGGTGCCGTAGATCGCGCCGCGCAGCTTCGAGCCATCGTCGAAGCGGATGTGCTCGGGCCGGATGCCGAGCGCCATGTCGGCGGGTGCCACATCCTCGCGTACCTCCGGCACCGCGACCTTGGCGCCCTGCACGACGATCTCCTTCGTGCCCCTGGCGAGCCCGCCGCCGAATTTCAGGAAATTCATCGGCGGCGAGCCGATGAAATCGGCGACGAACATGGTCGCCGGCCGGTCGTAAATCTCGCGCGGCGTGCCGAACTGCTCGATGACGCCATGGTTCATCACCGCTATCTTGTCGGCCATCGACATCGCTTCCATCTGGTCGTGCGTGACATAGACCGTCGTGGCATGGATGCGGTTGTGCAGCTCGCGCAGCTCATGCACCATCAGGTCGCGGAACTCGGTATCGAGGGTGCCGAGCGGCTCGTCCATGAGAAAACATTTCGGCCGCCGCACGATGGCGCGGCCGAGCGCGACGCGCTGGCGGTCGCCGCCAGCAAGGCCGGAAACGGACTTGTCGAGCAGATGGTCGATGCGCAGTAGCTTTGCTGTCTCCTCGACGCGGCTTCGGATTTCGGCCGAGGGCATGCCCTGCGCCAGCAGCGGGAAGCCGATATTTTTGCGCACATTCATGTGCGGGTAGAGCGCGAAGAGCTGGAAGACGAAGGCGATGTCGCGCTCGCGCGCCCGGCGCATGGTGACGTCCTCGCCGCCGAGCAGGATCTTGCCGCCGGTCGGCAGCTCGAGACCGGCGATCATGCGCAGCGTCGTCGTCTTGCCGCAGCCGGACGGGCCGAGCATGACGAAGAACTCGCCGTCCTCGACGACGAAATTGGAATCCTGCACGGCGACGAATGCGCCGAAGGCCTTCCTCAGATTCTGAACACGGATCTCGGCCATCGTTATTCCGGGAATTTCGAGACGATGATGAACATCACCGTGCCGGTGAGCATGGTGATGAAGGAATAGGTATAGAGCGACAGCGCGAAGGGCTGGAACAGCATCAGGAAGCCGATCGCGATGATCGCGGTCGCGATGTTTTCCATCAGGCCGCGCCTTGCCCAGACGGGCCAAGAGGAGCGCTTGGAGGCAACAGAGCGATTCATGCGTTCCTCCCTTCCTTCTCGTTCAAGGGGAGAGATGGTTGCCAAGTGGTTCCCCCACTCCGTCGCTGCTTCGCAGCGCCACCTCTCCCCCCTCCGGAGGGAGAGGAAGGGAACCTGGCTGAATGAAGTTCGCGCCCTTCCTCTACCCCGTCGATCGGGGGAGAGGTGTCGAGCGAAGCTCGACGGAGTGGGGGTCGACTTATTCCCACACTAGTCATTTGCGCACCGCGCCGAAGGTGATGCCGCGCAAGAGCTGCTTGCGGAGCAGGATGGTGAAGACGAGGATCGGCACCAGGAAGATGGTCGTGCCCGCCGCCACTGCCGGCCAGTCCTGGCCGCCCTCGCCGATGATGGTCGGGATGAAGGGCGGCGCGGTCTGCGCGGTGCCGGAAGTGAGCAGCGCTGCGAACGCATATTCGTTCCAGGCAAAGATCAGGCAGAAGATGGCGGTCGCGGCGATGCCGGTCGTGGCCTGCGGCAGCACGGTGCGCCAGAAGGCCTGCAGCCGCGTATAGCCGTCGATCATCGCGGCCTCTTCATATTCGCGCGGGATCTCGTCGATGAAGCCCTTGAGCAGCCACACGGCCAGCGAGACGTTGACCGCGGTGTAGAGCAGGATCATGCCGAGCGCGGTGTCGGACAGGCCGAGCTCGCGGTACATCAGATAGATCGGGATCGCCACCGCGATCGGCGGCATGAAGCGCGTCGACAGGATGAAGAACAGAAGGTCGTCGGCCAGAGGCACCTTGAAGCGCGAGAAACCATAGGCCGAGAGCGTGCCGAGGAACACCGCGCAGAAGGTCGAGCCGAAGGCGATGATCAGCGAATTGACGAAGCGCGGCAGGAAGTTCGACGGCCCGGCGATCACCATGTTGCGCTTGCGCACGGTCTCGTCGCAGAAGCCGGTCGCCGGTCCGAGCGACTGGATGTATTCCGGCGTCTGCCTTGTGCGGGTCGTGAATAGGTTGCAATAGCCCTCGATGCTCGGCTGGAAGACGATCTTGGGCGGATAGGCGATCGAATCCGGCGGCGTCTTGAAGCTGGTGGCGAAGATCCACAGCAGCGGCACGATCGAGATCAGCGCATAGGCTATGATGATCGTGCCGGCGATCAGCTTCGCGTTCGACGAGGGCGCGACGACGGAATGGGCGGTGGTCAGGCTCATCTCTGCTTCACCTTGTTGAGCGCCTTGACGTAGATGTTGGCCAGCCCGAACACGGCGACGAACAGGATGATGGCGAAGGCCGAGGAATAGCCGGTGCGCCAGCTCTCGAAGGCCTGCCGCTTCAGCGTGATCGAGGCGACCTCCGTGGTAGAACCGGGTCCGCCACCGGTGAGCAGGTTGACCATGTCGAACATCTTGAAGTTCTCGATGCCGCGGAACAGCACCGCCAGCATGATGAAGGGCAGCGCCATCGGCAGCGTGATCGACCAGAATTGCCGCCAGTTGGAGGCGCGGTCGACCTCGGCCGCCTCATAGATGTATTCGGGAATGGAGCGCAGGCCGGCGAGGCAGATCAGCATCACGTAAGGCGTCCACATCCAGGTGTCGACGATGATGATCGCCCACGGCGCCAGCTCGACATTGGACAGCATCTGCACATTCGTCGGCGGAATGCCGGTGACGAATGAGACGACATAGGAAAACAGCCCGATCTGCGGCTCGTAGAGGAAGCGCCAGAAATTGCCGACCACCGCCGGCGACAGCATCATCGGCACCAGGATGATGGTGGTCCAGAAGGCGTGGCCGCGGAATTTTCGGTCGATCAGCCAGGCCAGCGTGAAGCCGATGACGGTCTGCAAGAGGATCGTCCAGAACACGAAATGCGCCGTCGTCTGCATGGCGATCCAGATGTCCTGGTCCCCGAGGATGCGCTGGTAATTGGCGAGCCCAAGGTTCTTCACCGCCTCGTTCGGCCGGTTGGCGCGGAAATTGGTAAAGGAGAGATAGATCGCCCAGAACAGCGGGAAGATGTTGATGGCCAACAGCAAAAGGATCGTCGGCGAGATGAACAGCCAGGCGAGGCCCTTGTCGCTGATGCCCCGGATCTTCTTGGCCAACGGTTCCGGTGTTGCCCGGGCAACGTTGTCCGCAGTCCGATCGAGCATGGTAAGTCCTGCTTCGGTCACGGGTAAGTCTCGACTGTGGAATTTATCTGAACTGCGTCCCGTGCCAAGGGCGGCACGGGACGCGTGGATCAAGCTCGGGAGGAGCTTACATCTTGCCGTCGTCCTGGAAGACCTGCGTCCAGTCCTTGACCAGCCCGTTGAGCGCGTCCTTGGCCGAGCCCTGGCCGGCCACGACATAGTCGTGGAAGCGCTTCTGCGAGGCCTGCAGCAGCGGCGCGTAGCTGGGTTCCGCCCAGAAGTCCTTCACGATTGCCATGGAGTCGAGGAAGGCCTGAGCATAGGGCTGGCTGGACGGGAACTTCGGGTCCTTGACCACCGAGTTCAGGCAGGAATAGCCGCCGAGCGACCACCACTTGGCCTGCACATCCTTGTTGGCGAACCACTTGATGTATTTCAGCGCCGATTCCTGCTTGTCGGAATAGGAGACCACCGAAATGCCCTGGCCGCCGAGCTGCGCGAACTGGTCGCCGTCGGGACCCTTCGGATTGACGAAGTAACCGATCTTGTCGCCGCCGACATTCTCGTCCTTCTGCAGGCCGGGCCAGGTGAAGGCGAAGTTCATGTGCATCGCCACCTGGCCGGATTTGAAGGCGTCGACACCTTCGCCCATGTAGCTGTTGGAAGCGCCGGGCGGCGTGCAGCAATCGTAGAGCGCCTTGTAGAATTCCAGCCCCTTCACCGATTTCTCGGAATTGACGAAGCCTTCCATCTCGTAGGGCTTCTTCGGGTTCTCATATTGGAAGCCGTAGCTGTAGAGCACGTCCATGGCACCCATGGTGATGCCTTCCGAGCCGCGCTCGGTATAGATCGAGGCGCCATAGACGGTCTTGCCGTCGATCTGCCGCTTCTGGAAGAATTCGGCGATCTGCTTCAGCTGGTCGAAGGTGGTCGGCGGGGCGAGGTCCCAGCCATACTTCTCCTTGAATTCTTTCTGCAATTCGGGCCGCGAGAACCAGTCCTTGCGATAGGTCCAGCCGACGACGTCGCCCATGGCCGGCAGGGCCCAGTAGTTCGGCGTGTTCTTCGGCCATTCCGAATAGCCGACCACGGTCGCCGGCACGAAGTCGTCCATGCTGATCTTCTCCTTGTCGAAGAAGTCGTTCAGCTTGACGTAGTGGCCGTTCTCGGCGGCGCCGCCGATCCATTGGCTGTCGCCGATGATCAGGTCGCAGAGCTTGCCGTGCGAGTTGAGCTCGTTGAGGAAGCGGTCGGCGTAGTTGGTCCATGGCACGAACTCGAATTTCATGCCTATGCCGGTTTCCTTGGTGAAGTCCTTGGACAGTTCCACGAGCGCGTTGGCCGGATCCCAGGCCGCCCAGCACAGCGTCAGGTCTTCCGCATGCGCGACGTTCGAGACGGCTGTCGACGCAAAGATCGCCGAGGCCAGTCCCAACGCCAGTTTCCAGGTCGATTTCATGCCTTACCTCCCATTTGCGAAACGCGTCCGGATGACGGTTTCAAGAGCCCTCAACCCTCGCTCCTCCGAGGGCCCAAACACGGCGGGCAAATGCGCCGCCCGATGTTTAGTAATTTGTTTAGTGATGCGCTTTTTACTAAACAACGCAAGCGAATTCGTTGCTGCGCCGCAGCATGGTGAAATGCGCCGTTGAAATCATTGGGAAATGATCGCCGGACCTGGGTCCTGCTGACGTCAGCTGGCCGCGTTGGCGGGGCCCGGACCTGTCGTCACACCGGCCGGATCGGGGGCGCCGGCGGCAGGAGCGCACGTATGTCGGCGAAGGGGAAGGTCGGCTCGAAGCGGAAAGCCTCGGCCAGCGCGCCGGGTGCGCCGTTGCACTGTCCGGCGCGAAACTCGTTCTGGAGGCGCGCCCTGTGCACATAGTGCTCCGGACCCTGCGACTGGTGCGCGAGGATCGCTTTCGCCTTGATGTCCCAATGATGCGAAATCTCGACATAATGCGTCGGCGAAAAGCCTGTGCCGCCGAGCGTATCGGCATGCAGCACTGGTACTGCGAAGGATGCGGCGAGCCGTACGCCGTCGGACAAGGCGCGGTGGTCGCCATGATAATCGGAGGGCGCATGGGTGATGGCGAGGTCGGGCTTCACCTCGCCGATCAGCGCTTTCAGCGCGGCAATCAACGCGGCATCGGCGACGAGCTCCCCGTCGGGAAAGTCGAGGAAGCGCGGCTCGACGCCGAGCAGGCCTGCCGCCGTGGTCGCTTCCTTGCGCCGCAAGCGGGCAAGCGCCTTGGGGTCGCCCATGCCGCCTCTGGCACCATCGGTGGCTATGGCGAAAGTCAGCTCTGCGCCTTGCGCGGCATAGGCGGCCAGCGTACCGAACATGAATATCTCGATGTCGTCGGGATGTGCCCCCAGCGCCAGTATCTTCACGTCTCTCTCCCGGAAATGGAATCGTGCCGAACGGAATCCTGCTCGCCCTTCTCGCTTACGCAAACTATTCGTTCAGCGACGCCGTCATCAAGGGTCTGGGCGGGCAGTTCACCGTCTTCGAGATCGGCTTCTTCATGACCTTGTTTGCCGGCTGTTTCCTCTTCTTCACCCGGCCGAAGGAGGAGCGCTGGCGCGATTTCTGGCGCACCGGGCGGCCCTGGGCCGTGCAGGCACGCGCCTGGGCCGGCATCGCCTCGGGCGTGCTCAGCGTCTATGCCTTCACCACCATTCCGCTGGCGGAGGTTTACGCGCTGCTCTTCCTGGCCCCGTTGCTCGTCACCGTGCTGTCGACCGTCATCCTGAAGGAGGAGGTCGGTCCCTGGCGGTGGCTTGCCGTGATCGCCGGCTTCGCCGGTGTCATGCTGGTGGTGCGGCCGGGCTTCCGGGAATTGCATCTTGGCCATCTCGCCGCCTTCGCCAATGCCTTCGTCGCGGCGACCATCGTCATCCTGATGCGCTCGCTTGCCCAGCAGGAAAAGCGCACGACCATGTTGGGCTCGCTGATCGGCTATGGCCTGCTCTTCAACGGGGTCGGCGCAGTCGCGACGTCATTTACGCTCCCCAACCTGTGGCAATTGGGCTGGCTGGTCCTGGGCGGCCTGTTCACCGCCGGCGGCCAATTGCTGCATCTCCTGGCGGCCAAATACGCCCCGGCTAATCGCATCGCCCCGACGCATTATTCGCAGATCGTCTGGGCGGTCATTCTCGGCGCGATGTTCTTCAGGGAATATCCCGACGCGATGACGCTGGTCGGCCTTGCAGTCGTCGGCGCCTCAGGCCTCCTTACCATGGTGCGCGAGGAAGTACGGCTTGGCACCGTGCGCTGGAACCCGTTTACGCGTGCCCGGCTTTGACCGGCACGGGTCCGACACATTGCACGGCGACCGCGACCGCTGATATGCGGGCGAAATGACGACGAAACCCTTGCCGGAGCTTCCGGTCACTGCCGTGCTGCCGGCACTCGGCGAAGCGCTCTCGCGGCGCAGCAGCGCCGTGCTGGTGGCGCCGCCCGGCGCCGGCAAGACGACGCTGGTGCCGCTGGCGCTGCTCGACGCGCCTTGGCTCGGTGAGGGCCGGATCGTGCTGCTCGAGCCGCGGCGGCTCGCCGCCCGCGCCGCCGCCCGCCGCATGGCCGAATTGCTGGGCGAGGAGCCCGGCGGCACGGTGGGCTACGCCATGCGCATGGAGAACCGCGCCTCGGCGCGGACAAAGGTCCTGGTCGTCACCGAAGGCGTGCTCTCGCGCATGATTCTCGACGATCCGGAGCTGCCCGGCGTCTCGGCGGTGATCTTCGACGAATTCCACGAACGTTCGCTCGACGGCGATTTCGGCCTGGCGCTGGCGCTCGACGTGCAGGGCGCGCTGCGGCCGGACCTGCGTCTGCTGGTCATGTCGGCGACGCTCGACGGCGCGCGCGTGGCGAAGCTTTTGTCGGAGGCGCCGGTGATCGAAAGCGGGGGCCGCGCCTATCCGGTCGAGATCCGCTACGACGAGCGGCCGGCAGGCACGGCGATTGAGGACGCCATGGCCAGGGCCGTGCGCGCGGCTTTGGCCGGCGAGCCGGGCAGCGTGCTTGCCTTCCTGCCCGGACAGCGCGAGATCGAGCGCACCGCCGAGCGGCTCGCGGGCAACGTCGCCGCCGACACCGACATCGTTCCGCTCTATGGCCAGCTCGACAACAGAGCGCAGGACGCGGCGATCAGGCCGGCGCCGGCCGGCCGCCGCAAGGTGGTGCTGGCCACCTCGATCGCCGAGACCTCGATTACCATCGACGGGGTGCGCGTCGTCATCGATTCCGGCCTGTCGCGGCTGCCGCGCTATGAGCCGGCGAGCGGCCTGACCAGGCTTGAGACGGTGCGTGTCAGCAAGGCTTCGGCCGACCAGCGCGCCGGCCGCGCCGGCCGCACTCAAGCCGGCGTGGCGGTGCGCCTGTGGCGGGCCGAGCAGACCGCGTCGCTTCCCGCCTTCACGCCGCCCGAAATCCTCGAGGCCGACCTGTCCGGATTGCTGCTGGACTGCGCCGCCTTCGGTGTCGCCGATCCGTCGAGCCTTTCGTTCCTCGATCCGCCGCCGGCGCCCGCTCTCAACGAGGCGAGGATGCTGCTCAAGGCGCTGCATGCCATCGACGATGCCGGCAGATTGACCGAGGCGGGCGCCGCCATGCGCAAGCTGGCGCTGCCGGTGCGCCTGGCGCATATGGTGGCGGAAGCGGCGAAGAGCGGCCACGCGCTCGAAGCAGCGACGCTTGCCGTGCTTTTGACCGAGCGTGGGCTGGGCGGCGACAGCGCCGATCTGGAGCGGCGTCTGCTCCGGTTTCGTGGCGAGAAATCCCCTCGCGCCAATGCCGCCAGGCAGCTCGCCGAGCGTTTGGCCAGGCAGGCCGGTGGCGAGCAGAGCGGCGAGGCGGCCTCTGGAGGCGCCCTTCTGATCCACGCGTGGCCGGATCGCGTGGCAAGGGCGCGCGGCGAGCGCGGCCGCTTCGTGCTCGCCAATGGTTCGGGCGCCATGGTCGATGTCGCCGATCCGCTCGCCAATGAAACCTGGCTTGTGGTCGCCGACCTGCAGGGCAAGGCGCAGAACGCCCGAATCACCGCCGCCGCGCCGGTCGGCGAAGCCGATATCCGCGCCGCCCTGGCCGACCGCATCGAGACAAAGCGCGAGACGAGTTTCGACCGCGTTCGCCGCGCCGTGCGCATGCGCGAGACCGCGCGTCTCGGCGCCATCACGCTTTCCGAGCGCATGCTGCCAGCGCCGTCAGGCGCCGACGCAGACCGCGCCATTCTCGACGCCCTGAAAGAGCACGGCCTGTCTCTGCTCGACTGGGGCAAGGAAGCGGAGGCGCTGCGCCAGCGGCTCGGCTGGCTGCATCTCGGCCTCGGCGCGCCCTGGCCCGACGTTTCGGACGAAGCGCTTGTCGAGGGCCTCGATGATTGGCTCCTGCCGTTTCTCTCCGGCGATGCCTCTTTCGCCGCCATCAAGCCGGCGGCGCTGTCGTCGGCGCTGATGGCGCTGGTCCCGCACGACCTGCAGCGCAAGGTCGACGCGCTGGCGCCGACCCATTTCGACGCGCCGTCCGGCAGCCACGTTCCGATCCGCTATGATGGCGAGTGGCCGGTGCTTTCGATCCGCGTGCAGGAACTGTTCGGCCTCGACCGTCATCCGGCGATCGCAAACGGAACCGTTCCGCTGACCCTCGAATTGCTGTCGCCGGCGCACCGGCCGATCCAGACGACGCGCGATCTCCCCGGCTTCTGGCGCGGCTCCTGGACGGATGTGCGCGCCGACATGCGCGGCCGCTATCCAAAGCATGTCTGGCCGGAAAACCCGCTGCTGGCCGCCGCCACCAGCCGCCCCAAACCGCGCGGAACGTAATGCATGTCGCCCAAAAGTGCGCAGCGGTTTTGGGACAACGACATGCATCAGGCAAAGACGATGCTCTATCGTTTCCGCTCCTGCGGCTGTAATCCTTGGCAATGACCAACATCCTGCGCGCGCCCGATTC
This sequence comes from Mesorhizobium sp. CA15, assembly GCF_020165215.1. Taxonomy (NCBI): domain Bacteria; kingdom Pseudomonadati; phylum Pseudomonadota; class Alphaproteobacteria; order Hyphomicrobiales; family Phyllobacteriaceae; genus Mesorhizobium; species Mesorhizobium sp. CA15. The sequence goes on from NZ_JAIUHQ010000004.1 coordinate 170,782, forward strand.
CCAGCAAAGCCAGCGGCTGCGGCTCAACACGCTGATCCGTCTGCGCTGGCTGGCGATTGTCGGGCAGAGCCTGACCGTGCTGGTCGTCGCCTATGGCCTGAAATTCCCGCTTCCGGTGTCGATGTGCTTTGCGCTGATCGCCTGCTCGGCCTGGATGAATCTGTGGCTCACCTTCCGCTATCCGGCGGCGCATCGGCTCACCCCGCTTTCGGCCTTCGTGATCCTCACCTTCGACGGCGTCCAGCTCACCGGCCTGCTCTACATGACGGGCGGCCTGACCAATCCGTTTTGCGTGCTGCTGTCGGTGCCGGTCGTCATCTCCGCCGCTTCGCTGCCGCTGCGGTTCACGGCCATCCTTGGCGCGTTGGTCATACTGGCGGCCACGCTTCTGGTGTTCTTCCATTTGCCGCTGCCCTGGTATGAGGGCTCGCCGCTGCCGATGCCCTTCATCTATGTCGCCGGCATGTGGATGGCTGTGTTTGCCTCGATCGCCTTCACCGCCATCTATGCCTTCCGCGTCGCTGCGGAAGCGCGCCTGCTCGCCAATGCGCTGGCCGCCACCGAACTGGTGCTGCAGCGCGAGCAGCACCTTTCGGCGCTGGACGGGCTGGCGGCGGCGGCCGCGCACGAGCTGGGCACGCCCTTGGCCACCATCACCGTCGTCGCCAAGGAGATGGAAAAGGCGCTCGGCAAGGATCCGAAATATGGCGAGGACGTGAAGCTCTTGCGCTCACAAAGCGAGCGTTGCCGCGAGATACTGAAGCGGCTGACCAGCCTTTCCTCGGAAGGCGAAGCGCATCTGTCGCGCATGCCGCTCACCTCGCTGGTCGAGGAGGTGACGGCGCCGCATCGCGATTTCGGCATCTCGATCCGGCTGCGGCCCGGCGAGCGCATCGGTCCCGAGCCGGTCGGCCAGCGCAATCCCGGCGTCATCTACGGGCTCGGCAATCTGGTCGAGAATGCCGTCGATTTCGCCCGCAACGCCGTCACCGTCAGCTGGAGCTGGGACGATGAGAAGGTCATCTTCTCCATCACCGACGACGGGCCGGGATTCCCCGCCGAGATCATCGACCGCATCGGCGAGCCCTATATGTCGACGCGCCAGGGCACTGAGGCCGGCGGCGGCCTGGGGCTCGGGCTGTTCATCGCCAAGACCTTGCTGGAGCGTTCCGGCGCCACCATCGATTTCCGCAATTCGAGCGGGCTCGGCGAAGGCGCAGTGGTGCAGATCTCCTGGCCGCGCGGCCTCTTCCTCAACCAGGAACAGGCCTCGGCCACCATGTTCGACAATGCCTAGCGCAATTCCAGAAAAAGTGCGCAGCGGTTGGGCTCGGCAACTTCGCCGCAGCTTTCCGTCCGGAATTGCGAAACGGTGAGAAAGCCTTGCAATTACCGCATGGCAGCTCTGTTGCCGGCTCTAAAAATTGGACATTGCCTTTGCAGGACTGTATCTGCGTAAAAGTGAGGCATGTCGCCTAAAACTGTGCAGCGGCTTGGGGAAGACGATATGCCCGGAAACAGGGATCGGACGGGCCTTCGCCAGGGTAGGTTTCGGCGCGGCGCGCCTCAGGTCAGTGGGATGCCGATAAGATGAGCGGAGACGAAACGACTGGCGCTATGGTCGAGGGCGAGGACACCTCGCTGCTCATCGTCGAGGACGACAAGCCTTTCCTCACCCGGCTTGCCCGCGCCATGGAGACACGGGGGTTTGTGGTCGAGACGGCGGAGAGCGTGGAAGAGGCGGTCGCCAAGGCGCGCGCCCATCCGCCGGCCTATGCGGTTGTCGACATGCGGCTCGGCGACGGCAACGGCCTCGATGTCGTCGCTGCCATCCGCGAGAAGCGCGACGACGCCCGCGCCATCATCCTGACCGGCTACGGCAACATCGCCACCGCGGTGACCGCCGTGAAGCTCGGCGCCGTCGACTATCTTTCCAAGCCCGCAGATGCCGACGACGTCTTCGCCGCGCTCACCCGCACCTCCGGCGAACGTGCGGCGCCCCCGGAAAACCCGATGTCGGCCGACCGCGTGCGCTGGGAGCACATCCAGCGCGTCTACGAAATGTGCGACCGCAACGTCTCCGAGACGGCGCGCCGGTTGAACATGCATCGCCGGACCTTGCAGCGGATACTGGCGAAGCGCGCGCCGCGTTAAACGAGTGTCGTCATCCTAGGGCGAAGCAGGAGCGAAGCTCCGTCGCGAAGACCCTAGGATCCATTCCGTGATCCCGGCCGCAGAACGCAGCGGAGCGGAATTCTGCACCGTTGGCACCGCTCCGATGTAACGGAATGGATCCTCGGGTCTGCGCCGCGTCGCTTCGCTCCTTGCTTCGCCCGTGGATGACGAAGAGACGGGCGTTTCGGCCAACTTCCGAAGCAGGCGATCTGTCAATGTGAACTCGAACGCTTGCTTCGCCAGCCGGGCTGCGCATCATACCTTATAGGTTCCGGCCGTCAGGTCGGGGTGACGGGCGGAGGGACCATGCAAGATAAGCGGCCGAATTCGATCCTGCGCGAGTTCCTGGACAGCGAGGCCGCCGGCGGCATCATCCTGATGGTGGCCGCAGCCCTTGCGCTGATCGTCGCCAACTCGCCTTTGGCCGAAACCTATTTCGCCGTCCTGCACGCCTATCTCGGGCCGCTCAGCATCTCGCACTGGATCAATGACGGGCTGATGGCGGTGTTCTTCCTGCTGGTTGGGCTCGAGATCAAGCGCGAGATGCTGGACGGACAGCTCTCGACCTGGCCGCGCCGCGTGCTGCCCGGCATCGCCGCCGCCGGCGGCATGGCGGTGCCGGCGCTGGTCTATGTCTTGATCAACCGCGACAATGCGGCAGCGCTCTCCGGTTGGGCGATCCCCACCGCCACCGACATCGCCTTCGCGCTCGGCGTGCTTTCGCTGCTGGGCAGCCGCGTGCCGGCGTCGCTGAAGGTCTTCCTCACCGCTCTGGCCATCATCGACGATCTCGGCGCCGTCATCATCATCGCGCTGTTCTACACCAGCGGCCTGTCGCTCGCTTATCTGGCCGCCGCCTTCGTCGTCATCGCACTGCTCGTCGTGCTCAACCGCATACGGGTCATGAAGCTCTGGCCGTATCTCTTGCTTGGCGCATTGCTGTGGGTGCTGGTGCTCAAGTCGGGCGTGCATGCGACGCTCGCCGGCGTGGCGCTGGCGCTCACCATCCCGCTGGTGCGGTCTCCCGGCATCAGCCGCGATCTCGAGCATTCGCCGCTGCACCGGCTGGAACACGGCTTGCACAGGCTGGTGCCCTTCCTCGTCATCCCGATCTTCGGCTTCGCCAATGCCGGCGTCTCGCTCGGCGGCCTGAGCCTTGCAGCACTGGTTGAGCCGCTGACGCTTGGCGTCGCCGCCGGCCTTGTGCTCGGCAAGCTGGTCGGCGTCTTCGGCTCGTCGGCGCTCGCGATCCGGTTTGGCTTCGCCGACCTGCCGGCCAATGCCGGCTGGCTGCACATGCTGGGCATTTCGCTGCTTTGCGGCATCGGCTTCACCATGAGCCTGTTCATCGGCCTGCTTGCCTTCGCCGGCGACCCGGCGCTGCAGGACGCTGTGAAGGTCGGCATCCTCGCCGGCTCGCTGATTGCCGCGCTGCTCGGCGCCGCCGTGCTGCTCATGGCCCCGGCGGGTAGCGGAGTGGAAGAGGAAATGGAATAGGTCAGACTGCAACGGCTATTTTCTCCCCCACCTTGTGCGGCGAGGAACAGACGCTACTCGCTCTCGCCATCCAGCGCCGGCACGGCGACGCCGGCAAGCTCGGCCGCCAAGAGCCGCGCGGCGCCCGCGCGGGCAATCCGCAACATCAGCGCCTTGCGTGTCGCTGCCGCCATGCGGTGTTCGGGCGCATCGCGCAGGATCTCGGCGCCGTAGCCGTCGGAGAGGATGAAACCGCATTCCTCGGGAAAGATGTCCTGTGGTACGCCGGGATGGGTGGCGAAGAAGAAGCGGTCGGAATGCAGCCGGTAGTCCGGCCATTTGCGGTCGACCCTGAAATCCTCGATCGAGGATTTGATCTCGATGATCCAGATATCGCCCTGCCTGGTCAGCGCCACGAGATCGGCGCGCCGCCCCGTGGCCAGGGAAAGCTCCGGCAGCACATGCGCGCCCATTTCGGTGAGCAGCCGCTGCACGCCGCGCCGCACCACCATGGCGCGTTCCGACTGGCGGCCGTCGATCAAGGGGTTGAGGGGAATCGGGGAAACGATGGGCATGGGAGGCACCATGCCAGATTTTGTTCACGGTTTGAACCCGTTTTTGGGCGGCGATTATCTGGCTCACAAACCCAAGCCGATCAGCGATAACGATTCCAAGGAGTTATCGCCATGTCCGTTTTGTCCCGTTCGGAATTCCATGACGAAGCCAAGGCTTTCGAGCATGTCGAATCCATACTGTGGCCGAACGGTCCCGTTGCCCCCAAATGCGGTAGCGTTGATCGCCACTACGCATTGAAGGGCGTCCGTACTAAGTAGCCAAGTTGAGATCACGCCTCAGCTGATTACGGCGGGGGCAAAATGGAGCGAATCTGACGACCCTTCAGTATCAACGCTCGTAACAACGATCTTTCGTGCGATGCAAACGGCTCACGAAGTGGATGATGTGATTTCAGTATAAGGTCCATCCTCCCGGCGATTTGCGCTACTTCGTGGCGAAGATCATCAAGGTCGGAAAGGCTCAGTTGAATTTCCATTATGCGGCCGTTGTGTCGGCCGGACGCATGGAGCATCCATATTTTGTTCTTCCAACTGGTGGCTAGCTTGCCATGGAGCAACAAGTTGCGCTTCCAATGGAATTTTGCGGCATCGTGAGTGAGATCGCTAAGGAATTTGGATACTTCCGGCATCGCAACGAGCGCGGTTACCATCTCATTTCGGAATAGATTTCTTCGCTTGCGAAAGTTCAATCTCTCCCAGCGGGGATGGCTGCTTCCGTTCACCGCAATCATTGTCGCGAGGAACTCATCAAACAGTTGCTCGAAATCAGACCACGAGACTGCTATGAATCCTACCAGCGGGAGGAAATTGTGGAAAATGCCTGGCTCACGAGCCGGCCATCTTAGCTTATCGAAGTCGAAAGTCATCCAGAAAGAGGATTCCGGAATGTCCTCTGGCAAATCAGACATGCAAACGAGCCCTGACCGCTACGGCGACAACGAAGCGGAAGACTGTTTTCGGCGACTACTTAAGTCAGCGTAGATACCCCGCCCGCTCCGCTAAGAGCTTGGCACCAATAGGTATGCAGGCGCAACAGAAGAAGCGAGGCAGGAAATCCAAGGGTGCCGCACCGAGTAAAGGCTAGCTTTTCCTAATCGCGTCTATCCCGGCGCAGTGCTTCGATGCTGTTTTCGATATTCTGGACATTCTCACTGTGAAGCCTGAGCACATCGTCGGAAGTGAAGACGAAGGACTTGCCGCAATTTTCGGGGCATCCGAATGTCAGATTCCTTTTAAGCCAATCAACCGATTTATAAAATTTTTTGCTGCACTGAGGGCACCTTAATGGGATCGGTGAGCTGAACTTATCAACTGGCTTTTTGGTCATTTTGCACTGCAAACCTCTCTTGCAGCCCATACTATTCCTAGCGTTGTGGTGTCAAGTATAATTAGGACTATTTTCCTATTTAGTTTATCAATCAGACAATTGCCTTTTGGGCTTCGCCGCACCTTTACTCCGAGTCCCCCGCTCGAAATTCATCCGCCAGAAGCCTGGCCAAGTGGTCGCGGCTCAGGCTCAATGTCTCTTTCAGGAACCACAGGAAATTGCTCGGACCGTCGGTCGGCAGGCCGTTTTCTTCGGCCTGGGTGATGACCGCGCGCTGGCGCTCGATCCGCTGTTCGATCTCGCGGATATGCTGCTCGACCCGTTCGATGTCCTCGTGGATGGCCATCCCGGCAATCTCATTGTAGGTGATCGTCAAAATAGCATCAAACCAGGAACGGGTGGAGCGCAAAGCCAAGTAGATGCTTGAGCCGTGGTTCAGAGAAGATTAGCCTTGCTGGTCATGCCTCATGGCAGCAATCTCGCCATGAAAGGAATTTTCCCATGACCCGCGACCAGATGCTCGCCCACCTCCGGTCCGCCGATGCCGTCGCGCGCGAGGCGGCGGCGCATGGGCATCATCCGTTCGGCTGCGTGCTGGTCGGGCCGGACGATCGCATTTTGATGCGGCAGGGCAATCTCGATACGGTGCGCCATGCCGAGACCGAGCTCGCCCGCCGCGCCGCGGCGGCCTATGAGCCGGAGTTCCTCTGGCAATGCACGCTGGTCTCGACCTTCGAACCGTGCGCGATGTGCGCCGGCACGATGTATTGGGCGAATATCGGGCGCCTGGTCTATGGGGTCGAGGAAACCAGCCTCCTGGCGCTCACCGGCAATCACGCGGAGAACCCGACCATGAGCCTTGCCTCGCGCGCCGTGTTCGCCTCCGGCCAGAAGAAGATCGAGGTCTTCGGCCCCTTTCCCGAAATCGCGGACGAGATGCTCGCTCCGCACCGCGATTTCTGGAAGCGCTGACAGAACTCCGCCCTTAGGCCGCGCCCGCCATGTCGTCGAGGATTGGGCAGTCCGGCCGGTCGTCGCCGTGGCAGGCGTGGATCAGGGTCTGCAGCGTCGAGCGCATCGACTGCAATTCGCGTACCTTCTCCTCGATCGCCCTGACATGGGCGGCGGCGATCTCGCGCACGTCATGGCTGGCGCGGCCGCGGTCCTGATAGAGCGCCATCAGCTGCCTGCAATCGTCGATTGAGAAGCCGAGATTGCGCGCACGGCGCAGGAAGGCGAGCCGGTGGATATCGTCGCGGGAGTAATCGCGATAGCCGTTCTCGGCCCGCGCCGGGCGGATCAGCCCGATTTCCTCATAGTAGCGAATGGTCTTGGCCGGCAGGCCGGAACGCTCCGCGGCATCACCGACATTCATGGCGCTCTCCTCGCATCGCAGGCGGCTTCCCAAGTCGCCCCATTGATTTTGCTTCATAATCCTGTAAGGCCTGTTGCGAAAATGCCGCAGTCGGGCACTTACCGGCGCGTAAGGCCTTGCATATAGGCAGTGCGCGCTTGGCAAGCAAAAGAAATGCCAGCATGAATGGTGGCAACAAAGCGGCCGACTCGTGCCGCTGGTATCGAGGCGGGGCGTCGGACCTTTTCATGCGCTTGAAGTCATTTGCAATCCTGGCCGCTCTTGCGCTGTCGACCGCGATCAGCGGGTGCAGCACCATCGGTGGGCAAATGTTCACCAACAACTATGGCGCGATGACCGATGCCGGCTATCAGCTGCCGCGCATCCCGATCGAGAAGGTCCCCGCCAGGTACCACCGCCAGGAAGTGCGGTACGACTCGTCGGAAAAGCCGGGCACCATCATCGTCGATACGCAGAACAAGTTTCTCTATTTCATCGAGGGCGACGGCATGGCGATGCGCTACGGCATCGGCGTCGGCCGCGAGGGTTTTGAATGGCACGGCACGGCCCATATCGCGCTGAAGCGCGAATGGCCGACCTGGACGCCGCCCTCGCAGATGATCAAGCGCCAGCCCGAACTCGCCAAGTTCGCCGGCGGCATGGAGCCGGGCCTGAAGAACCCGCTCGGCGCGCGCGCCATGTATCTCTTCAACAAGGGCGGCGACATGGGCTACCGCCTGCATGGCAGCCCGGAATGGTTCTCGATCGGCAAGGCGATGTCGTCGGGCTGCATCCGGTTGATGAACCAGGACATTATCGATCTTTACGACCGCACGTCGGTCGGCGCCAAGGTCATCGTGATGTGATCACGAAGGCCGAGGCCAAAAGCTTTCGCAAGCGGACCGTCTAGGCAACAACAAGACGTCCAAAAACAGAAAACCGGGCTGTTGGGGCCCGGTTTTTTGTTTTTGCGATCTTGGATCGGAATTCGCTTCGCCGCACGATGCGGCCGGCCAGTGGGTTCTCAGGCGACCTGCTCGACCTGCTGCACTTCCGGAACAAAGTGGCGAAGCAGGTTCTGGATGCCGTGCTTCAGCGTTGCCGTCGATGACGGGCAGCCGGCGCAGGCGCCCTTCATGTGCAGGAACACGGTGCCGTTCTCGAAGCCGCGGAAGGTGATGTCGCCGCCGTCCTGGGCGACGGCCGGGCGCACGCGCGTGTCGAGCAGTTCCTTGATGGTCAGCACCAGCTCTTCGTCGGCCTTGTCGTAGAACTCGCCGGTCTCGCCGGCTTCGCTCGCCGGAGCGGTCGCGGCCATGACCGGCGCACCGGACATGAAATGCTCCATGATGGCGCCCAGGATCGCCGGCTTCAGGTGCTGCCAGTCCGGACCGTCCTTGGTCACGGTGATGAAATCATAGCCGAAGAAGACGCCGGTGACGCCCGGGATCTCGAACAGGCGGCCGGCCAGCGGCGAGGCCTCCGCCGCGGCTTCGGCGTTGCGGAAATCGGCTGTGCCTTCGCGCAGCACTTCCTTGCCCGGCAGGAATTTCAGCGTCGCCGGGTTCGGCGTCGATTCGGTCTGGATGAACATGGGTATCTCCAGGCCCTTCCCGGGCCGATAGTTTGGAATAATTCTAAATAGGCTCTATCGGCTGGACATTCAAGCGAAACGCGTCGCTGGAACGGCTGGCTTGCGGAATGTTTTTTGGCTTTTATCACGAATGTCGAGGTGGATCGAGATTCGGGGCCAGGCGGCCATTTGCAGGCCGGCCTCGCCTGAATATCGAAGCACCTCAAGCCAGGCTGTCGATCTCTTCGTCGGACAGGTTCTGCGGCACCACCGTGACGGGGATCGGGAATGCGGCTCCCCGCCCCGCGACCGCGCTGACCAGCGGCCCTGGGCCTTCCTTGCCGGCGCCGGCGGCCAGCACAAGGATGGCGATGTCCTGATCTTCCTCGATCAGTTTGTGGATTTCTTCCGTCGGCTTGCCTTCGCGCACCACCAGCTCCGGCTCGATCCCCGCATGCTGGCGCACCTTGTTGGCGTAGCCGTCGAGCGCGGCGCGGGCTGTCGCTGTGGCTTCCTCGCGCATGATCTTTTCCACGCCCAGCCAGTGCTGGAAGTCGTCCGGCTCGATGACGTAGAGCAGCACCAGCACGCCGCTGGTGCTTTGCGCCCGCTTCGAGGCATAGGCGACGGCGCGCTCGCATTCGGGCGTGTCGTCGATGATCGCCAGGAACTTGCGGCGATGGCCGGCTTCGCGGCTGAGGCGTTTGGAGACCATGTCTATCTGCTCGGTATGGTTCGGTCGCAATCTGCCACTGCCGCGAACCGGCGGCAAGCCGCCGGTCGGCGCGGCAATGGTCCGAGGAGGTCGCTGGATCAGTCCTGCAGAAGGCCGATAATGTCGCGCACCGTCTTCATCGTGCCCTCGGCGATTGCGCGGGCCCGGTCGCCGCCATCCTTGAGCACGGCGTCGACATAGGCGCGGTCGCCCTCGATGCGGCGCATCTCGGAAGCGATCGGCGCCAGCTTCTCCACGGCAAGATCGGCAAGCGCCGGCTTGAACACGGAAAACTGTTGCCCGCCATACTCCTTCAGCACCTCTTCCTTCGAGATTTCCGCGAGGCCGGCATAGATGCCGACGAGATTCTCCGCTTCGGGCCGGCTTTCCAGCCCGTCGACCTCGCTCGGCAAGGCCTCCGGATCGGTCTTGGCCTTGCGGATCTTCTTCGAGATGGTGTCGGCATCATCGGTAAGGTTGATGCGTGACAGGTCCGACGGGTCCGACTTCGACATTTTCTTCGAGCCGTCGCGCAGGCTCATGATGCGCGCCGCCGGGCCGCCGATCACCGGTTCAGTAATCGGAAAATAGCCGTTCACCGTCTCTTCGCCGACCTGCATTTCGACGCCGACGCCAAGGGCTGCGATCTTCTCGGAGAAGTCGTTGTTGAATTTCTGGGCGATGTCGCGGGTCAGCTCCAGATGCTGCTTCTGGTCCTCGCCCACCGGCACATGCGTTGCGCGGTAAAGCAGGATGTCGGCGGCCATCAGGCTCGGATAGGCGAGCAGGCCGAGCGAGGCGTTCTCGCGGTCCTTGCCGGCCTTGTCCTTGAACTGCGTCATCCGGTACATCCACCCAATGCGCGCCACGCAATTGAAGATCCAGGCCAGCTCGGCATGCTGGATGACCCGCGACTGGTTGAAGACGATGTGCTTCTTGGGGTCGATGCCAGAGGCCAGGAACGCTGCGGTGATCGAGCGCGTCTGGTCGCCCAGGTCCTGATACACGAGCTGCGCCGTCAGCGAGTGCAGGTCTACGACGCAATAGATGCAGTCGGACTGTTCCTGGAGGGCGACGAATTTCTTGATGGCGCCGAGATAGTTGCCGAGATGCAGGTTGCCGGTCGGCTGGACGCCCGAAAAGACGAGTGGCTTGAAGGCGGACATGAATTCCTCATGGCTTGTGGAGGGCCGTCTAAGCATGATTCCAAAAAGTTGCAGACTTTTTGGAGCCAATCATGCGGCTGGAAACCGCGCGCGGCGAAAGTCTTGCGACGGCGCGCTTATGGACGAAGCCCGTTGCGGGATCAAGAGGCCCGGACGAGCTGGCATGGGGCATCGGTACGTTGACATTTGCCGTGCATAGGCTACATATTTCTAACTACATAAAGGAATGTAGCCATGACCATCAACATCAACAATAAGGAAGCCGACAGGTTGACGCGCGCTTTCGCCAAAGCTGAAGGGGTCGGCATCACCGAGGCAATCGTGATCGCCATGCGCGAAGCCTTGGAGCGGCGCCGCAATCGCGAGACGCCGCTGGAAACGGCGGCACGACTGCGAGCCGAGTTTGGAATCAAGCTTAGCGAACAAGCGCGCAAACCGCTGCCGCAGTCCGTTTATGATGAACTTTCCGGCGACGACTGATGTTTGTCGACGCCGCAGCCATCGTCGCGATCCTAAGCAACGAGACGGAAGCCGAGCGGTGCGCGCAGGCCGTCATGAAGGCATCGGCACCGTTCACGTCGGCGATAGCCGTTTGGGAGGCAGCGATGGCGCTCGCGCGACCAGAAAAGCTGGCGATTCCGGTCGCCAGAAGCGCGGAGATTGTAGACCGCTTTCTGGAAGAGCGGGCAATTGCCTTGCACGAGCTTCCGCCTGCATCCGAGGCAACATCCCTATCCGTCGAGGCCGCTGCGCGGTTTCGCAACAATGCTATCCGCCTAAATATGGCGGACTGCTTCCACTACGCTTGCGCCCGATACTACGCCGTTCCGATACTTTCTACGGCCAACGAATTCCGACTCACGGATCTGGAGACTGTTCCCTGACGGGCGGTAGCGCCTTGGGTGAACGACGCTTGACGTTCCTCCGAAGCATCCCGAAATCGGCGCCGCCGGTGCCGAAGGCGGCGATGAAATAGAGTGCGGCGCCCCCGGCGACCAGCCCAAGCACCGTCGTCGCCTTCACCACGAGCGGCGAGCCAGGCCCAATCTGCGCGGCAAAGTGGCGCTCCGCGAAGTAAAGCGCCACGGCCATGATTACTGCGGAAAGCACCAGCCGGGGAATGCGTCGCAAGAGCGGCATGTCGCGGCCCCAATGCCCGCGCCTGATCAGCATGGCGAGCAGCATCAGCGCGTTGACCCAGCCGGCGACTGCCGAGGCGACCGCGATGCCCGGCGCGCCCATCGACGGGAACAGGCTCAGCGCCGTCGCGACATTCACGCCGACCGAGATGGCGGCAAAAATCATCGGCGTGCGCGTGTCCTCGCGGGCGAAATAGCCGGGCGTGAAGGCCTTGATCAAAACGAAGGCGGGCAGGCCGAGGCCGAAGATCGCCAGAATCGAGGCGACGATCGGCGTCGAGTGGTTGGCGGCGAAGGCGCCGCGCTCATAGACCAGCCGCACGATCGGCTCAGACATCACCCAGAGCGCCGCGGCGGCGGGCAGCGTCATGAACAAGGTGAACTCGACCGAGCGGTTCTGCAGGTTGGCTGCCTCGACCAAATTGCCCGATTTCAGCGCCCGCGACAGTTCCGGCAACAGCACGATGGCGACGGCCACACCGACGACGCCGAGCGGCAGCTGGTAGATGCGGTCGGCATAGGCGAGCGACGACACGGCGCTGTTCTGCGCCGAGGCGATCGCCGTGCCGATCAGCTGGTTGATCTGCGTGATGCCGCCGGTGATCGCCGCCGGCAGCGCCAGGATCAGCAGCCGCTTGACGTTGGGCGTCATCTTCGGCCGGCGGAAGCCGATCGAGATGCCGGCATTACGCACCGCGATCCAGACGATGGCGAGTTGCACGATGCCTGCAGCCAGCACGCCCCAGGACAGGCCGAAACCGACATCATGCGCGTCCAGCCCGTGATACCAGGCATAGGCGAGCACGCCGATCAGGATGATGTTGAGGAAGGCCGGCGCGATCGCCGCCGCGAAATAGCGGCGCAGCGAGTTCAGCATCCCGGCCATCATGGCGCCGAGCGACATGCATATGAGATACGGGAACATGATTGTCGCAAGCCGGACAGTCGTCTCGAACTTGCCTGGAATGTCGGCAAAGCCCGGCGCCACCAGGTAACGCACGATCAGCGGCATCGCCAGTTCCATCGCGATGGTCAGCGCCAGAAGCGCGGAGAACAGGACGCCGAACACTTCCTCCGAGAAGCGCTTGGCGCCGTCGGTGCCATGCTGCTCGATCTCCTTGGCGAACAGCGGCACGAAAGCGGCGTTGAAGGCGCCCTCGGCGAACAGCCGGCGGAAGGTGTTGGGAAACTGGAAGGCGGCGTTGAAGGCGTCGGCGACCGGTCCGGTGCCGAGCGCCGCCGCCATCAGCATCTCGCGGCCGAAGCCCAGCGCACGGCTCATCAGCGTGCCGGAGGCGACGGTGGCGAATTTCTTGACTAGACTCATGCTGGGAACGACTGCCAGAAAAATTGCGTCAAATGGATGTCACTCGGCCGCCGCCTTGGCCTTGCCGTTACGTTCGGACGAATTGCCTTCAAGCGTATCGATCAGCCGCTTGTGGATGGTGGCAGTGCGCGTCGGGCTGTCGATCTTCTGTCCGGTCAGGTCGGTGACGTAGAACGTGTCGATGACCTTCTCGCCGAACGTCGTGATATGCGCCGAGGCGATGTCGAGCGAAAGGTCGGAGAGCGTCCCGGTGATCTCGGACAGCAAGCCCGGCCGGTCCAGCCCCTCGACCTCGATCACCGAAAAACGGTTCGACAGCGTGTTGCGGATCTCGGCGCGCGGCGGAATCCGGAACGCCTTGGCGCCGCGCTTCGGCTTGGTGCGCTTCTCGATCATCTCGGGCAGCCAGCTCTTGCCGGACAGCACGTCCTCGATCAGCCGGCCGACGCGCTCGGCGCGGCGGCGCTCGTCCTCGTCGCGGTCGAACTCCCTGGAGATCAGGATGGAGTCCAGCGCGCGGCCGTCCGAGGTGGTGAAGATCTGCGCGTCGACGATGTTGCCGCCCGCCGCGGCGCAAGCTCCCGCAATGATCGAAAGCAGGCGCGGATGGTCCGGCGCCAGCACGGTGATCTCCGTCACCGCCTCGAACTCATGCGTCTTGACCATGGTGGCAAGCTTCTTGCCGGCCGCATCCGCCTCGCGGATGAATTCGGCATGGCGAAGCTGGTCGGCAAGGTCAACCGCCAGAAGGTAATTCTCGTAGTGCTGCGCGACATAGCGCTTGCGCTCCTTCGCCGGCCAGGCAGACAGTGCCTCGGCCAGCCGCTCGCGCGCCGCGGCCGTGCGCTCGGCGCGCGAGACTTCCGAAAAGCCGCCCGTCAGGAGCAGTTCGGTCTCATAATAGAGCGTGCGCAGCAACTGCCCCTTCCAGCCGTTCCACACGCCCGGCCCGACGCCCCTGATATCGCAGACGGTGAGGATCAAAAGCAGCTTCAGCCGCTCGGCCGATTGCACGATCGAAGCAAAATCCTCGATCGTCTTGCGGTCGTTGAGGTCGCGCGTCTGCGCTGTCATCGACATCACAAGATGGTTCTCGACAAGCCAGGCGACGGTCTCGGTGTCGGCGGCCGACAGCCCCATATGCGGGCAGATGCGCCGCGCGATCCTGGCGCCGGCTTCCGAATGGTCTTCGGGCCGGCCCTTGGCGATGTCGTGCAGCAGCACCGCGACATAGAGCGCCTCACGGCTCTTTCTCAGGCCAGGCATCAGCGTGTGCGACAGCGGATGCACCTTCGCGCCGTCGCCGCGCTCGATCTCGGCCAGCACGCCGATGCAGCGGATCAGATGCTCGTCCACCGTATAGTGGTGGTACATCGAGAACTGCATCATGGCGACGATCTTGCCGAAGTCCGGGATCAGTCTGCCGAGCAGCCCCGCCTCGTTCATGCGCCTGAGATTGAGCTCGGCATTGCGGTCCGACGTCAGGATGTCGAGGAACAGCCGGTTGGCCTCCTCGTCGCGCCGGAGCGACTTGTTGACGAGCCCGAGCGAGCGGGTGAGCAGCTTCAGCGCATCGGGGTGGAATTCCAATCCGTGCTTGTCGGCGAACCAGAACAGCCTCAGCAGGTTGACCGGGTCGCGCTCGAACACGCTGTCGTCGGCGATGTTGATGCGGTGGTTGTCGACGATGAAGTCGGAGGTGCCGGCAAGCTTGCGCTTGCGCCGCTGGAAGGTGAGGAAGATGCGGTTGAAGCCCGGCACATGCTTGGCCTGCTCTTCCTCGAGCGCCGCACAGAAGATGCGGGTGAGGTCGCCGACGTCCTTGGCGACGAGGAAATAGTGCTTCATGAAGCGCTCGACCGCCGACAGGCCGGGATGCGTCGTATAGCCCAGCCGCTCGGCGATCTCGCGCTGGATGTCGAAATGCAGCCGCTCTTCCGCCTTGCCGGTGAGGAAATGCATGTGGCAGCGCACCGCCCAGAGAAAATCCTCGGCCTTCTGGAATTCGCGATATTCGGCCTCGGTGAAGACGCCCTTCTCGACCAGTTCCTCGCCGGTGCGCACGCGGTAGAAATATTTGCCGATCCAAAACAGCGTCTGCAGGTCGCGCAGGCCGCCCTTGCCGTCCTTGACATTGGGCTCGACCAGATAGCGGCTTTCGCCGGCCTTGGCGTGGCGCTCATCGCGCTCGGCGAGCTTGGCCTGCACATATTCCGGCCCGGTCGTGCGCACCACTTCATGGTCGAAGCGGGTGAGCAGTTCTTCATAGAGCTTCTGTTCGCCCCACAGGAAGCGCGCCTCGAGGATCGACGTGCGGATGGTGATGTCGCCGCGCGACAGCCTGAGGCACTCGTCGATGTTGCGGGTGGCGTGGCCGACCTTCAGCCCCATGTCCCACAGCATATAGAGCATGTATTCGACGATCTGCTCGCCCCATGGGGTCTGCTTGTAGGGCAGCAGGAAAAGCAGGTCGATGTCGGAACCCGGCGCCAGCGTGCCGCGGCCGTAGCCGCCGACGGCAACGACCGCCATGCGCTCGGCCGCGGACCGGTTCTTGACCCGATAGACATGGGTGGCGGCGAAATCATAGAGCGCCCGGATCAGTTCATCCATCAGATGCGACAGCCGCTCGGCGCAGGCATTGCCGCCGCCGTCCTGCTTGAGCATCGTCTCGGCGATCTTTCGCCCTTCGGCCATCCTGGCCTTGAGCAGTTGGAGGACGGCCGTGCGGGCAGCCGGTCCTGAACCGTCGCCGGCGCTCGCCGCCGTCAACGCGGTCAAGTCGCGGCGCAACGCATCGCCATCGATGATTTCGTCGAGTTTCAGGGAGATCTTTGCCATTCGGCGGCGTCTATAGCCTGTTTTCGCGGCGCTGTGTATGGGGCAGGCGGCCGCGATTGCCATCGCGCAGAAGCGTAATCCGCAATCGCCCGGCCGATTTTCGCAAAAGTCGAAACCGGCTCTTGACCTTCCAGTTACTGGAAGGACTACCTCCGCCTCAATTCGAGAATTCCGAGGTATTGCTGATGACCCATTCCGACCACCCCCACCATCATGCGCATGGCGGCGGCTGCTGCTCTGCGAAGAATGTCGCGCCCGACACCGAAGCGGTGCTTCGCGACCCTGTCTGCGGCATGACGGTCGATCCGGCGGCCGGCAAGCCGACGGCCGAGCATGGCGGCCGCACCTTTCATTTCTGCAGCGAGCGCTGCCGCACGAAATTCCAGGCCGAGCCCGAGGGCTATTTGACGGCCACCGATCCCGTCTGCGGCATGAGCGTCGACCGCGCGAGCGCGAAGCACTTCGTTCGCCATGAAGGGCAGGGCTTCTATTTCTGCTCCGCCGGTTGCAAGGGCAAATTCGAGGCGGAGCCGGCAAAATACCTCGCTGGCCGGCCCGAGCCGCAGCCGATGCCCAAGGGCACGCAATACACCTGCCCGATGCATCCCGAGATCATCCGCGACAAGCCCGGCTCCTGTCCGATCTGCGGCATGGCGCTGGAACCGATGGGCGTGCCGACAGGCGAGGAAGGCCCGAATCCCGAGCTCGTCGATTTCACCCGCCGCTTCTGGGTCAGCGCGGTGCTCTCCGTGCCGCTCCTGATCATTGCCATGGCGCCGATGCTGGGCTTCAGCTTCGAAACCCTCATCGACGGCCGCACGAAGACCTGGGTGGAACTGGCGCTGGCGAGCCCGGTGGTGCTGTGGGCGGCGTTTCCGTTCTTCCATCGCGGCTGGGAATCGATCCTCAACCGTAGCCCGAATATGTGGACTCTGATCTCGCTGGGTGTCGGGGCCGCCTACCTCTACAGCGTGATCGCCGCCCTGTTCCCGGACGTCTTCCCGCATCAGTTCCGCGGTCATGACGGCGCCGTCCCGGTCTATTTCGAGGCCGCCGCCGTCATCGTCGCGCTGGTCTTTCTCGGCCAGGTGCTGGAACTCAAGGCCCGCGAGCGCACCGGCTCGGCCATCCGCGCCCTGCTCGACCTTGCCCCGAAGACAGCGCGGCTGATCGGCGCCGACGGCTCCGAGAAGGACGTGCCGCTCGACAGCGTCAAGTCCGGCGACCGCTTGCGCATCCGCCCCGGCGATGCCGTGCCGGTCGACGGCATCGTGCTCGAGGGTCGGTCGGCGATCGATGAATCGATGATCACGGGCGAACCGCTGCCGGTCGAGAAGACGGAAGGCGACACGCTCACCGGCGGCACGCTGAACAAGAACGGCTCGCTGGTCATGCGCGCCGAGAAGGTCGGCGCCGAGACCACGCTGTCGCGCATTGTCGAGCTGGTCGCCAAGGCGCAGCGCTCGCGGGCGCCGATCCAGGGTCTCGCCGACCGCGTGTCCTTCTATTTCGTCCCGGCCGTCGTGCTGGTGGCGGTCCTGGCGTTCATCGCCTGGTCGATCTTCGGCCCCGAGCCGAGCCTGATCTTCGCCATCGTCTCGGCGGTGTCGGTGCTGATCATCGCCTGTCCCTGCGCGCTCGGTCTTGCGACGCCGATGTCGATCATGACCGCGACCGGGCGCGGCGCGCATGCCGGCGTGCTGATCAAGGAAGCGGCGGCATTGGAACGTTTCGCCTCGGTCGACACGCTGATCGTCGATAAGACCGGTACGCTGACCGAGGGCAAGCCGCGGCTTACCGATGTCGTTCCGGCCGCGGGCATCGGCGAGAACGAGCTGCTCGGCCTCGCGGCCGCGCTGGAAAAGGGCTCCGAGCATCCGCTGGCCGAGGCGATCGTCGAGGGCGCTGCCGCGCGCGGCCTGAAGCTGGCCGACGCGGTCGATTTCGAAGCCATTACCGGCAAGGGCGTTTCGGGCACGGTTTCGGGCAGGAAGGTCGCGCTCGGCAATGCGGCGATGATGGCGGACCTCGGCGTCGCAACGTCGGCTGCCGATACCGAGGCGCTGCAGGCCGAAGGCAAGACGGCCATGTTCGTGGCTGTCGAGGGCAGTTTCGCCGGTATCGTCGCTGTCGCCGATCCGGTAAAGACTACGACGGCCGAGGCGATCAAGGCGCTGCACGACAAGGGGCTGCGCATCATCATGGCGACAGGCGACAACGAGCGCACGGCACGAGCGATCGCCGGCAGGCTGGGCATCGACGAGGTCCGCGCCGGGTTGCTGCCGGATGAGAAGGGCGCGCTAGTCGAGGAACTGCGTGCCAAGGGCGCCGGCGTCGCCATGGCCGGCGACGGTGTCAACGACGCGCCGGCGCTGGCCGGCGCCGATGTCGGCATCGCCATGGGCACCGGCGCCGATGTCGCGGTCGAAAGCGCCGGCATCACGCTGGTCAAGGGCGACCTCAACGGCATCGTCAGGGCACGCACTCTCGCCCAGGCGACGATCCGCAACATCCGCCAGAACCTGTTCTTTGCCTTCCTCTACAACGTGCTCGGCGTGCCGGTCGCGGCCGGCGTGCTTTATCCGCTCACCGGCAC
This sequence comes from Mesorhizobium sp. CA15, assembly GCF_020165215.1. Taxonomy (NCBI): domain Bacteria; kingdom Pseudomonadati; phylum Pseudomonadota; class Alphaproteobacteria; order Hyphomicrobiales; family Phyllobacteriaceae; genus Mesorhizobium; species Mesorhizobium sp. CA15. The sequence goes on from NZ_JAIUHQ010000004.1 coordinate 189,046, forward strand.
GCTGCTGTCGCCGATGCTGGCGGCGGCGGCGATGAGCCTGTCATCGGTCTCCGTGATCGGCAACGCGCTGCGGCTGAGAACGTTGAAACTCTGAGCAAATCCCCCAGATACGAAATCCAACAGAAGGAGACTTGAATGACCCTGGTCAAGAAAATCGTGCTGCTTTTGATGGCGGCCGGAATGCTGCTCGCCGTGTTCCTCGAAAGCGTGCCGGCCTCGTCAGAGGAGATGAAGCACGACATGTCCAAGATGGCGATGGGCGCCCAGAGCCCGGCCACCGTCGGCTACGAGAAGGCGATGAAGAAGATGCATAAGGACATGACGATCAAATACACCGGCAATGCCGATGTCGATTTCGTCCGCAGCATGATCCCGCATCATCAGGGCGCCATCGACATGGCCAAGGTGGTGATCGCCAACGGCAAGGACCCGGAGATACGCAAGCTCGCTGAAGGCGTCGTCACGGCACAGGAAGCCGAGATCAAGCAGATGCAGGACTGGCTCGCCAAGCATCCGGCGAAATAGTCACTGCGGGAAATCCGCGGCCAGCCGGCGTCGGTCTGGATTTCCAGCTGTGGCTGTGCTGCGATCCAGCCTTACGCGGAGAACGCCATGCCCTCGTTGATCAGAACCTTGAAGCTGCCGTCGGGCGAAACCGTCCCGGTGCTGGGCCAAGGCACCTGGAAGATGGGTGAGGATCGACGGCGCCACGCCGATGAGGTCGCGGCGCTGAAGCTTGGGCTGGACCTCGGCATGACGCTGATCGACACGGCCGAAATGTATGCCGATGGCGGCGCCGAGGAGGTGGTGGCGCAAGCCATCGCCGGGCGCCGCGACGAGACCTTCCTGGTCTCCAAAGTGCTGCCCTCCAACGCCTCGCGCGCCGGCGTGAAACGGGCCTGCGAGAGCAGCTTGAAGCGCCTCGCCACCGACCGCATCGATCTCTATCTGCTGCATTGGCCGGGCAGTGTGCCGCTTTCCGAAACCGTGCAGGCGTTCGAGGCGCTGAAAACGGAGGGCAAGATCCGCCACTGGGGCGTCAGCAATTTCGACACGGACGAGATGGAGAATCTAGTCAGTCTGCCGTCCGGCGGCAATGTCCAGACTAACCAGGTGCTTTACAACCTGTCGCGGCGCGGGCTCGAATTCGACCTTGCGCCGTGGAGCCGGCAGCGCCGCATACCGCTGATGGCCTATTCGCCGGTGGAGCAGGGCGCGCTGGCCCGCAATGCGCGGCTAGAGGCGGTCGCCGCCCGCCACAACGCAACGGCCGCGCAGATCGCGCTTGCCTGGATAATGATGCAGGACGGCGTCATCGCGATCCCGAAGGCCGGCCGCCAGGAGCATGTGCGCCAGAACGCCGCCGCGCTCGACATCGCTCTGACGGCGGAAGACCTTGCCGAGCTCGATCGCGCTTTCCCGCCGCCGACGCGCAAGCGCGGCCTGGAGATGATCTAGCCGAAAAACCTCGATCGGGCGGAGAGCAGGCATTGAAACGAATTTCAGCCGGACCTCATTACGCGACCTATAAAATCGGCGACTTGACGGTCACCTCCCTGCGCGACGGTTACGTCGACATGCCCGTCCGGAGACTGCGCCAGCCGGGAGACAAGCCTTTCGGCGACGATCTGCCGCCGCAGGTGCCGCTCTTCGACGGCGCGCTCCGATTGTCGGTCAATGCCTTTGCCATCGACGACGGCGAAGACATCACGCTGATCGATACCGGATCCTCGAACGCCTGGCGCCCGACGATGGGCTTTCTGCCGCAGGCGCTGAGCGAAGCGAAGATCGCCCTCGATCGGATACACACTGTCGCCTTCACCCACACCCATCTCGACCATATCCAAGGGCTCATCCTTCCGGATGGCAGGGACGGTTTCCCGCAGCTCTCCCGCTTGCTTGTCCCTCGAGCCGAGCTCGACATGTTCCGGTCGGAAGCGAGGTTGAGCCGCTTCCATGACCGAGCGCAGCCTCTGGATCCGGGACAGCACTTGAGTGCGAACATCGAGGCGATCGCCGCGCCGGGTCATGAAATCGGCCATACCTGCTTTGGTGTTGCGAGCCACGGCGAAACATTGCTGGCCTGGGGCGACCTTGTGCACGTGCCGTCGCTTCAGTTCGATCGGCCGGACATCACATGGGAATTCGACGCCTATCAGGAGCAGGCGCGGATAACCCGGCTGCACATATTGGCCCTTGCCGCCGACAATGCCTGGTGCGTTGCAGGAGCGCATCTCGATTCACCGGGCGTCGGCCGGATTTCCCGAACCGAGACAGGCTACCGCTTCGAACCTCTGTAGGACTGGGGCTAGGTCTTGGCCGACAGCCCGAGCCGCCTGCGCAGCCGGCGCAGCGTACGGGAGAATACCCCGGCATCGTCAGCGGCACGGGCAAGGGTGAGCGCGCCCTGGATGGCGGCGACGGTTTCCTCCGCCAGTTCGACGGCTTCGGTTTTCCCATGCCCAAGTCGCGCCAGCGCATCGGCGAGTTGCGCGACCCAACGGCCGAAATAGTCCCTTATCTGGCTGGCGAAGAGGTCGCGGGATGCCTCCAGTGCGAAGGCGCCGATGAGACAGACCCGGCGCCCGGAGCGGAAGTAGCTGTCCGTCGCCGCGAGCATCTGCTCGATCCCGGCCGACGGATCGCCGCCGTCGCGCAGCGGCGCAAACACATTGTCCTCGAACCAGCCGTCGATATGGGCAATGACGGCCCTCGCCATCTCTTCCTTGCCGCCCGGAAAGAAGTGGTAAAGGCTCCCCTTGCCGAGCCCCGCCGCCTCGCCGATCAGGGCCAGGCTGGCGCCCTCATAGCCGTGCTCGCGGAAAACCTCGGCCACGATCGCCAGCAACTGGTCGTGGTCCGGAGCGATGCGGCGCATGTTTAGTGTTCTTGTTCGAGCATGATCTTTTCCAAAACCGCTACACACTTTTTGGGGTCATGCTCTAAAGCCCGAGTTCCGAAAGGCCGGGATGGTCATCCGGCCGGCGGCCGAGCGGCCAGTGGTATTTCCGCTCGCGCTCCGTGATCGGCAGGTCGTTGATGCTCGCCACGCGCCGGCGCATCAGCCCGGCCTCGTCGAATTCCCAGTTCTCGTTGCCGTAGGAGCGGAACCAGTGGCCGCTGTCGTCGCGCCATTCATAGGCGAAGCGCACCGCGATGCGGTTTTCATTCCAGGTCCAGACCTCCTTGATCAAGCGATAATCCAGCTCGCGCGCCCATTTGCGCTTGAGGAAATCGACGATCTCGCCGCGACCCGAGATGAACTCGGCCCGGTTGCGCCATCTGCTGTCCTCGGTATAGGCGAGCGAGACCCGTTCCGGGTCGCGGCTGTTCCAGGCATCCTCGGCGAGGCGCGTCTTTTGCGCCGCTGTCTCGGCCGTGAAGGGCGGCAATGGCGGACGGCTCATGAAAATCTCCTGTCGGTTACGGTCGTCGATAACCGACATTGTACCGATCGGTACAATGAGTCAACACAACAGCTCCTGCTCCTTACCGCGCGTCAGGCGACTAGACTTATCGAACCTCGGCTCTCAGCCTTTCAAAGGCATCCCGGACATATCCTGCCCACGTAGAGGTGATCTAAGGCTAGGTATTTGCCCTTCGTATCATAGAAATCAATTCATCTACTCGCTTCTTCAAGTCCAGAATATCGAAATTAGCCGGCTTCTCGCAAACTAACTTTGCGACTTTAACCTTGTCCACCTTTTCCACGATTGAAGAAGGGCGGGCGGCTGCAACAGAACTTCGGTGGCCCCTTCTGCTCGAAGGTAGGCGATGGAAGAAAAGAGCGTGGTCGAATGGCCCACCGGCCGCGGGGTTCCCGTAAACCTGTGGATAAATACCTTTAATGGCCTGTTGGAGTTCCAAATGGTCAATGTAATTCTCTATCTCGCGGCCCTTTGTAACCCAGCAAATGGCGAGACCGGCCTCCAACTCCCTTTTTAGACGCTTTTTTGTCTCGTTAATGGCAGCTTGCCGGCTAGGTTTGTCACTGTCAATTACCACAGCTAGATGCTGATTCAACGAGCGAAGCGCTATAAATTCGTCGAGATCTTCCGAGTCGGCACTTAAATGACTAAGTAATCGACCGCCATAAAACATTATGGAATAGTGAATTCCTTCAATAAACTTGGGTTCTCTTGCCGATATCCAGTGACGTACATATATCCGGTCCGACGGACCCTCAACCCAAATCACTGCGTTAGACTGGACGATATCCGACGCCTTGTACCCGAGGTCAACACAGATATTATGGCGCTCGTTTCGAAGGATTGACTCGCGAACGCTGGTCTGTTCGCCATCGTTTGATACGTGAAATATGGCCGCGCCAGGAGTGTCTATGAAGCTGGCAGAGTGCGTAGCAATAAAATACTGATTGCTGGTAAATTCCCTTAAATAAGAGATTAGCTTTCTCTGCAAAAGAGGGTGAAGGTGTATCTCTGGTTCCTCAATACAAACAATCTGGCTTTCAGTAATCGTACAAAAGGCCGCAATCATTATAACTTCATGGATACCCATCCCGAGCGATGAGATCGGCAATACCTTGCCGTCCATGTGAACAAGTATATGCTCTCGGTTGTGAGGTATCTCGATTGTTGCGTTCTGCTTACCAGTTACGTTTTGCAGGAATGAGTTAACTCTATCGAAGAGAATTCGTTCGTGCCTCATATCGTGATCGGGGCTTTGTATCTCCGCTAGCCTATCAATCAATCCGACGCCGCTGAAGTCGTCAAATTTTGACCCGCTCTTTCCAATTTGCCGTAGTGCGGGGATCAGCTTCACAGCTGGCAAGGAAACATTTTGGGCGCGTATCAAAGCCCTCAATGATTCTGGAATCCAATGTTGCTCAAGCCCTCCTCGGCCTTGATCAGTGAGATAGTTCCAAAACTGAGCCCATTGTTCGCTGTTCGCCGCCGCCAACCATTCACGAGTATCGGGTTTAAAATCCAAACCCCAAGGCTCGTTTGGATTGTCTTGTCGACGCAACCATATGAAATTATTGGTCGACAATTTAGAAGCGATCGCGTCGATGATCGACTTGGAATTTTCTCTCTTATAGTCATCTTTTATGGTTTGGAGCGCAGCGGCGACGAAATCGTCTTTTTGCACGCCGATGGATATCGAGAGCTCGCCCGTGGTTTTTCCCCGGTGTTGCTCTAGTGGCGTTTGTGCCCGCATTTTGCGAGCGGATGTATCAAAAGGCATGTAGTCAGATATGAAACTTAGTACCGTTGATTTTCCCGAGTTATTAGCGCCGATGAAGAAGTTAAAGTCCTTAAAAGGACCCATTCTTTGAATATCCGCACCGATTCCACGGTAAAATTGAAGGCTGAGGCCTTTCAAAAAAATCGCCATCTAAGCTGCTCGCGGAAGGAATCGAACTGTGCGTCTCATTCTGGAAATGAGGATGAAACGCGAGGATTATTCTATCGCATTAAGTGCTCGCCAAATTCTTTAACAGATAGAGCGCCTCCAGCGCCTCGCGCGGCGTCATCTCGTCGGGATTGATCGCGCCGAGCGCTTCGCCCAGCGCATCGCTTTTGGCGGGTTTCGGCGCTTCGCGTTTCACCGCCACCGAAAACAGCGGCAGGTCGTCGACGAGCCGATTGGTCTTCCCCGAGACTTCGCCCTCTTCGAGCTGGTGCAGCACTTCCTTGGCGCGGGCAACGACGGCTTCCGGCAGGCCGGCGAGCCGCGCCACCTGTACGCCGTAGGAGCGGTCGGCCGCGCCCTTGCCGACCTCGTGCAGGAAGACGACGTCGCCTTCCCATTCCTTCACCCGCATGGTGACGTTGTGAAGCCGGGGGAGCTTGCCCGCCAGCGCCGTCATCTCATGGAAATGCGTGGCAAAAATCGCCCGGCAGCGGTTCTTCTCATGCAGATATTCGACCGCCGCCCAGGCGATCGACAGGCCGTCGAAAGTTGCCGTGCCGCGGCCGATCTCGTCGAGGATGACCAGCGCCCGCTCGCCGGCCTGGTTGAGGATCGCCGCGGTCTCGACCATCTCGACCATGAAGGTCGAGCGGCCGCGCGCCAGGTCGTCCGAGGCGCCGACGCGCGAGAACAGCCGGTCGACGACGCCGATATGGGCGCTTTGCGCCGGCACGAAGGAGCCGGTCTGAGCGAGTATGGCGATCAGCGCATTTTGCCTGAGGAACGTTGACTTACCGCCCATATTCGGGCCGGTGAGCAGCCAGATTGCGCCGGCCTTGGCGCCGCCCTGGGGCGACAGGTCGCAATCATTGGCGACGAACGGGCCTTCGCCGGAACGCCTGAGCGCCTGTTCGACCACTGGGTGGCGCCCGCCGGCAATTTCGAAGGCGAGGCTCGAATCTACCAGCGGTCGGCACCAGCCCTCGCTTTCTGAAAGCAATGCCAGCGCCGACGAAACATCCAGAGCCGCAAGCGCGTCGGCGCCGGCGCGGATCCGTTCGGCCTCGCCCACCACTTCCGCGGTCAGCCGGTCGAAAGCGGCGAGCTCGATGCTCAGCGCCCGGTCGGCGGCGTTGGCAATCTTCGATTCCAGCTCAGCCAGCTCGGTCGTGGTGAAGCGCATGGCGTTGGCCATGGTCTGGCGATGGATGAAGCGCGCCTTGGCGGCGTCGCTGCCGGTCATGATCGAATGGTGATTGGCGGTGACCTCGATGTAATAGCCGAGCACATTGTTGTGCCGGATCTTCAGCGAGCGGATGCCGGTTTCTTCGATCAGCGAGCGCTCCAGTCCGGCGATCACCTTTCGCGATTCGTCGCGCAGCGCCCGCATCTCGTCGAGCTCGGCATTGTAGCTCGACCGCACGAAGCCGCCGTCGCGCTTGATCAGCGGCAGCTCGTCGTCGAGCGCTTCGCTGAGGTGGCGGGCAAGCGCCTCGGGCAAGGCCTTGATCGCGGCCAATGCCGCAGCGAGCTCGGCGGGCAGATCGGCCGCCGCGAACAATTCGGCGATCGCGCCGGCCGCCTCGAAGCCGGCGCGCAGCGCGCCCAGGTCGCGCGGTCCGCCGCGGTTGAGCGCCAGCCTGGACAGCGCGCGCGGCATGTCGGCGACACTTTTGAGGCTCGCCCGCAGGCCCTGGCAGAGCCGCATCTCGGAACGGAAGAACGACACCGAATCCAGCCTGGCCGCGATTGCTGTTGGATCGGTCAGCGGCGCCATCAGCCGGTCGGCGAGCAATCGCGCGCCGCCCCCCGTCACAGTGCGGTCGATCGCCTTGAACAGCGAGCCGTCGCGGCTGCCGGACAGCGTACGCAGCAGTTCCAGGTTGGCGCGCGTCGCCGGATCGATGAACAGCGTCGAGCCCTGCTCCTCGCGCTCGGGCCGCGACAGCGGCGGCCGCTCCGCTTTCTGCGTTTTTTCGACATAGGCGATGGCGCCCGAGATCGCCGATAACTCGGCGCGCGAGAATGTGCCGAAACTGTCCGGCGTCGCGACCTCGAAGAAGCGCGCGATGCGTCCGGTGGCTGAGGCCGAATCGAACAGCGACGGCGGCTGCGGATTGGCGACGCGGCCCAGCACGTCGAACACGGGCCTGAGCTCCGGATCATGGAAAACCGGCTCGGCGACGATCAGCTCGCGCGGGTCGACGCGGAAGATGTCGGCAAGCAGCCGCTCGACGCTCGTCTCGGCAACGCGGAAAGCGCCTGTCGAAATGTCGATCCAGGCCAGCGCGAAGCCGGCTTGGCTGGTCGCGCCCCCCTTCACGCGGCCAAGCGCCATCAGGAAGCTCGATTCCGAGGGCGCGAGCAGCTTGTCCTCGGTGATGGTGCCTGGCGTGACCAGCCGCACCACGTCGCGGCGCACCACCGATTTGGAGCCGCGTTTCTTGGCTTCGGCCGGGTCCTCGATCTGCTCGCACACGGCAACGCGAAAGCCTTGCGCGATCAGCTTCTGCAGATAGTCGTCCGCCGCATGCACCGGCACGCCGCACATCGGTATGTCATTGCCCTGGTGCTTGCCCCGCTTGGTCAAGACGATGCCAAGCGCCTGACTCGCCTTCTCCGCGTCGTCGAAGAACAGCTCGTAGAAATCGCCCATGCGGTAGAACAGCAGCGAATCCGGGTTCGCCGCCTTGATCTCGATGAACTGCTCCATCATCGGCGTGACGCCGGCCGTGACAAACTGTGCCGGTGCCGCCGTGGCGTTGTGTTCTTCCGGGGTACGCATATCCATCCCGGCACGCTAGCAGATGTGGGCGGGCGGTTTAATGCCGGCGGTTGCAAAAACGGGGGACGAGTGGGCGGTTGCCGCCATCAGCAGTACGGGCGCACGGGGGCGTGTTGCCTCATGCCGCCGGCCGACATATGGATCGTTCGGGGTCAGGAGAAGATAGCGGGGCGATGAAGAAGGACGGACACGAGACGTTCGAGGAGATGGTCGGCCCGGTCGGCTCGCCGCTCAGGCGGGTGCGGCTTCTTGCCACCAACCGCGCCAACCGTACCAGAACCAAAATCAGGGCGTGGGTGCGGACACGGTTTCCCTTCATCCTGCCGACGCGCGGGCCGCTCTCCGGCCTCGATGGCGGCATCGACATACCCGTCCATGTCTTCAGTCGCGATCCGTTGATCCACTACATACCTGTCGGCGGCCGGCGCCCGCTCTACGCACTCGCTGCCCTCTGCCGGCGCATGGTGCCAGCGCGCGCTACCTTCCTTCTGATGCCGAACTGGACGCTGGAGAGGCCCACCGTCGTCGAGCAGATACGCAAGGATCTCGCGTGGTTCGCCGCGGTCTGCCCCCACCATGACCTGATCTTCCTCTGCAACACAGAGGAAGAGCGCCGTCTGATTGCAGGCGTTGGCGGCACAGCGATCTTCTCCAATCACAATCTGATGATTTCGGAAGACGTCTTCCGGCCGCTGCCGGACGTGCCGGTCGAGTACGATGCCGTCTACAATGGCCGTATCTCGCACACCAAGCGGCACCACCTCGCCTTCGAGATCGAAAGACTGGTCCATGTGACGTCCTCGATCGGCGAATTGCCGCCGGCCGGCGACCGCGCCTTCATCCGCCGGCTGCAGGCGCAATCGCCGCTTCACAGCATCGCCAATCCGCTTGTTGACGGCCTGCCCGGGCGGATGCCGCCTTACGAGGTCAACCGCGTCTATAACCGGGCCGCGGTCGGGCTCTGCCTGTCGGCGGTGGAAGGGGCGATGTATTCCAGCATGGAGTATCTGCTGGCCGGCCTGCCGATCGTCTCGACGCCGAGCATCGGCGGCCGCGACGTCTATTTCGATCCGGACTATTGCCTGATCGCCGAGCCGGAGCCGGCCGCAATCCGCCGCGCGGTCGAGCGACTTCGCGACCGCGCCATCCCGCGCGAGGAGATTCGTGGCCGCACGCTGGAAAGGGTGCGGGCGCAACGGCTGGAACTGATGGCCTATCTCTCGGCGCTTAAGCAGCGCATGGGAAGCAACGATCCGCCTTTCTCCGAATGGCCGTTCGCCGGCACCTCGGGGCTGACGCGGTGGGCCCCGGTACGCGAGCACCTGCGCGAGATTGCCGCGATCTCATCGGGCAAGATTTGACAGCTTGTCTCTGCCAACGGAGGAACAAAATCGCTGGATCGCTTGGCGGTTTACAGCGGCGGCGTGTAGCCTTAAGCGGGTAATTCAAAACAATGCGCCTCAAGAGCGCGAAATGGTGGGAGAAGCGTCAGCAACATGGCCAGGAAAACGGAAAGCAGCGGCCCCTCCGTCAGTCCCGAGGAGGCGCTGGAGTTCCACGCCATGGGACGGCCCGGCAAGCTGGAGATCGTCGCCACCAAGCCGATGGCGACGCAACGCGATCTGAGCCTCGCCTATTCGCCGGGCGTCGCCGTTCCCGTGCGCGCCATCGCTGAGGATCCGAGCCGCGCCTTCGACTATACGGCGCGCGGCAACATGGTCGCCGTCATCTCCAACGGCACCGCCATCCTCGGCCTTGGCAATCTCGGCGCGCTGGCCTCGAAGCCGGTGATGGAAGGCAAAGCGGTGCTGTTCAAGCGCTTCGCCGATGTCGATTCGATCGACCTCGAAGTGGCGACCGAGGACGCCGACGAGTTCATCAATTGCGTGCGCTTCCTGGGGCCGTCCTTCGGCGGCATCAATCTCGAGGATATCAAGGCGCCCGAGTGCTTCATCATCGAGCAGCGGCTGCGCGAGCTGATGGACATTCCCGTCTTCCATGACGATCAGCATGGCACGGCCATCATCTCGGCCGCCGGGCTGATCAACGCGCTGGAGATCACCGGCCGCGACATGAAGACCACAAAAATGGTCTGCAACGGCGCCGGCGCCGCCGGCATCGCCTGCATCGAATTGATGAAGGCGATGGGTTTTTCGCCCGAAAATATCATCCTATGCGACACCAAGGGCGTGGTCTTCCAAGGCCGCACCGAAGGCATGAACCAGTGGAAGTCGGCGCATGCGGTCAAGACCGAGGCGCGCAGCCTGGCCGAAGCGCTGGACGGCGCCGACGTCTTCCTTGGCCTGTCCGCCAAGGGCGCGCTCACCACCGCCATGGTGCAGTCGATGGCCAAGAACCCGATCATCTTCGCCATGGCCAATCCCGATCCGGAGATCACGCCGGAGGAAGTGGCCGAGATCCGCACCGACGCCATCATGGCCACCGGCCGCTCCGACTACCCAAACCAGGTCAACAATGTTCTGGGCTTCCCCTATATCTTCCGCGGCGCGCTGGATGTGCGCGCCACCACCATCAACGACGAGATGAAGATCGCGGCCGCCAGGGGGCTTGCCGAGCTGGCGCGCCAGGACGTGCCGGACGACGTTGCCGCCGCCTATCAGGGCAACCGGCCGAAATTCGGCCCCAACTACATCATTCCGGTGCCATTCGATCCGCGCCTGATCTCGGCGATCCCGCTGGCGGTGGCCAAGGCGGCGATGGAATCCGGCGTCGCCCGCAAGCCGATCCTCGATCTCGACCGCTATGCGCAGGAACTGTCCGCGCGCCGTGACCCGATCGCCTCGACCTTGCAGCGCATCTACGACCGTGTGCGCCGCCAGCCCAAGCGCATCGTCTTTGCCGAGGGCGAGGAGGAGCAGGTGATGCGCGCCGCCGTCTCCTATGTGAACCAGAGGCTCGGCACGGCGATCCTGCTCGGCCGCGACGACGTCATCAAGGACAATGCCCGCAATGCCGGCATCGACCTCAACAAGCCGGGCATCGAGATCATCAACGCCAGGCTGTCGCGCCGCAACGGCATCTACACCGACTATCTCTACGAGCGCATGCAGCGGAAGGGTTTCCTGTTCCGCGACTGCCAGCGGCTGATCAACAACGACCGCAACCATTTCGCCGCCTGCATGGTGGCGCTGGGCGACGCCGACGGCATCGTCACGGGTGTGACCCGCAACTATTCCACCGCGCTCGACGACGTGCGCCGCATCATTGACGCCAAGCCGGGCCACCGCGTCATCGGCGTCTCGATCGTGCTGGCGCGCGGCCGCACCGTGTTGGTCGCCGACACCGCCGTGCACGACATGCCGAACGCCGAGCAGATCGTGGACATCGCCGAGGAGGCGGCCGGTTTTGCCCGCCGCATGGGCTACGAGCCAAGGCTCGCTATGCTCGCCTATTCCACCTTCGGCCATCCGCAGGGCGAGCGTTCCGAGCGCGTGCAGGAAGCGGTGCGCATCCTCGACAAGCGCCGCGTCGATTTCGAGTATGACGGTGAGATGGCCGCCGACGTGGCGCTGAACCCGCGCGCCATGGCGCAGTATCCTTTCATTCGCCTGACGGGACCGGCCAATGTGCTGGTGATGCCGGCATTCCACTCGGCCTCGATCTCGACCAAGATGCTGCAGGAGCTCGGCGGCTCGACCGTCATCGGCCCGCTGCTGGTCGGCCTCAACAAGCCGGTGCAGATTGTGTCGCTGAATGCCAAAGACAGCGACATCGTCAATATGGCGGCAATTGCAGCTTATACGGCGGGCAACTGACGAAGGCGTTTGCTGACGAGGCGTTTGCCCACATCGCCAACGTTTGGAATTGGAAAAGGCCCGCGGCGATGCCGCGAGCCTTCCCTGAGATCGCCAGTCCGATCAGAAATTGCGCTGGAAGCGAACGATGCCGCCGACGCTGTTCTTCTTGTCGGCCTTGGTCCAGTCGACGACATTGGTGTCACCGATCCCATCGTCAAACCTGCCGAAATGGTCCCAATCAACTTCGCCTGTGATCGTGAAGCCCGGAACGATGCTGTAGGCGATGTTCGCAGCCACGGCGTAGTTCTTGTCGTCGTCAGCCGAAGCCTGGAGGTTGAACGAAGTCTTGGCGTCGAACTTGTAGGTGCCGCCACCCCAGACAGCCCAGTTGCCGCCCCACGGCTTGTAGAAGCCGCGGCCATGGGTGTTGATGGCGTTACCCGCGTCGCGGAAGTTATCGTCCGTACCGTAGCCGCCCATGATGAACAGCGTCAGTTCCTTGGTGACATTGACATCCAGGCGAACCTTGCCGGCCACTTCTTCGTAGTTGCTGTCATAGGCAACGACGCCGGTGATCGCACCCCAGTCGCCCTTATACTTCAGACCGCCGACGACATGCGGAACGTAGCTGTCGATCGTGCCTGCGATAACGCCCGTACCCGTGCCGGTAGCAAGACCTGTAACGTCCGATCCTTCTTCAAGGGAGATCACGCCCGAGAAGCCGCTGCCAGCATCGAAGTAGTAGCTGACGACATTGGTGTCCTTTATGCCGTACGGGATGGTCGTGTCCTGGATGACGTTGCCGGCATAGCCGATGAACGAGTCATAAGGCGTCTCGTCCTTGCCGACGCGCAGCCCGCCGAGCTGGATCCAAGCGAAGTTCAGCGTTGGCGTGCTCGTCGGGCCACCATTCTTGAAGTTGAAACGCGTCTCGGTATAGGTCTTCAACGTGCCGAGCTCGGTCTCCTGGCCGGTCCAAGTCTTCAGGTTAAAACGGGCGTTCTTGTTCCAGCTGTTCTGCGAGTCGCCGTCCTGAACGTCGGTGGTCTTGCGGCCGTCGAAAGTGCCGACGTCGCCGAAGCCGGCGTCATAGCGGATGTAGCCGCCGACGCGCAGGCAGGTCTCGGTGCCGGGGATGTAGAAATAGCCGGCGCCATAGACGTCGCAGATCTTCACGTATTCGGCCGGTTCCGGCTCGGCGACGGTGACCGCGTCGGCGGCGCGGGCGCCCGAAACTGCGATCAGAGCCGCAGCGGAGCCGAGTAGAAGGCTCTTGATGTTCATTTTCTTGAATCTCCAGTCAAAGGTTCAAGACAGGCCTGACGTGCCGTTCGGCTTTGCCACCCCCGTCCCCATCGTTGAAAAAGCACGCGCACCGGCGCCGCTTCTTCGCCTTGGACATGGCCTAATCGTTGGCCTCACACAACAGGGGTTGTGTCGGAAAGGCGGCTTTTTGAACTCTTGTAGAAGTCTTGTTGCGTAAATATCACGTCACATAAATGCAAAGATGGAACATTCTGAACAATAAGTACAATCGGAACGTCAGGTAACCTGCACAATGTGCCAAATGTGCCAATTATTACAGTTTTATGACAAGCGATTTGCCGGACAAGTTTTCTAAAAATCCAGATAAGCATAGAAAAATCGACTCCGCGAAACAGGAGTCAGGATAGAGTACGTGTCGCGCGGAGCACGTCCTCGACCATGTCTTCCCGTAACATCTCGATGGGGATGCGGCCGTCGAGCTCGGGCGAGGGTCGGGTCAGCCAAAACCAGGCAAGTCTCGGATTGGCGATCGCCGAAAGCACGTCGCTGATCCCGGGAACCGGCCTGCCGTCGACGAATTGGGCTAATGGGAAGACATGCTTGCGGCCGCCCTTGCGCAACGCGACGACCTCGCCGCGTCTTTGCCAGCGATGCAGCGTGGAACGCGGGATGCGGAGCTTCTCTTCCAGATAGGTCGAGCCGGCGACCTCGCCGGCCCAATCCTCGATCAGCATCGATTGGAGCTCCGCGGCCCGCTCGGCGATCGGCTGCGCCGCAGGCCTCTCTGTCTCCGATTTCGGCGGTGAGCGCTCAAGAGCGCGGCCGGATATGGCCGGGCCGTCGCTCGCGGCCTTGTTCGTCATCGCACGAAAGAAGTCGGAGGCAAGGTCGGTCCACTCACCCTTGAAGGAGCTGATGGCAAGGCGCTGTGCTTGCGGCAGGAAGGGCAGGGCGGCAGCCACATGGCCCGCGATCTTGCTTGCTGAAGCAAGCGCCTCGGCGCCCAGCATGACGCCCTGCTGCGTCAGCGCCTGCTGCACCGCCTCGGCGACCAGGCCTGCCAACGCCTCTTGTGAAATCCCGTCGGACGAGTTCTGGAATCTGGTCATGAATCTGTCTTGCGGCCCGCGCTCCTCCCAGGCGCCGGCCGATGCTGAAATTCTTATTGCGGAAAGCAAAAACTGCGGCGGCAACGAACGCCGCGGCCCGGCAGGTTGCTGGCACGCATCTTCACACCCCTGGTTTGGCGTGCCGCAATGTCAGTCGCAGTACGCCTCAGTTTGCGTGTAGGAGCGCTCTATGACAGGGGCGCGACAGAGAAGCCGGTTTTGACCCTGTTGGCGGTAACGCAACGGTACTTATTGGGCAGCTCTAAAGCAGCCCCACTTGCTCGGCTTCGCGACGCAGATTCTGGCGCGGGCGCGGGCCGATCTGCTGGATCACCAGCCCGGCCGACAGCGAGCCGAGATCGCCGCAGTCCTTGAGGCTGCGGCCGGTCGTGTAGCCGTAGAGAAAGCCGGCAGCGTAGAGATCGCCGGCGCCGGTCGTGTCGACCAGCTCCTTGATCTTCGTCGCCTGGATGATGACGGTCTCGTCGCCGCGCACGATGACCGAACCTTTTTCAGAACGAGTGACGGCGGCTATTCTGCAATCCTTGCGGATGGCGGCGAGCGCCTCCTCGAAGGAGGCGGTCTGGTAGAGCGACTTGATCTCGTGGCTGTTGGCAAAGACGATGTCGACGGTGCCCGAACGCATCAGCTCGAGAAACTCGTCGCGGTAGCGGTCGACGCAGAAGGAATCCGACAGCGTCATCGACACTTCGCGGCCCGCCGCATGCGCCAGCTTCGCCGTCTGCCGGATGGCTTCCTTGGCGCGCGGCGGATCCCACAGATAGCCTTCGAAATAAGTCACCTTGGCGCCGGCGGCCTTGTCGGCCTCGACATCCTCGGGGCCAAGCTCGACGCAGGCGCCGAGATAGGTGTTCATCGAACGCTCGCCGTCGGGCGTGACGAAGATCATCGAGCGCGCCGTCGGCGGTTCGCCCTTGAGCGGTGCGGTATCGAAGGCCACGCCCTGGGCGTGGATGTCATGGGTGTAGATCTCGCCCAGCGCGTCGTTCGACACCTTGCCGAAGAAAGCGGCCCGTCCGCCGAGGCTGGCGACGCCGGCCGCGGTGTTGCCGGCGCTGCCGCCGGAAGCCTCGATCGCCGGACCCATGCGGCTGTAGAGCAGTTCGGCGCGCCTGGCGTCGATGAGGTTCATCGCGCCCTTGATGATGCCGTTGGTCTCGAGAAAAGCTTCGTCGCACTGCGCGATGATGTCGACAATGGCATTGCCGATGCAAAGCACGTCATATTCCGGCATCAAAATCTCCGCCAAGGGCTGCCCGGCTATCTGGCATGCCGGCCGGGCGCGGGTCTAGCGACTTGGCATTGCTTTGCCTACCCCGAAAATCGCCATTGTTTGCGAAGCGCCGGCTGCGGCAGCGTTCGTGTCGAACTGGCCCATATCGACCGCGGCCTTCGCCGCTATGGTTTCGCGGCGATCGAAACATTTCCGCGCCGCCATGGGCTAGAAGCAATTCCAGGAAAAGTGAGTGGCGGTATTCCGTCAGCAATTGCGTAACAACAAAGCGGATCGTTCCCGCAGCAGAAGGCGCAGAAATGTCCCAGAAGAGCGAAATGTCCACCGAACTGGCGCTGCTCGGCGTCCTGGCGGTGCTGTGGGGCGCTTCCTACACCTTCATCAAGGTCGGCGTCGAGACGATCCCGCCTGTGACCTTCATCGCCGCCCGGACCTTGATCGCCGGGGGCATTCTCTTCACCATCATCCGCTGGCGCGGCCTTGCCATGCCGGCCGATGCGGCAGTATGGCCCCGGTTCGCCTTCCAGGCCTGTCTCAACAGCGTCGTGCCCTTCACGCTGATCGCCGCCGCCGAGCGCTCGGTCAATGCCGGCCTCGCCACCATCCTCAATTCGACGTCGCCGATCTTCACCTTCCTGCTGACGGCATTGATCACGCGCCATGAGCCCGTAACGGCGCGCAAGCTGCTCGGCGTCGGCGCCGGCATCGTCGGCATCTGTCTCATCATCGGCACGCAGGCGCTTGGCGGGCTTGGCCATCAATTGTGGGCGCAGCTTGCGATCGTCATCGCGACGGTCTCCTATGCCGGCGCGGCGATCTTTGGCCGTGGCTTTAAGGGCCTCGATCCGATGATACCCGCCGCGGGTTCGATGCTTTGCGGCGCCGCCATCCTTGTGCCGCTGAGCCTGGTCGTCGACCGGCCATGGACGCTTGCGCCGTCGGGCGCATCGATCCTGGCCCTGCTCGGCCTGTCGGTCTTCTCGACGGCGCTGGCTTTCGTCATCTATTTCCGCCTCATCCACACGCTGGGCTCGGTCGGCACCACCTCGCAGGCCTATCTGCGCGTGCCGATCGGCGTCGGCATCGGCGCCGTCTTCCTCGGCGAAAGCCTCGGGCCGGCGGCCTGGCTCGGCATGGCCTTCGTCGTCGCCGGCGTCGCGGCGATGACCATTCCGGCCAGGCGGGCCAGGCTTGCGCAATAGTTGCGCCTGGCATCCAGCCTGCTTATCTGCGAAGCGTCTTTTTCGATGAGGGGTTGAAGACGCTGTGATCCTCGACGCCGCCCGCGCCGCCGCCAGCCGGTTGTTCTCTCCCGAATTCCGCTCCGTCTTTCTAAAGACGCTGGGGCTGACGCTGCTCGCTCTGCTGGCGCTCTGGGTCGGTTTGGAGAGCCTGCTCGAATGGCTGGCCTGGCCATGGCTGCAAACGCTGCTTCCAGGCCTGCCGTCCTGGGCCGGGTGGCTGGGCGGCATCATCGCCGGCATCGTTCTGGCTGTGGGGTTGGCCTTGCTCATCGCGCCGGTGACCGCGATCGTCGCCGGCCTGTTCCTCGATGATGTCGCCGAAGTGGTCGAACGTACCGACTACCCCAACGATCCGCCCGGCCGCGCCGTGCCGGCGCTGCATTCGCTTGCGCTGGCCGTCAAATTCTTCGGCGTGGTCGTCCTCGGCAACATCGTCGCGCTGCTGCTGTTGCTGGTGCCGGGCATCAACATTGCCGCGTTCTTCATCGTCAACGGCTATCTGCTGGGCCGCGAATTCTTCGAGTTCGCCGCCATGCGGTTTCGTCCCGAACCCGAGGCCAAGGCGTTGCGCCGCAAACATGCCGGCACGGTGTTCCTGGCCGGGCTGGTCATCGCTGTGTTTCTTGCCGTGCCGCTGCTCAACCTTCTGACGCCGCTTTTCGCGGCTGCCATGATGGTGCATCTGCACAAGGCGGTTTCGGCGCGGGAACTGCTTTAATCGGTGCCGCCGCGGAACAGCGCCTGCAGCTTGCCGAACGGCATCGCCGCCCGGGCGAAGCCGAAGGTGCCGTCCTGCTGGATTTCGCGCGCCGCCGTCTCCAGCATGCCATAGGCGAAATTGGTCAGCCACGGTCCGAGCGAGATGCGCTTGGCTCCGGCCATGGCAAGGTCGGCGATGGTGAAGCCGGGTCGGGCCATCACATTGACCGGCCGGCTCACCGACGAGCAGATCGTGCGCACCATTTCGACGTCGCCGATGCCCGGCGCATAGAGCACGTCCGCGCCGGCTTTCTCGAAAGCCTGAAGCCGCTTGATGGTGTCGTCGAGGTCGGTCTTGCCCCACAGGAAATTCTCGGCCCGCGCGGTGAAGACGAAATCATGCTTGAGCGCCCGGGCCGCCTCGACAGCGGCAGCGACGCGCTCCGTCGCCAGCGAGAAATCGTAGATCGGATTGCCAGGGTCGCCGGTGTGGTCCTCGATCGAGCAGCCGGCGAGACCGGCGGCTTCGGCCGCGAAGATGGTTTCGGCCGCCTGTTCTGGGCTGTCCCCCTTGCCGCGCTCCAGATCGGCCGAAACCGGCAGCTCCGTCGCGGCCGTCACCTCGCGGCAATGATGGATCATGGCGTCGAAGGTCACGGCGCCGTCCGGCAGGCCGCGCGAGAAGGCGAAGCCGGCGCTGGTCGTCGCCAGCGCCTTGAAGCCGAACGAAGAAAGAAGCTTTGTCGTGCCTATGTCCCAGGGATTGGGCATGACGAAGGTGGAGGCGTGCAGATCGCGAAAAATCTTGCCCTTGTCGTCCATGGCAGGTCCTCAATCATGAGTTGGGTCGTGCGGGGAATTTATAGCGACCGCTTGAACCGGGCAAACGAATGCTTCCGGCTCAGAAACGTTTGGCGTTTTCTGCTGACAATTTCTCGAAAGCGTCGGAATTGCTTGCGTAACGCGATCTGGCTTTATTCCAGCGATAGGTGACGGAAATGTCGTGCGAGACCGCCTTGGGCGCCGGCTCCTCGCAACTCTCGCCGCTCGGCTTGGTGGCATCGGTCACCGTCACTTTGATCGCTGCGTAGGGTTTGTCGCCGCCGAGCGTCCGGAAGGACAGGTCCTGCGTGCGCTTGTAGGCGCAGACATTCTCGTCGAACGTGTTGATCTGGTCGATAGGCTCGAAGCGGTCGTCGCGGACGAGGATCAGGATCGTGCCGACATAGCCCTGGTTCGAATTGAAATGTGTGCTCATGGTGATGAGCGCGTCGTCGCCCGCACTGATCGGGAGTTTTCCTGGATCGCGAAAATAGGTGCTCCGGTCGGTTCCGACATTGACGGCGTCGAGCAGCCTCGGCTTGCCGGTGAGATCGTAGAGCGCCAGCGCGGCAAACCCTTCGGCGCTGTCCTGCGCCTGGCCGAGGTCGAGAAGCATCGCCAGCCGGTCCTTGCCGCCGGCCTTGATGGCCAGCACCGCCGCATTCGGCAGGTTGACGGCCTCGGGCGGCGATCCGCCGTCGTCGCTGCCGAGGATGTCGCGCATCTCGATCGGCGCGCCGCCTGTGTAGAAACCGTCGCCGCCGGACTTGAGATCGGGCACGATCATTTTGGCGAGGTCGAAATAGGTGACGTCCTGATGCCCTGGAACGGCGCTGTTCAACTCCGGAAAGCTGACGGCCTGCGCCAGCGCAGCTGTCCACAGGCATGGCAGCAGCAGGCAGGCAAACATGAAACGGCATAGGGTGGAAATCATAGGACCGCGCCCCTCGGATGCGCTCACGCTAGCACGGCCGGTTGCGGTGCGCAGCCGGATGCGATCAGCGGATCGGCACGAGCCCGGCAAGGTCGCGCATGTCGTCAAACAATATGCCGCCGGCCGCCGCCAGGCCGTCGCGATCGGAGAGCGGATCGGCGTAATAGGAGAACACCCGCATGCCGGCGGCAATGCCGGCTTGGGTACCGGCGACGCTGTCCTCGATGACGATGCAGTCGGCCGGCGGGAAGCCCATCGTCCTTGCTGCATGCAGAAAGAGGTCCGGGAACGGCTTGCCTCGGCTGACCATGGCGGACGAGAACATCGCATGCTCGAACAGCGGCAGCAGCCCGGTCTGGCCGAGCGTGATGTGCATCTTCGCGACCCGCGCCGAGGAGGCGACGCAATAGGCGATGCCCGCGGCCCGCACCTTATCGATGAAGTCGCGCACATAGGGGATTGCTTCGACCCCGTGCGAAAAAAGGTCCGGCAGGCCGGCATTCCAGCGCTCGACGAAGTCGGCGCCGAGCCGCACCTCGGTCGTCTCTTCGATCTCCTTCTGCACCGAGGCCATGCTGCGACCGGAGAAGTTCTTGCGGCAATATTCGAACGTGGTCGTAAACCCGGCGACGGTCAGCCATTCGGCGAGGCGCCTATTGGCAAGGTTCTCAGTGTCGACCAGGACACCGTCGCAGTCGAAGATAACGAGCTTGGGGATTGCCATTCAAGCGGTGCCGGTCGACCCGAAGCCGCCTGTGCCGCGCGCCGTGCCGCCGGCCAATGCTCTTTCCTCGACCGCAACCTGGGTCACGGCCGCGAAAACGATCTGGGCAATGCGCATGCCGCGCGTCACCGAGAAATCCTCGTCGCCGAGATTGACCAGCAGCACCTTCACCTCGCCGCGATAGTCGCTGTCGACGGTGCCGGGCGTATTGAGGACGGTGAGCCCATGCTTGAAGGCAAGGCCCGAGCGTGGCCGCACCTGGCCCTCCATGCCTTCCGGGATTTCCAGGACGAGCCCGGTCGGCACCAGCGCGCGTTTTCCTGGCAGGATGAGCAGCGGCCGGTCCTCCGGCACCGCGGCGCGCAAATCCATGCCGGCGGCGCCTGAGCTCTCATAGGCAGGTAGAGGCAGGCCTTCGCCATGCGGAAGCCTGACGAAACCGACGGTGGGGCCGATGACGGAGGAAGAATGGACAGCCGTGCGCATGAAATCGATCCTATCGGCGCGTGCGGCGATTCGGTCAACTCGCCCGCCATACTATCAACGGCTTTCTTTCTGGCGTGACTATGGCCTCGCGGTCTACTTTGGCGATTGGCGAAAACACTCGTCACTTCGTCATCCACGGGCGGAGCAAGGAGCGAAGCGACGCGGCGCAGACCCGAGGATCCATTCCGTGACCTCAAAGCGTCGCAACGGTGCAGAATTCTGCTCCGCCGCAGTCTCTGATCGAGGTAACGGAATGGATCCTCGGGTCTCCGCGTCCGCTTCGCCCGTGGATGACGAAGTCGCGGAGGCCTCGGCCTATCTAGCGCAGTTCCACCGGCACCACGGTCGTCTCCTTGATCTCCTCCATGACGAAGGAGGCCGAGACGTCCGACAGCGCCACTTTGGCGATCAGCCGCTGGTAGAGGCGGTCATAGGCCTTCACGTCGGCGACGCGGGCCCTCAGCACATAGTCGAGGTCGCCCGACATGCGGTAGACGCCGGTGATCTCGGCAAAGCCGGTAACCGCCGCGCGGAATTTCTGCAACCAGTCCGGGTCATGGTTGGAGGTGCGGACCAGGATGAAGACGGACAGCCCAAGCCCAAGCTTGTCGGCATCGACCAGCGCGACGCGGCCGGTGATGACGCCATCCTCCTCCAGCCGCTTGACACGCCGCCAACAGGCATTGCGCGACAGCGCCACCCGCTCCGACAGCTGGTCGACCGACAGCGTGCCGTCGCGTTGCAGCTCAGCCAGCAATCTTCGATCAATCTCATCGATTTCCGTCGCCATGTTGGGATGAATGTCCCACAAAACATCGAAAAGCAAGGACCATTTGGGACCAATGAACCAAAGCCGTATGGCACGATACTCATTATCGGGACTCATCCCGGCAGGAGGGATCACCATGACGACACGGTTTACGGCACTGTTCACGGCTCACCCGGAGAAGGTCGGCGAG
The DNA here is from genome assembly GCF_020165215.1 of Mesorhizobium sp. CA15. Classification (NCBI taxonomy): domain Bacteria; kingdom Pseudomonadati; phylum Pseudomonadota; class Alphaproteobacteria; order Hyphomicrobiales; family Phyllobacteriaceae; genus Mesorhizobium; species Mesorhizobium sp. CA15. The sequence continues at coordinate 210,460 of NZ_JAIUHQ010000004.1, forward strand.
ACCTATTTCGGCCATATGGCTTTCGCCGCCTGGTTCTGCTCGCGCCTGTCGATGGCGGCGGGCGCCGCGCTCGTTCACGCTTTCTTGCCATTTCTGTTCGAGACTACGGCCAGCCGAATCGTTCGCGAGCTCTATGAGCGCACGCACAACAGGGGCTCGCATGCGGTGAAGGAGCCGAAGGCTCTCCTGGACCGCGCCTGATAGATGGTGGAAAGCGATGTGCCGGTGGGCGGCCTATCTTGGTGAAGCGGTCTTCCTCGAAGACATCATCACCGCGCCCTGCCATTCGCTGATCGCCCAGAGCCACTGCGCCCAGGAAGCCAAGTCGCCGACCAATGGCGACGGCTTTGGTCTGGCCTGGTATGGCGACCGGCCCGAGCCCGGACTCTACCGCGACATCCTGCCGGCATGGTCCGATCCCAACCTCAAGAGCCTCTGCCGGCAGATCAAGTCGGGCCTGTTCCTCGCCCATGTGCGCGCTTCGACCGGCGGCGCCACCAGCCGCATGAACTGCCATCCCTTCGTCTCGGGCCGCTGGTCGTTCATGCATAACGGCCAGATCGGCGGTTTCGAAAGGATCCGCCGCGCGCTGGAGAACTCGCTCTCCGACGAAGTCTTCGACCAGCGCGATGGCACCACCGATTCCGAGCTCTTTTTCCTCTTGATGATCGACCAGGGACTGGCGAGCGACCCGCAGGGCGCGGTCTCGCGGGCAACCGGTCGCGTCATCGAAGCCTCGCGCCGGGCCGGCATCGAGCCCTCCTTGAAACTTACGGCGGCCTTTTCGAATGGCGAGGCGCTGTACGCCGTCCGCTATGCCACCGACGGCCATGCGCCGACGCTTTATACCGGCGCCTTCGCGAAGCGCGAGGGCCATTGCATCGTCTCGGAACCCTTCGACCGCGACGGCGGCGAGTGGCGGGCTATACCTCCGGCGAGCTTCGTCACCATGACGAGGGACGGCACCGGCATCCGGCCGTTCGCGCCGGCGGCGGCCCCGCTGGCGCTGGTTGGCTGAAGCAAGATCCAGGCTGCCGGATTCAGGCAGAGATCAGCAAAACGTAAGCGCGGCGTAAGGACACCCAGGCTTCCTCCTGTCATCCGTGGCGCTCGACGGATCGCGAATCCATTCGCGCGCCCAGAACGCATCGACAGAGGATCAAACAATGTGCAGGTGGGCAGCCTATCTCGGCGATGCGATCTTCCTCGAGGACGTCATCGCCGCACCCTCCCATTCCCTGATCGTTCAGAGCCATGGCGCGAAGGAGGCGAAATCGCCGACCAATGCCGACGGCTTCGGCGTAGCCTGGTACGGTGACCGGCCGGAACCCGGCCTTTACCGCGATGTCCTGCCGGCCTGGTCCGATACCAATCTCAGGAGCCTTGGACACCAGATAAAATCCGGCCTGTTCCTGGCCCATGTGCGCGCCTCGACAGGCGGCGTCACCAGCCGCGCGAACTGCCATCCCTTCGTTTCGGGCCGCTGGTCGTTCATGCATAACGGCCAGATCGGCGGCTTCGAGAAGATCCGTCGCGCGCTCGAGAATTCCCTCTCCGATACGTTGTTCGACCAGATCGAAGGCAGCACGGATTCCGAACTGTTCTTTCAGCTTATGATCGGCGAAGGCCTGGCGCAGGACCCGCAAGGTGCGGTGTCGCGCGCCACCAGTCGCGTCCTTGAGGCTGCGCGCGGTGCCGGCATCGAACCGTCGCTGAAGCTGACGGCTGCGTTCAGCGACGGTCGGGCGCTTCACGCCGTTCGCTACGCCACCGACGAGCATGCTCCGACGCTTTATACCGGCGCCTTCGCCAAGGGAGTAGGCCGCTGCATCGTCTCCGAGCCGTTCGATCGGGAGGGCCGGACCTGGCACGAGATTCCGCAGTCGAGTTTCGTCACCATGACCCGCGACAGCACTAGCATCAAGCCTTTCGCGCCGGCGGCCGTCCGGTTGGCTCTGGCAGGGTGAGGGAAATCGGCACTTGGCGCAATTTCGATCAAGCGCTCGCGAGCTTCGGATGCTGAATTCGGCTTGAAGCCGCGCCCTCATCCGCCATGTTCAAGGCGAAGCGCGGCAAGCAGCCGGAGTGTGCACATGGATATCGGGTTTTCGTCGACTGCCGAGCTCGCGGCAGCCATTGCCCAGCGAAAAATTTCGGCGATCGAGGCGCTCGATGCGCAGCTTGCCCAGATCGACCGGCACAACGGGGCGGTCAACGCTGTCGTCATCTTCGATCGCGAACAGGCGCGGGCACGTGCCCTGCTGGCCGATGCGGCAACGGCGCGCGGCGACACGCTCGGTCCGCTGCACGGGGTGCCGTTCACGCTGAAGGATGCGCACGAGACGGCGGGCATCAGGACCACCGTCGGCTTTCCACCCTTCGCCGACTACGCGGCCAATCAGGACAGCCCTGTGGTTGAAAGGCTTAAAGCAGCCGGCGCCATACTGGTCGGCAAGTCCAATGTCCCCACTATGCTGGGCGACTGGCAGTCCGACAATCCGCTGTTCGGGCGCACTCGCAATCCGTGGGATCCGTCGCGCACGGCGGGCGGCTCAAGCGGTGGCGCGGCCGCGGCAGTCGCGACAGGCATGACGCCGTTCGAAGTCGGCACTGACATGCAGGATTCCATACGCTTGCCCGCTGCTTTCTGCGGCGTCTATGGCCTGAAGCCGACTGAACATCGCGTGTCGCTGGCCGGCGCCTTTCCCGATCCCGGCGGCATGCCGCGCAGCGTGCGGCTGATGTCATGTGTTGGCCCGCTTGCTCGCAACACCGAGGATCTGGCGCTGATCTATCGGATCATTGCCGGACCGGACCGCGCGGACACCGACCTGGCGCCCGTGCCGGTTGAGCCGATGCCGAAACTCGAACTCAAGTCGTTGCGCATCGCCGTGGCCGAATCTTTCCCGGGCTTCCCGGTTGCCACCGAAATCCGTGTCGCCGTCGAAAGCCTGGCCGCGAAGCTGGCCTCGGCGGGCGCGGTTGTGGAGAACGCGAAATTGCCGAAGCTCGACCTGCACGACGATTTGTCCGAAGGCGGTGCATTGATCGGCATGATGTTGGAAGCCGCGCAGCCGGAACCGCCGGAGCAGCCGACGCCGGTGTCGCGCTGGTTCGCCGCGCTTGCCCGCCGCGACCGGTCGATCTTTGCCTGGGAGCGGTTCTTTGACAGCTGCGATGCCTTGCTCTGCCCGGTCGCCATGACCACGGCCTTCCCGCACTGCAAGCCGGGCAGCCCTCTCAAGGTCAACGGCAAAGAGGAGAGCTACTGGATGCTGCCGGCCTATGGCGCGGTGTTCAACTATTCCAGCCATCCGACGCTCGCGTTCCCTTGTGGGCAGGACCGCGACGCCTTGCCGATCGGCCTTCAATTGGTCGGCAGGAAATGGTCGGAAGCGCGGCTGCTCGGCATTGCAGCCGCGATTGCGTCGCTCACCGGCGGGTTTCACCGGCCTCCTGGCTACTGAGCGAAACGCGACAGCGCGTAGGGTTCAAGCTACGCATCGCGCTCGTCGTCGAGGATTTCGCCGGCCGCAAACAGGCCTATCGCCGGCGCCAGGGTGATGCCGGAATGGGTGACGGCGACGTAGAGGCCGCCGACGCCTTCCGCCCGGCTGACGATTGGGAAACCGTCGACCGGCGTCGGACGGTAGCCGATCGTGTGGAAGTCGAATTCCAGCCCGCTGGCGTCGCGCAGCATCGCTTTCGTCGCGGCGAACAGCGCCTGCGCGGCGGCCGCCGGATTCTCGCCCGGATCGCCGCCGCCGAAATCCGAGCCGGCGATGATACGGCCGTCGGCGGTTTGGCGCATATGCAGTCTGTCGGCCAGCACCAGCCCGTTGAGCAGCTTTGGGTGCGGTCGCGAATGCACGATCAGACCGGGCGGAGTCTCGATCGGCAGCTTGATGCCTGCCGTCGCGGCGATCGCCGGAGCGCCGGCGCCCGCTGCGATCACCACCTCGTCGGCGGCGATGATCTCGCCCGAAGCGACGACGCCCGTGACCTTGCCGTTGACCAGCGCCAGCCTGTCGACGGTTCCCGTGACGACCCGCGTGCCGCGCCGTTCGGCGTCGGCCAGCAGCGCCTTCGTGGTCGCCACAGGCTCGGCCACGCCTTCCTGCGCGACATAAAGCGCAAACTCGGGAAGCTCCGCCAAATTGGGCTCGATGCGCGCCGCCTGTTCGCGCCCGACCCGTTCGATGCCATAGCCCCAGGACGAATGCTCGGCCGCATAGGCCTCGAGCCTGTCCGCGGGCAGGTCGAAGCACAGGCCGCCGCACCACGCGACCGGCAGGCCGGGCAGGTCGTTCGCCAGCCGTTTCCATTCGGCCATGGCGCGGATGCGCAGCCGGAAATAGGTTTCCGGATTGCCCCAGCTTGCATTGATCCAGGCAAAGGAATTCGGCGTGGCGACACCGCCGGCGCCGCTTTCCGAAACCACCGTCACCCGCGCGCCGGCTTTCATAAGATGCCAAGCGATCGAGGCGCCGATGATGCCGGCGCCGATGACGATGACTTGCTTTGCGCTGCTCATGCCGGACCTTTGAGAGAGATTTCCCTCTCATGCCACCGCGCCGAGCAGACCTCAAGTGAGAGCTAGACGCTGCCCGCCGCTACCGCCTGCGCCCCGGCAATCAGGCCCTTCAGCTCGTCGCAGCGCCGCATGAGCCGTGAAGAGTCGACTTTCTTCGCAATCGCGAGCGCGGTGCCGAGCTCCAGCTCAGCGCCGGAACGATCGCCCATCCTGATGAGCAGCGCCGCGAGCGACAGCCGGGCGTCAGCGACATTGATCGGCGAGCCTATCTCGTTCCAGTGCGAGCATGCGATCTGCAGCTCCCGGGCAGCCTCGGCGGGGCGCTCTTCCTGCATGAAAAGCTCCGCTTTGGCTTCCGCGGTCAGCGCCTGGATGGAGGCCATCGGCCAGCGCTGCGGCTGGGTCTCCAATTCGGCGATCACCTCTTTCGCACGCTCGCGCCGATTGGTCCGCGCCGCCACCTTGGCGAGCGTGGCAAGCACCATGCCTCGCCGCTGCAGGGTCGGCCAGCCATTGCCCACCAGGGAACGTTCGAGAGCGCTGAAAGCGGCCTCCGCCTGCCCTTGCTCGAGTTGCAGCAGCGCAAGTCCGGGCTGCGGATCCCAGCCTGCTGCGTGCGATGCGCGGTAGGCCGTTTCGGCTTCCGTGAATTCTCCGGCCGCCAAGTGAATGTCGCCCAGCACGCGCAAGGCGTCGCCGGTCGCCCAGGGCGCGTCGAGTGCGAGCTGGTCGAGTGCCGCGCGCACAAGCGCTTCCGCCTCCTTCAGCGTGCCATGAACGCCGAGCACTTCGGCGCGATGCAGCCGGCACGAGCCCGAAAGGTCTTCCAGCCCGTGTCCCCTGCACCAATCTTCGTAGCCGAGCGTCCATTGGTTGGCGCGCGACCAGTCGCCGAAATTCCGGCAAGCCCACAGAATGTTGCAATAGAGGATCCCGCCGACGACCGGGTCGACATCGCTGGACAGGCCGAGCGCGGCGGCAAGGTCCTGATCCTCCTGCCCGGCTTTGGTTTCACCGAGACACAGCTTGAAGAAGCCGCGATAGATAAGGCCGAGCGACTCCACCACCGGATCGTCGAGGTGCCTGCCGACCGCGAAGGCTTGCTCAGCCAGCGCAAGCGCCTGTTCCGGCTCGGCTTCCGCGCCCATGATGCGCGCGCCCATCCAGCACCAGAGACCGTGCTCCCTGCTGTCGGAAGCGGTATCGATCAACTGCGCGGCGCGCTTGTGCCAGCCCTTGGCGACGGCAAGCTCGCCTCTCTCGAGATGGATCCTGGCGAGGGTGATTGCGGGGGAAGCCGCGCGCAGTCGCTCGCCGGCCACGCCGTAAGCCGTCACCGCGCGCGCCAGAAGCGGAATGGCTTCGGCCGGCCGGCCCATGCATTCCAGCGCCAGCGCCCATTCCTCGAGATCGGCCGTCAGCAGCTCGTCGGCGGCATCCGCTTGCGTGAAAGAGGCCGCGGCGTCATGCCATTTCCTCGCTGCAACGGCAGCCCGCGCCGACAGAATTGACAGGCCGGGGATCGAGAGCTTGCCGCCCGCATCGGCCGGCGCCGGCCTGGTTTGCAAGGCGGCCGGCTGATCGAGGCAAATCCGGTAGCCGAAGCGGGGCAGGTTGCGCAGCGCCGTCTCCATGCCGCCCTGGCGAAGGATGCCGCGGGCAAGGCTCGCCACGCGCTGCAGCGAAGCCTCGGTCACCGTCACGTCGGGCCACAGCGTCTCAAGCAATTCGTCCTTGCTCAAGGCGCGCTCCTGATGGCGCAGCAGGACGGCGAAGAAATCGAAGACCAGGGGCTGCACCTCGATCTCGCTTCCGGCGAGGCGAAGGGCGCGGGACTCCTCATTGAGTTCGAAGTCGCCGAAGCAATAAATTCCCATCGGCAGCAATCCCTGTAACGACAATAGGCAAAGGATCAGAATAAGATAAGGGCGGCGTAAGGACTGTTGGCCGCCTCTTTCGTAATTCTCCGTCTGCCTGGCGGGCCAAGCTGCAGTTTAGCTCAGCGGCCCCCGGGATGTCACGGGCACCGACCCGGTCGGGCGCCCGGTGGCATTTGAACCCAGATCAAGGAGATTATGATATGCACAAATACATCATCGAACGCGAGATTCCCAAGGTCGGCACCTTCGAGCGCGAGCAGCTTCGCGATGCGTCCAAGGCCTCAAATGCCGTTCTGGCCGAGCTTGGCCCCGACATCCAGTGGGTCGAATCCTTCGTGGCCGACGACAAGACCTTTTGCGTCTATCTCGCCAAGGACGAGGCGATCATCCAGCGTCATGCCAAGATGAGCGGCTTCCCGGCAACGAAGATCACGCAGGTCAAGCGCCTGTTCGATCCGACGACGGCTTACGCCGCAGCCTGACGGGGAGGATCGATCGTGAAGCGCTTTGCCGAAATTGTCCTTGCCGTCGGCGCCTCCGCGCTGTTTTGCGGCACCGCGGTCGCCCACGACATGCCCGATCCGGTGCTCAACCGGTCTCGGGAGATGGCGGCCAAGTATTTCGACATCGAGGTCGCCAAGGCGGACGGCTATCGGCAACTGTTCGAATGCACGACGCATGACCAGCACGGAACGATGGGCGTCCACTTCATCCATCCCGAGCGGGCCGGCGACGGCAGGCTCGTGCTCGGCGAGCCGGATGTGCTGACCTACGAGCCGGAGGCCGATGGCTCGATGCAGCTCGTCGGCATGGAATACATCGTCTTCGAAAAGGACTGGAAGGGCAAAGGTGTACCCGAATTCCTCGGCCGCACCCTGCAGCGCAAGACGACGGTGGGAGTCCATCCGGTGGACCCGTATTACGAGCTCCATGTCTGGCACTGGCGGCACAACCCGGCCGGCATGTTCGCCGACTGGAACCCGTATGTGAGCTGCGAGCACGACCGGTCCTGACACGCGCAGCGTCTTCGGGAGGGCCTGCACGGCCCTCCCGATCCCTTCGTTCAAACAAAAGGAAGATGATCATGCCATCCCTTCGCATGGGAATGAAGCCCGTCGCCCGCTCATCCGTTAACGGGCGTTTCTTCGCGACAGCCGTCGAAATATGCCGTTCCGGCCTGCGCGTCCTCGCGCGGATGGTCCGCATTCGCAGGGATCGCGCCTGGCTGGACGAGTTGCCGGACTACCTGTTGCGCGACATCGGTATCAAACGCTTGGAAATATCGTCGGTCACCAGATACGGCGGCAAGACCGATCGCGACGGAATGTGGAATTGAGGACCAAGGTCTTTTGCCGACGGCACGTCTCTCTGCTGCGCCGGTCGAACCGGTCTCTCCAAAACCGTCGACACGCCGGACAAGCGCTGCTAGAAGCCCGCGCCACAGACAGGATTCCAGAAATTGGCAGAAGACATCGAACAGGCGGTATCGCGCCGCCGCACCTTCGCGATCATCGCGCACCCTGACGCCGGCAAGACCACGCTCACCGAAAAGCTGCTGCTGTTCGGCGGCGCCATCCAGCTCGCCGGCGAGGTTAAGGCCAAGAAGGACCGCATCCAGACCCGGTCCGACTGGATGAAGATCGAGCGCGAGCGCGGCATCTCGGTCGTTACCTCGGTGATGACCTTCGAATATGACGACAACGTCTTCAACCTGCTCGACACGCCCGGCCACGAGGATTTCGCCGACGACACTTATCGCACGCTGTCGGCGGTGGATTCGGCGGTCATGGTCATCGACGCCGCCAAGGGCATCGAGCCGCGCACGCTGAAATTGTTCGAGGTCTGTCGGCTGCGCGACATTCCGATCATAACCTTCGTCAACAAGATGGACCGCGAGAGCCGCGATCCGTTCGAAATCCTCGACGAGATCGAGCAGAAGCTGGCGCTGGACACCGCGCCGGTCACCTGGCCGATCGGCCGCGGCAGGACCTTTTCCGGCACCTACCATCTGGCGCTGAACGCGGTGCGCAAGGGCGACGCGGAAAAGGAGCGCACGCCGGTCAACGGGCCCGATTCCAACCGCGTCGCCGGCCTTTTGCCCGAAAACGAGCGCGAGGCCTTCATCGAGGAACTGGAACTCGCGCGGGAGGCTTGTCGTCCGCTCGACGTGGAAGCCTTTCGCGAAGGCCACCTGACGCCGGTCTATTTCGGCTCGGCGTTGCGCAATTACGGCGTGCGCGACCTGATCGAGGCGCTCGGCGCCTACGGCCCGCCGCCGCGCGCCCAGGAAGCCGACGAGCGAACTGTGGAGGCGACAGAGGAGAAGATGACCTCCTTCGTCTTCAAGATCCAGGCCAACATGGATCCGAACCACCGCGACCGCATCGCCTTCGTCCGCGTCTGCTCGGGTAAGCTTGAGCGCGGCATGAAGGCCAAGCTGGTGCGCACCGGTAAGCCGATGAGCCTGTCGGCGCCGCAGTTCTTCTTCGCCCGCACCCGCGTCACCGCCGACGAGGCTTTCGCCGGCGACGTCGTCGGCATCCCCAACCACGGCACGCTGCGCATCGGCGACACGCTGACCGAAGGCGAGGAGATCCTGTTCCGCGGCGTGCCGAACTTCGCCCCGGAAATCCTGCGCCGCGTGCGCCTCGGCGACGCCATGAAGGCCAAGAAGCTGAAGGAAGCCCTGCACCAGATGGCCGAGGAAGGCGTCGTGCAGCTGTTCTCGCCCGAGGACGGCTCGCCGGCGATCGTCGGCGTCGTCGGCGCGCTGCAGCTCGACGTTCTGAAGGAACGGCTGAACATCGAATACACGCTGCCGGTTGATTTCGAGATGTCGCGTTTCTCGATCTGCCGCTGGATCTCGGCCGACGACAAGGCGGAAGTCCAGCGTTTCATCGAGGCGCATCGCGGCGACATTGCCCGCGACCTCGACAACGATCCGGTCTTTCTCGCCCAGCACGCCTTCTCGCTGAACTACGAAGCCGAGCGTTGGAAAGCGATCCGCTTCACCGCGGTCAAGGATTACCAGGTGCGTGATAAGGCGGCGTGAGTGTTTCTCCCTTCCCCCTTGTGGGGGAAGGTGGCCGCGGAGCGGCCGGATGAGGGGTGTTCCAGGGAACACCGACGTCTCGCTCCGCTGGAACACCCCATCCGTCTCGGCGCTGCGCGCCGATCCACCTTCTCCCACAAACAAGGGGAGAAGGAAAAAGTGCTCACCCCTTCGCCGCTTCCTCGATCTTGGCGATGTCGATCTTGCCCATCTGCATCATCGCGGACATCACGCGGCCGGCTTTCTCGCGGTCCGGATCCTGAAGCAGCCGCGGTAGTTGCTCCGGCACGACCTGCCAGGAAACGCCGAATTTGTCCTTCAGCCAGCTGCAGCGTCCCGGTTCGCCGCCTTCGGTGAGCCTGGTCCAGAAATGATCCACCTCTTCCTGCGTCTTGCAGTCGATCGACAGCGAGATCGCTTCGGTGAACTTGTATTGCGGCCCGCCGTTGAGGGCCTGGAACTGCACGCCGTCGAGCTCGAACGAGGCGACCAGCACCTGGCCTTCCTGGGGATGGCCCTTGGGCCAGCGCGTCACGCTCAGCACCTTCGAATTCTTGAAGATGGAGATGTAGTGGTTCATGGCCTCCTCGGCCTGGTCGTCGAACCACAGGAAGGTGGTGATCTTCTGCATGCCTTGCTCCTCGGGCTTCATGTTGGCTTCGTTGTCAAACGGTTCGGTGGCGATTTCGTGCCATTTCGATGCCGTCTGCCTCAAGGACGCTTCAGCGAGGCGTCATCCGACAGCGGCAGCAAAAATTTCCTGAAAAGCGCAAACTTGCCGAAGCATGCTGGCGCAGCGCAAAATGGTGGTCATGCCGGAACATGGCCGCTATAACCGCTGCCGACTAAATTCGAGCGCCGCCCGCCGCGCATCGGTGTGGCCAGCCAGCAAGGACAATCGAATGCCCGCCTATCGTTCCCGCACCACCACCCATGGCCGCAACATGGCCGGCGCTCGCGGCCTCTGGCGCGCCACCGGCATGAAGGATTCGGATTTCGGCAAGCCGATCATCGCGGTGGTCAATTCCTTCACCCAGTTCGTGCCGGGCCATGTCCATCTGAAGGATCTCGGCCAGCTCGTCGCACGCGAGATCGAGAAGGCCGGCGGCGTCGCCAAGGAGTTCAATACCATCGCCGTCGACGACGGCATCGCGATGGGTCACGACGGCATGCTCTATTCGCTGCCGTCGCGCGAGCTGATCGCCGATTCCGTCGAATATATGGTCAACGCGCATTGCGCCGATGCCATGGTCTGCATCTCCAACTGCGACAAGATCACCCCCGGCATGCTGATGGCCTCGCTGCGCCTCAATATCCCGACCGTCTTCGTTTCCGGCGGTCCGATGGAGGCCGGCAAGGTGGTGCTGGCCGGCAAGGCGCAGGCGCTCGATCTGGTCGACGCCATGGTCGCGGCCGCCGACGACAAGATCTCCGATGAGGACGTCAAGGTCATCGAGCGCTCGGCCTGCCCGACCTGCGGCTCCTGCTCCGGAATGTTCACCGCCAATTCGATGAACTGCCTGACCGAGGCGCTGGGTCTGTCGCTTCCGGGCAACGGGTCGACCTTGGCCACCCATGCCGACCGCAAGCGCCTGTTCGTGGAGGCCGGCCATCTCGTCGTCGATCTCGCCCAGCGCTATTACGAGCAGGACGACGAAACGGCACTGCCGCGCAGCATCGCCTCCAAGGGTGCCTTCGAGAACGCCATGGCGCTCGACATCGCCATGGGCGGTTCGACCAACACGGTGCTGCATATCCTTGCCGCCGCGCATGAAGGAGAGGTCGACTTCACCATGGGGGACATCGACCGGCTGTCGCGCAAGGTGCCGGTGCTTTGCAAGGTGGCGCCGGCCAAGTCCGATGTCCACATGGAGGACGTCCACCGCGCCGGCGGCATCATGGCCATCCTCGGCCAGCTCGACGAGGCCGGTCTGATCAATCGCGACCTGCCGACAGTGCATACGGCGACCCTCGGCGAGGCCCTCGACCACTGGGATATTTCACGCACCTCTGCCGAAAACGTCCGCGACTTCTTCCTCGCCGCTCCCGGCGGCGTGCCGACGCAGGTCGCCTTCAGCCAGGACCGCCGCTGGGACGAACTCGATCTCGACCGTGAGAAGGGCGTCATCCGCTCGGCCAGGACGCCGTTCTCGAAGGATGGCGGTCTTGCCGTCTTGAAGGGCAATCTGGCGCTCGACGGCTGCATCGTGAAGACTGCCGGCGTGGATGAGTCCATCCTGAAATTCACCGGCCCGGCCCGCGTCTTCGAAAGCCAGGACGCCTCGGTCAAGGCGATCCTCGGCAACGAGATCAAGGCCGGCGACATCGTCGTCATCCGCTACGAGGGACCGCGCGGCGGCCCCGGCATGCAGGAGATGCTCTACCCGACCAGCTACCTGAAGTCGAAGGGCCTCGGCAAAGCCTGCGCGCTGATCACCGACGGCCGCTTCTCCGGCGGCACGTCGGGCCTTTCCATTGGCCACGTCTCGCCGGAAGCCGCCGAAGGCGGCACGATCGGCCTGGTCCAGGAAGGCGACACGATCGAGATCGACATTCCCAACCGCAAGATCAATCTCGCCGTCAGCGAGGCCGAGCTCGATACGCGCCGCAAGGCGATGGCGGCCAAGGGCACCGATGCCTGGAAGCCGGCCGAGAAGCGCAAGCGCAAGGTGACGACGGCATTGCGTGCCTATGCGGCTTTCGCCACCAGCGCCGACAAGGGCGCGGTGCGCAAAGTGCCGGAGTAGGGCAGGTTTCCCCTTCTCCCCTTGTGGGAGAAGGTGGATCGGCGCGCAGCGCCGAGACGGATGAGGGGTGCTCCAGCGGAGCGAGACGCTCGCAAATTCCGACTGGATGAACGGCGCCACCAAGCTGGAACACCTCTCATCCGTCGCCTTCGGCGACTCCTTCTCCCGCAGGGGGAGAAGGAGAGGCGCTGCGTCACGGCATCAGCTGATATTCATAAAGCTTCTGGTAGAGCCCGCCCTGCTTGAGCAGCGTCTTGTGCGGGCCGCTTTCCACCACCTTGCCCTTTTCCAGCACCACGATCGTGTCGGCCTGGTGCACGGTCGACAGCCGGTGCGCGATCACGATCGTCGTGCGCCCGACGGTAAGCTGCTGCAGCGCGTCGCGGAACAGCGCTTCCGATTCGGCATCGAGCGCGCTGGTCGCCTCGTCGAGCAGCAGGATCTCGGCGTTCCGCAGCATGGCGCGCGCGATCGAAATGCGCTGGCGCTGGCCTCCGGACAACAGCGAGCCGTTCTCGCCGACCTCCGTATCGTAACCCTTGGTCATGGCGCTGATGAAGTCATGCGCGTTGGCGGCCTTGGCGGCGGCGACCACCTCTTCGTCGGTCGCGTCCTCGCGGCCGAGGCGGATGTTGTGCATGACGGTGCCGGCAAACAGGAACGTGTCCTGGCTGACATAGGCGATCTTGCTTCTGAGCGAATCGAGCGTCGCGAACGAGATGTCCTGGCCGTCGAACATCACCTTGCCGGTCTGCGGATCATACATGCGCATGATCAGGTTCAGGATCGTCGACTTGCCGCTGCCCGACGGTCCGACCAGCGCCGTCATCTTGCCGGCGTCAAGCGTCAGGTTGAATCCTTCGAACACCGGAGGGCTTTCCGGATAGGCGAAGCTGACATTGTCGAAGCGGATTTCGCCCGGACCGGGTTGGAGCGGCGTGGCGCCGGGTTTCTCGGCCAGCGTCAGCGGCCGGTCGGCGAGCTGGAACATCATGCGCACGCCGACAATGCCCGTCTCCAGCGAGATGCGGACGCGGGCCAGGCGCTTTGCCGGCTCATAAGCCAGCAGCAGCGCGGCGATGAAGGCCATGATGTTGCCCGGCATCTGGCCGCCCTGCAGCACCAGCAGGCCGCTGACCAGCACGGCGCCGGCAATCGCCAGCCCGGCCAGCGTTTCCATCACCGGGCTGGTGGCGGCTTCCAGCGTGGCGATGTTGTTGGCCCGGGTTTCGACGTCCGACACCGCCTTGTGCATACGCTTGCGCATCGCGGCTTCGAGATTGAAGGATTTGACGACCCGCACGCCGATGGCCGTTTCCTGCATCACATGCACGATCTGGCCGAGCGAGATGAATTCCATCGCCGCGATCTTGCGGACGCGTCTCAGGATGCGGTTGACGCCATAGATCGCCACCGGTCCGACGACGAAGCAGATCAGCGACAGCGCCGGCTGTTGCCAGACCATGACCATCACCAGCACAACCAAAGTCACCAGGTCGCGCACATAGGACGTGACGACGAGGTCGAGCACGCTGCGCGCCGCCTGCGCGTTGTTGGTCATGCGGGTGATCAGGTCGGAAGACGAGGTCGAATGGTAGAATTCGATACCTTGCGCCAGGATACGGTCGTAGATCTTGCGCTGCCGGTCGGCAATGATGGCATTGCCGACGCGGCTCATGAAATAGGTCTGGACGAAGGTCGCGATGCCCTTGAGAACAAAGATCGCCGCCACACCCCCGGCAATCAGGTTGACGCGGTCTATCCGCTTATAGACCACGAACTCGTTGGTGATTTCGCGCAGGATCCAGGCGCTTGCCCCCGTCATGAGGGCGACCACCAGCATCGACAATATGGCCGCGCCATAGCCGAACTTATGGTCATGGAAGGATTCTCTTACCAGCCTCGCGATGAGGCGTTGGTTTTCCGTCGAGCGGAAGAAGCGAAACAACGGCCGATCCTATGGCTGGCTGTGAGAAATTCGGATTCGCCACAAGGGCGCGTGGCGGCTTATAGAGCGAGTTGAGGCCGGATGGAACCTTTCGCCGTCGAGGGAAAGAAAAGGCTGCGGCAGGCTGTCTTTTCGGTCACGATAGCAGCCGATTCTGGTATTGGGGACGACGGCAGATGGATTTCGACTTGATCGTGCGCGGCGGCACGCTGCCGGATGGCAGGATTGCCGACATAGGGATTGCGGGCGAGGCCATCGTCGCGATCGAACCAAAGCTCCCGGGTTCGGCGCCGGCCGAAATCGACGCGAGCGGCAATCTCGTCTCGCCGCCTTTCGTTGATCCACATTTCCATATGGACGCCACGCTCTCCTACGGCATTCCGCGCATCAATGCGTCGGGCACGCTGCTCGAGGGCATCGCGCTCTGGGGCGAGCTGAAGCCGCTTTTGACGCATGAGGCCGTGCGCGAGCGCGCGCTCGCCTATTGCGACTGGGCCGTGTCGATGGGCCTGCTCGCCATCCGCAGCCATGTCGATGTCTGCGACGACCGGCTGCTCGCGGTGGAAGCCCTGCTCGACGTCAAGAAAACCGTCGCGCCTTATATCGACCTGCAACTGGTCGCGTTTCCGCAGGACGGCCTCTACCGCTCGCCGAATGCTCATGAAAACACCACCCGCGCGCTCGACATGGGCGTCGACATCGTAGGCGGCATCCCGCATTTCGAGCGCACCATGGCCGAGGGCGCCCGCTCGGTGACGGAGCTTTGCGAGATCGCGGCCAAACGCGGCCTGATGGTCGACATGCATTGCGACGAGACCGACGATCCGCTGTCGCGCCATATCGAGCAGCTGGCCTACGAAACGCAGCGCCTTGGGTTGCAGGGCAGGGTGGCCGGCTCGCACCTCACATCGATGCATTCGATGGACAATTATTACGTCTCGAAGCTTTTGCCGCTCATCGCCGAGGCCGGTGTATCGGCAATCCCCAATCCGCTGATCAACATCATGCTGCAGGGGCGCCACGACACCTTCCCGAAGCGGCGCGGCCTGACCCGTGTCAAGGAGATGCAGGCGCTCGGCATCCGCGTCGGCTGGGGCCAGGATTGCGTGCTCGATCCCTGGTATTCGCTGGGCACCGCCGACATGCTCGACGTCGCCTTCATGGGCCTGCATGTCGCGCAGATGTCGAGCCCGGCCGACATGGCGCGCTG
This sequence comes from Mesorhizobium sp. CA15, assembly GCF_020165215.1. NCBI lineage: Bacteria > Pseudomonadati > Pseudomonadota > Alphaproteobacteria > Hyphomicrobiales > Phyllobacteriaceae > Mesorhizobium > Mesorhizobium sp. CA15. The sequence continues at coordinate 225,831 of NZ_JAIUHQ010000004.1, forward strand.
CTTCGACATGGTGACCAACGTCAACGCCGCCATCATGGGGCTCGATCATCTGGGCCTTGCCGTCGGCAAGCGGGCGAGCCTCGTTGTGCTCGATGCCGGCAATGCGATCGAGGCCGTTCGCCTGCGCCCCGAGCGTCTCTGCGTCATCGCCAGGGGCAAGGTGGTGGCTGAGCGGACCAGGCAGGAAACGCGGCTGTCGATCGCGGGACGGCCGGCGCAGGTCAACCGGCGGCATAAGACAGCGTAGGTCTCCGCTCCCGGTTCGACCACTCGCGTTGGTGGCGCTTTCGCCAATCCAGGTCAGCGATCTGCTTTGTTGGGGCAGAACATCACGGTTTGCACTTGGCCGGAACGCTCGTGACCTCGTCATTCTATGGCGAAGCAAGGAGCGAAGCGACGCAGCGCAGACCATAGAATCCCGTTCCGTGATCTACGAGCTTTGCGGCGGTCCAGAATGGCCTCCGTCCTGCGCCGCGTTTCGCTCTTCGCGCGAGGTCACGGAATGGATCCTCGGGTCTGCGCGTCCGCTTCGCTCCCGCTCCGCCCGTGGATGACGAAGTTCCAGCGCTTCGGCCAGCCTCGATTTCCGCTGGTCTTACGGATTTCCCTCGTCAAGCCGGCCTCTTGCGGCTAGGGAGCGGCATGGCCTTGCTCGCCCGAAATTTCACGATCAGGAACATGTTGCTCGCCGGCATCCTGTTGATGCTGGCCGGCGACTTCATGTTCGCGCTGAACGACGCGATGGGCAAATGGCTGGTCGCCTCGTTCTCGGTCGGACAAGTGGTGCTGATCCGCTCGATCGGCGCCTTCATCGTGCTCGGCCCGATGATCGCCAACCAGGGCACCGGCAAGCTGTTCCATATGGACCGGCCGCTGTTGCAGGTCCTGCGCGTCGTGGCCACCACGACTGATACCGGGCTTTTCTACGCCGCAGTCGTCTACCTGCCGCTGGCCGACGTGATGAGCTTCTACATGGCCGGGCCGATCTACGTCGCGGCGCTGTCGCACCTCTTGCTCGGCGAAAAGGTCGGCTGGCGGCGCTGGCTGGCAATCCTGGTCGGCTTCTGCGGCGTGCTGATCATTCTCAAGCCGTCCTCGGCGGCCTTCTCGCTGTCGTCGGCCTTTGCGCTGGTGGGCAGCATCGCCTTCGGCTTCGCCATCATCCTCGGCCGCCTCCTGCGCGGCACCAGCGACACGACCTTGGTCACCTGGCAGACGATCGGCACGCTGATCGTCGGCGGCCTGCTCACCATCGGCGCCTGGCGCACGCCGTCGGCGCTCGATTTCGGCGCCATGCTACTGCTCGGCGTCGTCTCCTGCGCCGCGCATCTGATGATCACGAGGGCGCTGAAGCTGGCGCCGGCCTCGACGCTGGCGCCGCTGCACTACAGCCTGCTTCTGTGGGCGGTGGTCTTCGGACTGGCCTTCTTCGGCGACATGCCCAGCCCGCGCATCCTCGTCGGCGCCGCCATCGTCGTGCTTGCCGGCATGTTCATCTTCCATCGCCAGAAGGTGGTGGAGACCGAGGTGCCGCCGGAGAACGTGCCGAAGGGCGTGAATTAATGCATGTCGCGCAAAAGTGTGCAGCGGTTTTGCGATAACGACATGTATGAAAACAAAAGCTTGAAGGCTTGGCTTTCCGGTGCCTAACCCGCGCGCACGGCGGCGAGATGCCGCGAAAATTCCGCGGTCTCCATCAGCGCCTTGCAGCGGACAAAGCGACCGTCGGCATAGGCGCGGAAATCGTCGGCCGGATTGTCGTTGGCGAGCTGGATCAATCCCCAGAGCGTCCATAAAAGGTCGCACATCGCCTTGTAGATGACGATACGTCCGCGCGCCGCCGGCCTCGCCTCGCCGCCGAAATAGGCGCGCATCAGTTCCTCGTCCTGGGCCGCATCGAACCTGCCCTCGACCGAAAGGTCGCCGAGGTCCCACAGCGGATCGTTCATGCCGGAATATTCCCAGTCGACGATCCACATCCGCTCGCCCGTATCAAGGAAATTTTCGCACAGCGGATCGCAATGGCAGGCGGCGAGCGGGATAGGGTGCGCGGCGAGCGCGGCGCGCACCGCGCCTGCCTCGCGCACCACGTCGTGATAGCCGGCGGGCAGCGCCACGTCCTTCGTCGATAAGACCTTGAGATAGTCGTCGATCATCGCGAACAATTCGAAGCGGAAGGGGAACACCGCGCCCGAAGCATGCAGCTTGCGGAAGGCGTAGCCCGCTCGCGCGGGGCTGCCCGACCGCGCCTTGAATTTCTCCGGCGACATCGTCTCGGCGCCGGCGATAAAGCGCGTCGCCATCAGGCCGGACGCCGGATCGGCATAAAGCACCTCGGGGCTGACTCCGGCCTTGGCCGCCTCGCGCGCCGCCACCGCCTCGTTGGCGCGGTTGATATATTCTTCCGTGCCCTTGCCGGGAATGCGCAGACACGCTTCGCCGGCCCGGTAGACCTTGTTGGTCAGGCCGGCCAAACGCTCCAGCGGCCCGTCATAGCCTGCCAGCGCCGGAATGGCGGCCAACGCGGCGCGCGCCTCGTCCATCGTCATCCCCTTTACCATCACACGATGTTTTACAGCGGAACGGTTCCACAGTTTTTGCCGCTTGGCTACCATTGCGGGTACGAATCGGCGGCGGGAGCAGAAATGGCGGACGGCAAGCACAGCAACGCGCTAAGCGCGGCCTACGCCGCCAAGCGGCCGGAGGAAGTGGCCGCGGTCTATGACAGTTGGGCCGAGACCTATGACGCCGACATGTCGTCCGCCGGCTATCGCCACCCGACGATCTGCTTGGCGCTGCTTACCCGCCACCTGCCGCGCGGCGCCGAACCCTTGCTCGATGCCGGCGCCGGCACCGGCCTGATCGGCGAATGGCTGGCCATCACCGGCTATCCGACGGTCGAGGCACTCGACATCTCGCAAGGCATGCTGGACAAGGCCGGCGCCAAGGGCGTCTACACGGCGCTGCATCGCCTGGCGATGGGCGATGCTTTGCCCTTCGCCGACGGCGTCTATGCCGGCATTGTTTCGGCGGGCGTCTTCACTTCGGGCCATGTCGGAATCGAGGGGCTGGACGAGTTGATCCGCGTCTGCCGTCCAGGCGGGATCATCGTGCTGACCGTCAAGAACACGCTGTGGCAATCGGGCTTCGCCGAGCGCATTGCCGGATTTGAGGCTCAGGGCAGGTTGAAGCGCGTCGAGGAAACGGCGCCTTATGCCTCGATGCCGGGCGAGTCCGATACCGTGCCGAGCAGGGGGCTTGTGCTGCGCGTCAGCTGACCGTTCCTCGATCAGGCCTTTATCCTTGCCCCGGCCGGATCGTACATCGCCTCGATCTGGATTTTTGCCGGCGTGCGCTCCATCGCCACGACAAGCTCATAGTCGCCCGAGGCCAGAAAATCGTCGCTGACGCCGTCGGCATCGCGCACATAGCCGTAGCCGATATTCTTGCCCACCGTGTAGCCGTAGCCGCCGCTGGTCAGGTAACCGACCGGGTCGCCATTGCGCAGGATCGTCTCGCGTCCGACCAGCACGATCTCCGGGTCGTCCACCGTGAAGCCGGCAAAGCGTTTCGTCGGCGGCTTGCCGGCTGCCTTCTCCAGCGCCCGGCGTCCGACGAAGTCGGTATTCTTGCGAAGCTTCACGGCCCAGCCGAGCCCCGCCTCCTGCGGCATATCGTTCGGCGTGATGTCGGAACCCCAGGCGCGATAGCCCTTCTCCAGTCGCAGCGATTCCAGCGCCCGGTAGCCGACCGGGCGAATGCCATGCGCATTGCCCGCCGCCATCAGCGCATCGAAAACCTCGCCGGTGGCGGCGATCGGCACATGCAGCTCCCAGCCGAGTTCGCCGACATAGGTGACGCGCAGCGCCCTCACGCTATGGCCGACAATCCGGATTTCACGCGCATGGCCGAAGGGGAAGGCGGCGTTTGAGACATCGGCGTTCGTCACCGCCGACAGCACGTCGCGAGCGCGCGGCCCCATCAGCGACAGCGTGCCGAAATCCTCCGTGACGTCGGTCAGCCTGGCGTCGAGGCCGGGGCCTATATGGTCGCCGATCCAGGACAGGTCATGCGTGCGGAAGCCCGTGCCGGTGACGATGTAGAACCGGTCCTCGCCGAGCCGCGATACGGTGAGGTCGGCCTCGATGCCGCCGCGCGTATTGAGAAGCTGCGTGTAGGTCAGCCGTCCGACCGGCTTGTCGACATCGTTGGCGCAGATCCAGTCGAGCGCCTTCAGCGCATCGCTACCGGTCAGCTCGTATTTGGCGAAGGAGGACTGGTCGAAGATGCCGACCTTCTCGCGCACATGACGGTGCTCGTCGCCGACCGGGCCGAACCAGTTCTGGCGGCCCATCGAATAGACGTCCTCGGCGGCCGCGCCGTCCGGCGCGAACCAGTTCGGCCGCTCCCAGCCAAGCTTGGAGCCGAACACGGCGCGATGCATCTTCAGCCGCTCATAGAGCGGCGAGACGATGCGAGGGCGTCCGGAGAGATATTCCTCGTGCGGGAAGCCGATCGTGTAGTGCTTGCCATAGGCCTCCAGCGTGCGGTCGCGGACCCAGTCGCGGTCGCGGTGCAGGCCGGAGAAGCGGCGGATGTCGACCACCCACAGGTCGAGCGGCGCCTCGCCGTCGGCCACCCATTGCGCCAGCACCCAGCCGGCGCCGCCGCCTGAAGCGATGCCGAAGGCATTGAAGCCGGCGCCGACGAACATGTTGGCGCATTCGGGCGCTGCGCCGAGGACAAAGTTGCCGTCCGGCGTGAAACTCTCCGAACCGTTGATCATTTGCTTGACGCCGGCGGTTTGCAGCGCCGGAACGCGCGCGATCGCCTGGGCCATGTGCTGCTCGAAATGATCGTAGTCGTCGTCGAAGAGACGGAACTCCCAGTCGTTCGGGACATCGCCGCCGGGAAGTCCGGTTGCCCAGGCCTGCGGATTGGGCTCGTAGCCGCCCATCACCAGCCCGCCGACCTCTTCCTTGAAATAGGTGCGGCGGTCGGGGTCGCGGATTGTCGGCGCGTCGGTCGCAAGGCCCGCGATCTTCTCGGTGATGATGTACTGGTGCTTGACCGGCTGCAGCGGCACGTTGATGCCGGCCATCGCGCCGACCTGCCTTGCCCATTGTCCAGCGCAGTTCACCACCTTGTCGCAGGCAATGTCGCCTTGTGAAGTCTTCACCGCCGTGATGCGGCCGTCCTTCATCGTAAAGCCGGTGACGCGCACGCCCTCGAACAGTTTCGCGCCATGCATGCGGGCGCCCTTGGCGAGCGACTGGGCGATGTCGGAGGGGCTCGCCTGTCCGTCGGTCGGCAGCCAGGAAGCGCCGACAAGGTCGCTTGTCTCCATCAGCGGCCACATGCGCTTCACCTCCGCCGGCGACAGCAGCTGCATATCCATGCCGAAGCTTTTGGCCGTCGTCGCCAGCCGCTTGAACTCGGTCCAGCGGTCGGCATTCGTCGCCAGCCGCAGACAGCCGGTCATCTTCCAGCCGGTCGCCAGGCCCGTCTCGGCCTCCAGCCCCTTGTAAAGCTCGACCGAATATTTGAGCACGCGCGTGATCGAGGCGGAGGAGCGCAGCTGCCCGACCAGGCCGGCGGCGTGCCAGGTCGAGCCAGAGGTCAGCTTGCCCTGCTCGAGCAGCACCACGTCCGTCCTATGGTCGCGCGCCAGGTGGTAGGCAGTGGAACAGCCGATGATGCCACCGCCGATGACGACGATTTCGGCATGGCTGGGCAAGGTCATGATCTGGTTCCGTATTTCGTCCGGTAGTTGTCCAGCGCCGCGTCGAGCCGGACGAGGTTTTCCTCGCTATAGGCGACATAGTCGATGCCGGGCGCGTCGAGATAAAGCTCGGACACCATGCTCCACATCGCTTCGCGCAGCAGCGAGGCGCATTGCATGGCGGCATGCGAGCGGCGGATTTCGCCGTCCGGCTCCTTCATGAAATAGGCGGTCATGAAGGCGAAGGATTCGTCATCGCTCAGGCTGGCGTTCGAGGCGGCGCCGGCGAGGTCGAACATTGCCGTGTTGAAGCCGGCATACTCGAAGTCGATCAGCCACAGTCGCTTGCCGTCGTCGAGGATGTTTGCCGGCAAAAGATCGTTATGGCCGAAGACGATGGGCAGCAGTTTTTGCGCCCGCTCGAGCTCGTCCGCCAGGGCCAGATAACGTGGCAGCTCAGCCCTCTTGCGGCTGCCGCCCTCGTCCAGCGTGCGCGCATAGTCGCGAATGACGTGGAACACCCAGAACATGAAGCCGGCGCCGGAGACATGCTTCGGCATCTCACGGTGAAAGCCGCGCAGCAGCGCGGCCACGCGGCCGAGATTGGCCCGCACATCCTCTCCCAGGAAGGTCTTGGCGCCGAGAAATTCCGTCACCAGGATGCCGGGCTCGGCATAATGCACGGCCGGCGCGAAGCCTGCCGCATGCGCCGCCCGTGCCGTCATCACCTCGCGCTCGCGAAAGACATGGTGGAAAGGGAAGTCCTGACCGAAGCGCACGACATGCCGCCCGGCCGCGTCGGTGACGACAAAATTGGCGTTGCTGAGGCCGCCCGGCAGCGGCTCGATCTCGATGCCGCCGTTCCAGCACGGCAAGGCGCGGATGAGGTCTTCGGCACTCACGGCTTCGCTCCGGCCCCAACCGGTCTCGCGGAAAACAAGGCTGGGAGAACATGAAAAAGCCTCGTCGGTGCGAGACGCCAGGATCGGTATCCCGCACCGCACCGACGAGCCCCTTGGCCAGGTATGATATCCCGGCATCCGCCCCCGCGGATTCGATAAAAGCTCGCGCCTGGCTGGTTCCAGGCGATCTGGTCACTAGGTTGCGGCTCTGCCATCACCCTCCCGCGGCAGTTCCGAGCCTGTCACAAGGTCAATGTCACGCCAGCGTGGCAGCGCTGTCAATCCAAAAGCTGTGACCTTTTTTGGGTGTTTTGCCCGAAAATATAAGCCACTCCTTTCAAAGCGTGGGCAAAGCCTTAAATTCGGTCAAAATTCCCGGACGCCCCGATGATCCATTCGAAACGGCATGGCGAAATCCTGCGGCTCCTCAGCGAGGAGGGCACGATCACCATAGCCAGCCTTGCCGAGCGGCTCGGCGTCTCGCTGGAAACCGTGCGGCGCGATGTCAAGCCGCTCGCCGATGACGGGTCGGTGCTGAAGATGCACGGCGCCGTGGGCCTTGCCTCGATTGTGGGCGAGGCGCCGTTCGAGCGGCGCATGCGCGAAAATGCCGAAGCCAAGCGCCTGATCGCCAGGATGGTCGCGGCTACGATCCGCGATGGCGAGGCGATCATGCTCGATACCGGCACGACCACCTCCTTCCTCGCGCGCGAGCTGCTCGGCCATCGCCGGCTGACGGTGGTCACCAATTCCTCCGACATTGCCCGCACGCTGGCGACGGTGAACGGCAACAAGGTCTACATGGCGGGCGGCGAGCTGCGCAGCGATTCGGGCGCGGCTTTCGGCATTTCGGCGATCGAGTTCGTCAGCCGCTTTTCGGTCGATCATGCGGTGATCTCGATCGGAGCCGTCGATGCGGCCGCCGGCCTGACCGACTATGATCTGGACGAGGCGGAGTTCGCCCGCATGGTGCTGTCGCGCGGCCAGCGCTCGCTGGTCGTCACCGACCATTCCAAGTTCGGCCGGCAAGGCCTGGTCCGGGTCTGCGGCTTCGACGGCTTTTCCGAGCTTGCCACCGACCAGCCGCCGCCGCGCGATATAGCCGCAGCGCTGAGCCAGGCCGGGGCCCGGGTCAGTATCGCCGCGGCCTGACGTCGCCCAAGGAATAAGAGCTAGCCGAACACCAGCGACTGGTGCGCCGCAACCCCGGCCATCGCGCCGCCCGACACCGCGAAGGCGATGTTGTGCATCAGGCGCGCGGCGTCTCCTGCCGCGAAGACGCCAGGCACCGATGTCTGCTGCTTGTCGTCCACGACGACCGCCTTGCCGAGCGGGCCTTCGTTGAAGGCGCAGCCAAGCTGTTCGGCAAGCGGACTTGCCATCACGTTGCGCGGCGCGGTGAACAGCGCCCGCACGCTCGCGCTGCGATTGCCGTCGAACCTGACGACCAAGCCGCCGGACCCGTCGTTCTGCACTTCGCTCACCTTGCCCGGCTCGAACCGGACGTTGCGCTTCTCCAACGCCCTTGCCTGGTCCGCATCCGGTTCGAACAAACCGTCGGCGAACAGCGTGACATCGCCCCAGTCGGAGATCAGCTCGGCCTGGTGCAGCGACATCGGTCCAGTCGCCAGCACGCCGAGCGGCCCGCCGGCCACCTCGTAGCCGTGGCAATAAGGACAATGCAGCACCGTCTTGCCCCAATGCGCGGCCAGTCCGGGAACGTCCGGCAGGATGTCCCGGACGCCGGTGGCGAGCACCAGCCGCGTCGCGCCGAAACCCTCGCCGTCGTCCATCCGGACCTCGAAGCCGGTGTCGGTGATTGCCGCCCGCTCGGCGCGGCCCTCGATCACCGTGACGACGGGATAGGCGAGCAGCTGTGCCCTGGCCTCGCCGAGAATGTTTGCCGGCGCCCGTCCGTCCTGCCCGAAGAAGCCGTGCGAATGTTCGGCAAATCGATTCCGCGGCTCGCCGGCATCGATCACCAACACCTTGCGCCGCCCGCGCGCCGCATACATGGCGGCGGACAGGCCGGCAAAGCTGCCGCCGACGACGATCACATCATACTGCATGGCTGGATACTCCAATGAGGTCATGACGGCGGCGGAAATCGGCCGTCAGGTCGGCCAGCGTGATATGGCTGAGCCGCTCAGTGAGCAGCCGTTCCGCCTCCAGGCGAAAATCGTCGAGCACGGCGATCACCGCCTGCTCGACCAGGCATCCGGGACTTTCCGGTTCGGTGCTGAACGGCAACAGCGTCTCGCCGAGCGCGCCGCTGATCTCGGCCAGCGAGATCTTGTCCGGCGCGCGGCCGAGTTGCCAGCCGCCGCCATGGCCGCGCGACGAGGTGACGATGCCGGCCTCCCGCAGCCCGGCGATGGTGCGGCGCACCACCACCGGGTTGGTGTGGATGAAGCCGGCAAGCTGTTCGGAGGTCAGTGCCCGCTCGGGGGCGTCGGCCATATGGACCAGGATATGCAGGGTCGAGGACAGTCGGCTGTTGCGTTTCATGTAACTTAGTTAGTTACGAATCGGAAGGTGGTCAAGTTTCGGAGCTTGCCCCACTTCCCAACGCCACGTTGGCCGGTGTTTAGTCCGGCCATGGCTTTCACCATCCGCCAATTGCAGTTCTTCGTCGCCGTTGCCGAGCAGGGGACCGTCTCGGGCGCCGCGCAGAACCTGTCGATTTCCCAGTCCTCGGTCACCGAGGCGATCAAGGAACTGGAGAGCGATCTCGGCGTCGAGCTCTTCGAGCGCCATCCACGTGGCCTCAACATCACCCACAAGGGCCACCAGTTCCTGCGCCACGCGACCAAGATCCTGGCCGACGTTTCCGACGCGCGCCGCTCTTTCTCCAGCGAGCAGGCCGCCGCTGGCGGCCGTCTGCAGCTCGGCGTCACCTCGCTGGTCGCCGGCTATGTGCTGTCCGACCTGCTCGCCCGCTACCGGCGCGCCTATCCCGGCGTCGAGGTCTCGGCAATCGAGGACAATGGCGATTATCTCGAGCACCTTCTGGTCGGCGGCAAGCTCGACATCGCCGTCATGGTGACGTCCAACCTGCGCGACCGCACGGCGCTGCAGTCGGAAATCCTGGAAGTCTCGGCCTACAGGCTGTGGATTCCACTCAGCCACAGGCTCGCCAGTGTCGACATTATCGGGGTCAATGACATCGTCTCCGAGCCGCTGATCATGCTCACCGTCGACGAGATCGAGGAGAACACCGGCAAGCTGCTGTCGGCGATCGGCGCCAGGCCGCATGTCGCCTTCCGCACCCGCTCGGTCGAGGCGGTGCGCAGCCTGGTCGCCACCGGCGCCGGCGTGGCGCTGCTGCCCGACCTCGTCTACAGGCCCTGGTCGCTGGAAGGCGATCGCATCGAATCGCGCGACGTTTCCGGCTCGCTGCCGGTGGTCCAGGTCGGCACGGTCTGGCGTCGCGGCTCCGCCCTGCCGCAGGCGGCTCGCGATTTCATCGGCCTCGCGCAGTCGCAGCGCATGGTGCGCCAGCGGCCGTAATCACGCAATTCCAGGAAAAGTGTGGAGCGGTTGGGTTCGGCGACTTCGCCGTAGCCTTCCGTCCGGAATTGCGTCAAACAAAGTATCGGTAAAACCGATATCGGCTTTCTGATAAATGAATTTGCGAAACCGGATTTTTCACCGCACTTTCGCTCAGGGAACAAAGCTGCGCCCCGAGAGCGCTGCCGTCGGAGCATGAAGCTCCGACCCTTTGGAGTTTGCGCATGATCCTTTCCGAAAACCGAGCCGGTTTTCGGGGTCATGCGCCAAAATGGGAGATCGACGATGAATGCATTCCTGAAGTCGTGCACGGCGCTGACTGTCGCGCTGACTTTTTCCGGTCAGGCCATGGCCCAGGTCAAGGAACTCGGCAAGGGCGAGGGCGAGGTCAACATCGTTGCCTGGCCCGGCTATATCGAGCGCGGCGAGACCGACAAGAATTACGACTGGGTGACGGCTTTCGAGAAGGAAAGCGGCTGCAAGGTCAACGTCAAGACCGCCAACACCTCTGACGAGATGGTCTCCCTGATGAACGAGGGCGGCTTCGATCTGGTCACTGCTTCGGGCGATGCATCGCTGCGCCTCGTTGCCGGCAAGCGCGTGCAGCCGATCAACACCGATCTCATCCCGAGCTGGAAGACCGTCGACGACCGCCTGAAGGACGCGCCCTGGTTCACCGTCGACAAGGTGCATTACGGCGTTCCCTACCAGTGGGGCCCGAACATCCTGATGTACAACACCGAAGTCTTCAAGGAAGCGCCCAAGAGCTGGAACGTCGTCTTCGAGGAAATGAAGCTGCCCGACGGCAAGTCGAATAAGGGCCGCGTCCAGGCCTATGACGGGCCGATCCATATCGCCGACGCCGCCAACTATTTGATGTTCCACAAGCCGGAGCTCGGCATCAAGGACCCTTACGAGCTCAACGAAGACCAGTACAAGGCGGCGCTCGAACTCTTGCGCACGCAGCGCACACTGGTCGGCCGCTACTGGCATGATGCCGCGATCCAGGTCGACGACTTCCAGAACGAGGGCGTGGTCGCTTCCGGCTCATGGCCCTATCAGGTCAATACGCTGGTCGCCGCCAAGAAGCCGGTCGCCTCGACCGTGCCGGAAGAGGGCGTCACCGGCTGGGCCGACACCACCATGATGGAAGCCGACGCCGCCCATCCGAACTGCGCCTATATGTGGCTCGAGCATTCGCTGTCGCCGAAGGTCCAGGGCGACGTTTCGGCCTGGTTCGGCTCGCTCCCGGTCGTGCCCGCCGCCTGCAAGGGCAACGAGCTGCTCGGCGACGAGGGCTGCAAGACCAACGGCTACGATAATTTCGACAAGATCAAGTTCTGGAAGACGCCGGTGTCGAAATGCGCCAGCCAGAACGACCAGTGCGTGCCCTATTACCGCTGGGTGTCTGACTATATCGGCGTCATCGGCGGCCGGTGAGTTCCCTTACCCTCCTCCTTGTGGGGAGGGTCGACGCGTAGCGTCAGGGTGGGGTCAGCATGGACGTTGGCGCCAACCACCCCCACCCGCGGCTTCGCCGCGACCTCCCCCATCGAGGGGAGGCAGGGCGCCGTGCGAACTCGCCTTCGTTTAACCGGCAACTGAACTGACTGGACCCATGACCTCTGCCGTTTCCTTCAAACAAGTCTCGCGCCATTTCGGCAGCGTGCGCGCCGTCGACGCTGTCGATCTCGACATCGTGCCCGGCGAGTTCTTCGCCATGTTGGGTCCGTCCGGTTCCGGTAAGACGACGTGCCTCAGGCTGATCGCCGGCTTCGAGCAGCCGACGACGGGCTCGATCTCCATCTTCGGCGAGCGCGCCGAAGGCGTTCCGCCCTATCGCCGCAACGTCAACACCGTCTTCCAGGATTATGCGCTGTTTCCGCATTTGAATGTGCTCGACAACGTCGCCTACGGCCTAATGGTCAAGGGTGTCGGCAAGGCCGAGCGGCTGAAGGCGGCTGAGGAAGCGCTTTCGCTGGTGCGCCTGCCGGGCTACGGCGCGCGCCGTCCCGGCCAGCTCTCCGGCGGCCAGCGCCAGCGCGTTGCGTTGGCGCGTGCGCTGGTCAACCAGCCCAAGGTGCTTTTGCTCGACGAGCCGCTCGGCGCGCTCGACCTCAAGCTGCGCGAGAACATGCAGGAGGAGTTGAAGTCGCTGCAGAAAGTGCTCGGCATCACCTTCGTCTTCGTCACCCACGACCAGGGCGAGGCGCTGTCCATGGCCGATCGTATCGCCGTCTTCAACGACGGCAAGATCATGCAGGTCGGCACGCCGGAGGATATCTACCAGCGGCCGAACACGCGCTTCGTCGCCGATTTCGTCGGCTCGTCCAATGTGCTGCCGCCGGATTTCGTCCAGCGCTATTCCGGCCAGCACCGTTGGGGGAGCTTGCGCCCGGAGTCGATCCGCGTTTCAGGCGCGGCAAGCGGCGACGGCGTTGCTGCCCGCCTTGTCGGCACGAATTATCTCGGCGCGACGACGAGGCTCGCGCTCGATGCCGACGGGCTGCGGCTGCATGCCATGGTGCCGGCGGGAACGGCGCTGCCGGCGGAGGGTGAAGCGGTGGTGCTGACCTTCAACCGCGACAGCCTGCATCTGATGGACGAGCCGGCATGAGCAAGGTTTGCGCGAGGCGCCCCCCTTTGGCCTGCCGGCCATCTCCCCCTCTAGGGGGGAGATCAGCAGTTTCTCGGCCTCGCCAATCCTGTCACGTTGGCAATTGGCGAAAGCGGCCGCGACATCCAATCTCCCCCATAGAGGGGGAGATGTCCGGCAGGACAGAGAGGGGGGCGAAGGATCGCGGCCTCTCCCCTGATCCCGCTCGACACGCGGCGACGCCATGACCATCGCCGCTGTTCAATCCAACCCCACACCCGCCATCCTGCCAGGCAGCGGCGGCATGCGCGGCGCGTTCTCCGACCTCTTCTGGCGCCGCCCAAAACTCCTGCTGCTGCTCATGCTGCTGCCGCCGCTTCTCTGGTTGGGCATTGTCTATATCGGCTCGCTCTTTGCGCTGCTCCTGCAGAGCTTCTTCTCGATCGACGAGTTTTCCGGCCTCATCAACCGCGAGTTCACGCTGAAGACCTATGGCGACCTGTTCCAGGCCGCCAATCTCGACATCATCCTGCGCACGGTGACGATGGCGGCACTGGTCACGCTTGCTTCGGCAATCATTGCTTTCCCCATCGCCTATTATGCGGCGCGCTATGCGCGCGGCCGCTGGAAGGCGCTGTTCTATCTCGGCGTCATGCTGCCGCTGTGGTCGAGCTACCTGGTCAAGATCTATGCCTGGAAGCTGATCCTCGCCAAGGAAGGCATCCTCACCTGGCTGCTCGCCAAGCTCAACCTGCTTTGGCTGCTCGACGGCTGGCTGTCGCTCCCCGTTGTCGGCGGCAACTCGCTGTCGGTCTCCTTCACCGGCACGTTCATCGTCTTCGTCTATGTCTGGCTGCCCTTCATGATCCTCCCCGTTCAGGCCGCGCTCGAGCGCGTGCCCGGCAATCTGGTCGAGGCTTCGTCCGATCTGGGCGCCTCGCCGGGCCAGACCTTCCGCAATGTGCTGTTCCCGCTGGCGCTGCCCGGCATCGTCGCCGGGTCGATCTTCACCTTCTCGCTGACGCTCGGCGACTACATAATCCCGCAGATCATCGGCACCTCGCGCCTCTTCATCGGCCAGGCCGTCTATTCGCAGCAGGGCACCGCCGGCAACATTCCTTTGGCCGCCGCCTTCACCGTGGTGCCGATCGTCATCATGGGCTTCTATCTCTGGGGCGCCAAGCGCATGGGGGCTTTCGATGCGCTCTGACCGTGGTCAATCCGCTCCGCTCGGCCTGAAGATCGCCGCCGCCTGTGGCCTGCTCTTCCTGCATTTGCCGATCCTTTTGATCTTCGTCTACGCCTTCACGACGGAAGAGAAGAGTTTCGTCTGGCCCCCGCCGGGGCTCACCACGCAATGGTTCGCCGTCACCTGGAACCGGCCGGATGTCTGGGAGGCGCTGTCGCTGTCGGTCCGCGTCGCTGCCATCTCGACGGTGATCGCGCTGGTGCTCGGCACGCTCTGCGCGGCCGCCGTCTCGCAGACGCGCTTCTTTGGCCGCGAGGCCATCTCGCTGCTGGTCATCCTGCCAATCGCGCTGCCCGGCATCATCACCGGCATCGCGCTGCGCTCGGCCTTCGCGCTCGCCGATATCCCGTTCTCGTTCTGGACGATCGTGCTCGGTCACGCGACCTTCTGCGTGGTCGTCGTCTATAACAACGCCGTCGCCCGCTTCCGCCGCACCTCGGGCTCGATGATCGAAGCGTCGATGGACCTCGGCGCCGACGGTTTTCAGACCTTCCGGCATGTCGTGTTGCCGAACATCGCTACCGCGCTGCTTGCCGGCGGCATGCTCGCTTTCGCGCTGTCCTTCGACGAGGTCATCGTCACCACCTTCACCGCCGGCCAGCAGCAGACCGTGCCGATCTGGATGCTGGAAGAGCTGATCCGCCCGCGCCAGCGCCCGGTCACCAATGTCGTGGCCATGGTGGTCGTGCTGGTGACGCTGCTGCCGATTTTGCTTGCCTATTACCTGACCCGTGATGGCGATCAGATTGCGGGCAGTGGAAAATGAAGCGGGTGAGTAGTGAGTAGTGAGTAGTGAGTGGTGAGTAGTGAATGGTGAATGGTGAATAGTGAGTCGTGAATGGAAGAACAATGGGTGGATTCTAATCACTACTCACTAATCACTACTCACTACTGACCATTCACCATTCACTTCCTTTCAAGGAGGAACCCAATGAACACCCAAATGCTGATCGGCTCGAAATTCGAGAAGGGCACCGAGGCCGAGGAGCCGATCCTCAATCCGAAAACCGGGGCGACCATCCTCAACCTGCCGGAGGCGAGCCCCGCGCAGATCGAGGCTGCCGTTAGTGCCGCCGAACGAGCGTTCGTCAGTTGGTCGCGCACCACGCCGGCGCAGCGCTCCGGCTACATGCTCAAGATTGCCGACCGCATCGAGGCCGAAGCGAAGGAGTTCGCAGCGCTCGAGGCGCTGAACTGCGGCAAGCCGATCAATGCCGTGCTCAATGACGAGATTCCGGCGATCGTCGACTGCTATCGCTTCTTCGCCGGCGCGATACGCTCGATGCCCGGCCAGGTCGCGGGCGAATACCTGCCTGGCCACACCTCGATGGTGCGGCGCGATCCGATCGGCATCGTCGCCTCCATCGCGCCCTGGAATTATCCGCTGATGATGATGGCCTGGAAGCTGGCCCCGGCGATCGGCGGCGGCAACACGGTGGTCTTCAAGCCGTCGGAGCAGACACCGCTGACGGCGCTGAAACTCGCGAGGATCCTTTCCGAGATCCTGCCCGAGGGCGTCGTCAATGTGGTGCTCGGCCGCGGCGACAGCGTCGGCAACACGCTGATCAACCACCCCAAGGTCAACATGATCTCGATCACCGGCGATGTCGCCACCGGCAAGAAGGTGCTGCAGGCAGCCGCCAAGTCGGTCAAGCGCACGCATCTGGAGCTCGGCGGCAAGGCGCCGGTCATTGTCTTCGACGATGCCGACCTCGGCGCCGTTGTCAACGGTCTGCGCGCCTTCGGCTACTACAATGCCGGCCAGGACTGCACGGCCGCCTGCCGCATCTATGCCGGCAAGAAGATCTACGACAAGCTCGTCGCCGACCTCTCCTCCGCGGTCTCGACCATCAAGTACAACCAGCCGGACGATACGGACAATGAGATCGGACCGCTGATCTCGCGTCGCCAGCGCGACCGTGTGTCGAGCTTCGTCGAGCGCGCTTCGGAACTGAAGCACATCGAGATCACCACCGGCGGCAAGCCGGGTGAAGGCTCCGGCTGCTATTATCAGCCGACGGTCGTCGCCGGCGCGCTACAGGAGGACGAGATCGTGCGCCGCGAGGTGTTCGGTCCGGTCGTTTCGGTCACCCGCTTCGCGGATGTCGATGAGGCAGTGAGCTGGGCGAACGACAGCGACTACGGCCTTGCCTCGTCGGTATGGACCAAGGACATCTCGCGCGCCATGGCGACCGCCGCCCGCCTGCAATATGGCTGCACCTGGATCAACACCCACTTCATGCTGACCAACGAGATGCCGCATGGCGGCCTAAAGCAGTCCGGCTACGGCAAGGACATGTCGCTCTACGCACTGGAGGATTACACCGCCGTGCGGCATGTGATGGTGGCGCACGGGTAGGCTCCTTTTACCTCTCCCCTTGTGGGAGAGGTCGGATTGCCCCGATTTGCTCTTCGCAAATCGGATGGCAATCCGGTGAGGGGTAGCTTGGCGCCAAGCTGGAGCACCCCTCATCCGTCTCGGCGCGGCGCGCCGAGCCACCTTCTCCCACAAGGGGAGAAGGCCGGGCGGTGCTCAGGCCACTACTCCACGATCCGGAAGATCGTCCATTTGCTGGTGCCCGACACCACATAGGGCTCCAGCTCCTTGCCCCATTTGGCATGCGCATCGATCTTGGCGATCTTGGCGAAGAACTCCTCCAACTGGGCCAGGCTATCGACCTGGTGGTGCGCCTCGATCGTCGCTTCGCGCGCGCCCACGGAACCGGTCATGAGCTGGAACTTCATGTCGGCGAGCCCGACCTGCGACCCGATCTCACGCTCCCATTTGCGCATCAGCTCGAGCGCGGTCTGCTTGTGACCGAACTTGGCGTCGATCTGCCATCTGGCACTGAACATTTTGGTTCTCCTCCCTGATTTGCGGTTGAGCCCGCGGTTGATCTATTCGTCCCAAGCCTGCACGACGGTCTGGCGTGCGATACGGCCGTTCTTCAATTCCAGCATCGCCGCGCAGAACACCTTCGTGCCGTCCGGATAGGCGCAGGCCTGGGTGAAGGCGAGGCTGTCGCCCTCGGCGATCGTGGTGTCGACCTTGTGGGTCATCGCCCGGCTGCAGATGTCGTCCCAGAAGGTGCTGATCGCCGCCCGGCCGCGGATCTCGCGCGGCTTGCTCGGCGGATTGTTGCGGTCGATCACCCGCACCAGCGCGTCGTCATTGTAAAAGCTCGACAGGAGCTTGCCGTCACGGCCTTCGATCGCCTTCTTGATCGCCGCGCCGTCCACTGTCTGTGTCTTGGTCAGCATGTCATCCTCCATGTGCCCGTCTTCTCGATCGGGCTGTTGACGAGGGAAGGACTGCCCGGCGATCATCGTCGGGCAGGGATTTCGTTCACTGCGACTTGGCCTTGACGGCCGCGAACACGTCGTCTGTCTGTTTCTTGAAGGTCGCCAGGTCGACCTGGCTGCCATTGAGCATCGTCGACCAGTGGCGCACGATCGCCGCCATGGCCACCGCCTCCTTGATCTCCTCGTCGCTCGCGCCGTTGAGCTTGGCGGCCTCGGTGTGGAAATAGATGCAGTACTGGCAGGGGATCTGCGCGGCGACCGCAAGGCCCATCAGCTCCTTGGTCTTGCCGTTGAGCGCGGTCTTGGGATTAAGCTGCACGCCCTTGATCTCGGCCCAGGCGCCGGCGACCGCGACGTCCGGCAAGGTCTTGAACATGTCGGGCACCGAGCCGAGGGTGGCCTGGATGTCCTTGTAGGCGGCGCTGGCCGAAGCGTCTTCGGCATGCGCCGGGGCCATCGCCAGCAATGCGCCCGCGGCGAATGCCAGCAATTCGATCTTGCGATTGAGTTTCAGCATTTCATCCTCCATTTCGCAGCGCCCTTTCGGCGACATCGCCCGGCCTGCATGGGGAGAATTGGTATCGCTTGTGGCAGCCCCGGCGCTTCCCTCGAAAGCGCCATGGCTCTCATGGCCCGTCCGGGCCAGTGTGCCTCGCCGAAAATGCCGCCGCCGCCGCCCGCGACGGCAGATCGAGCTTCAATAGAATGTTGGCGACGTGCCGCTTGACCGTGTGCTCGCTGAGGCTGAGCTCGGCGGCGATCGCCGCATTGCTCTTGCCATCGGCGATCAGGTTCACCACCTCGCTCTCGCGCGCCGTCAGCGCGGGCGGCTCGGCCGGCCTGGCCCTGGGCCGGCAGGCGGGCTCCAGATGCTGCTCCGACGTCGCCAGAACCGCCGGCATGGGCTCGTCCAGCTCGTCGAGGCTGACGCGGCCGGCATCGACGAAATGCAGGCCGGACCCTGTTGCGAGATCGGCGACCAGCCGCGAGGCGAGGATGTCGCCGCGTCCGGCATGCGTGGCGAGCTGCATCGTCACCCGCGCCGTCAGCCCGACCGGCTGGCCGCGTATTTCGATCTCGCCGACATGCACGCCTTGCGCGCTTGCCACGCCGATCTGCTGCGCCGCCTCGCGCAATGCCGCGGCGCAGCGCACGGCGCGCGCCGGCCCATCGAAGCGCGACATCATCAATTCGCCATGCGTGCCGGCCGTGCGGCCGCCATGGCGGCCGACCAGAAGCCGCCAGGTTTCCTGGAAGCGCTGGCTGCGCTCGCTCCACATGCGATCGCCGAGCCTGGCCGTGTCGTAGATGCGCGTCACCAGCAGCGCCGCCAGCACGCGCTCGGTATCGGCCACCGCGGGCTCGCCGGTGAGGCATTCCTCGATCAGGTCGGCAACGCGATCGACATCGCCGGTCCAGATCGGATGATCGCGCCCGGCTATCTCGACCAGCCGGGCATGCGGGATCTTCTTCGCCAAGAAACGGCTGGCGTCAGGATCGACACGGACGTCGTTGCGGCGATGGATGATCAGCGTCGGCGCGCTGATCATCGCCAGGATGCCGCGCACGTCGATGTCGGCGTTCATGCGGGCAAGCGCCGCCGCGGCGGTCGGGCTCGCCGACAGCCGCTCGAACCGGGCCCACCACTGGGCGAAATGCGCATCGTCGACCCGGCCAGGCGCGAAATTGGGCAAGGTGGCGCCGGTGCCCCACGACGTCTCCGCCGTCTCGATGAAGGCCTCCAGCCGCTCCGGCGGCATCACCCATTTGTGGAAATGCGCATAGCCGCCATAAAGCACCAGCGCGCGCGTCCGCTCCGGATAGGTGGCGGCGAACAGCATCGCCATAGGCGCGCCTTCCGAGGCGCCGAGGATCGCCGCCCGACCGCTGCCGGCCGCGTCCATCACCGCGCGCACGTCGTTCATGCGGGCCTCTAAGCTGGGCAGATGACGGGCATCGACACGGTCGGAGAGCCCGGTGCCGCGCTTGTCGAACAGGATGAGCCGCGAGAAAGCCGAAAGCCGTTTCAACAGGCGGCTGTAGCCTTCGTCTTCCCAGTGCAGGTCGAGATTGGAGATGAAGCCCGGCACGAACACAAGATCGAGCGCGCCTTGGCCGACCACCTGATAGGCGATCCGCACGTCCCCGCTGCGGGCATATCGCGTCTCGATCGGCCTCACGAGTTCTTCCGCCCGGCCCGACGATTTTCCGATCGTCAAACATAGCAGAGCCGCGCAGCTAGCGGCAGCTTAAATTTTAGCAGAAAGAAATGTAAGGCAGCCCGGTTGCTACGCTATTTTTGCGAAGCGGCGATATCGGCCGGGAACGCCGTAAGCCCAAGCTTCATGTCGGCCTCCGCGGGGCTGATCGGCCGCTTGATCTTGGCCGAGGCAGCGACCACGAGCTCGTCGAAATTCTCGGTGCCGGCGTCGAGCATCTCGAAGAACTGGCGCCGCATCCGCGGCTCCCAGAACTTGTTGATGTGCTCGGCAACGCCGGCAATGCCTTCCTCGCGCGGTTTCGAATGGAAGAAGGTGGCGATCTGGTTGGCCATGCGCACCAGCTTCTCCCTGGTGCTGGTGATGTGGTCTTCGTCATGCGACATGCTTGGCAACTCCGGAAGCCACTCGTTCGGGGTGGGTGAAAATATCGAAATCGTCGCCGCGAACCAGCGCCACCAGCGTCATGCCGGCGGCGTCGGCCGTGCGGATGGCGAGCGCGGTCGGCGCCGAAACCGCCATGATGATCGCGGCGCCGATGGCGGCCGTCTTCTGCACCATCTCCACCGAGACGCGCGACGTCACCACGACGGCGCCGCTCGCACCGTCGATGCCGGCCCTGGCCAGCGCGCCGGCCAGCTTGTCCAGCGCGTTGTGACGGCCGACATCCTCGCGCGCCATGACGATGCCCTTGCCTGGAACGTAGAAGCCGGCGGCATGCACTGCGCCGGTCTCTTTGTGCAGCGGCTGCTGCTTCGACAGCAGGCGGACGGCGCTTGTTATATCGTCAGATTGAAGCGTAAGTCGCGATGCACCAACGGCGTCGACCGAGCGCATCGCCTCCTCGATGGATTCGATGCCGCACAGCCCGCAGCCGACCGGCCCGGCCAGCCTGCGCCGCCGCGCCTGGAAGCGCGTGTTGGCCTTGTCCTTGAGCCGTATCTGGATGTCGATGCCGGCGCCGAGATCCTCGACCTCGATCGCCTCGATCTCTGCCGGGCCGGCAATGATGCCTTCGGTCAGCGAGAAGCCGAGCGCGAAATCCTCGAAATCGGCGGGGCTCGCCATCATTACCGCATGGGTGGTGCCGGCGAAGGAGAACGCCACCGGCGTCTCTTCAGGCACCATGCGGTTCGCGGCCGCGGTGCCGCCGGCGCGATGCGCCAGCCGCGAAATTTGAGTCGTGGCTTTGCGCCGCGCGGTCAAGAACTACTCCGCCGCCTGCAGCGGGGCGATGCGCCGGCTCTGCTTGGCCTGCTCGTTATAGTCCTTCTGCCAGTCGGTCGGGCCGTTGGATGGCGCCACCTGCACGGCGGTGACCTTGTATTCCGGACAGTTGGTCGCCCAGTCCGAGAAGTCGGTCGTGATGACGTTGGCCTGCGTGTCGGGGTGGTGGAAGGTCGTGTAGACGACACCGGGCGAGACGCGGTCGGTGATCAGCGCGCGCAGCGTCGTTTCGCCCGAACGGCTTGCCAGGCGCACCCAATCGCCTTCATGCACGCCGCGGACTTCGGCGTCGTGCGGATGGATCTCCAGCCGGTCCTCGGCATGCCATGCCACGTTTTCGGTGCGCCTTGTCTGCGCGCCGACATTGTATTGCGAAAGGATACGGCCGGTGGTGAGCAGCAGCGGATAGCGCGGACCGGTCCGCTCGTCCGTCGCCACATATTCGGTGCGGATGAACTTGCCCTTGCCGCGCACGAAGCCGTCGACATGCATGATCGGCGTGCCGAGCGGCGCCTTCTCGTTGCACGGCCACTGCACCGAGCCGACGCGGTCGAGCAGCTCGAACGAGACGCCGGCGAAGCTCGGCGTCGTCTGGGCGATCTCGTCCATGATCTGCGAGGGATGGGTATAGTTCCAGTCGAGCCCGATGGCGCGGGCAAGCTCCTGCGTCGCTTCCCAGTCGGCATAGCGCGCCTTCGGTTCAATGACCTTGCGCACCATGTTGATGCGGCGCTCGGCATTGGTGAAGGTGCCGTCCTTCTCGAGGAAGGTCGAACCCGGCAAGAAGACGTGCGCGTAGTTCGCCGTCTCGTTGAGGAAGAGGTCGTGCACGACCACGCATTCCATCGCGGCGAGGCCGCCGGCGACATGCTTGGTGTCGGGATCGGACTGCAGGATGTCCTCGCCCTGAATGTAGATGCCCTTGAACGAGCCGTCGACGGCGGCGTCCAGCATGTTGGGGATGCGCAGGCCCGGCTCATCGTCCAGCTTCACGCCCCACAGGCTCTCATAGATGTCGCGCACCGCTTCGCCCGAGATGTGGCGGTAGCCCGGCAATTCATGCGGGAACGAGCCCATGTCGCAGGAGCCCTGCACGTTGTTCTGGCCGCGCAGCGGGTTCACGCCGACGCCCGGACGGCCGATATTGCCCGTGGCCATGGCGAGGTTGGCGATGGCGATCACCGTGGTCGAGCCCTGGCTGTGCTCCGTCACGCCGAGGCCGTAGTAGATCGCGCCATTGCCGCCCTTGGCATACATGCGCGCGGCACCCCGGATCAGTTCCGGATCGACGCCCGAGAGCTTGCCGACGGTTTCGGGACTGTTTTCCGGCAGGGCGACGAAGGATGCCCAGTCCTGGAACTCGGCCCAGTCGCAGCGCTCGCGGATGAACGCCTCGTCGAACAGGCCTTCGGTGACGATGACATGTGCCAGCGCCGTCAGCACCGCCACGTTGGTGCCAGGTTTCAAGGGCAGGTGGTAGTCGGCTTCGATATGCGCCGACTTGACCATTTCGGTGCGGCGCGGATCGAGCACGATCAGCTTGGCGCCCTGGCGCAGCCGCTTCTTCAGCCGCGAGGCGAAGACGGGATGGGCGGAAGCCGGATTGGCGCCGATGATGACGGCGACATCGGTGAACTCGACCGAATCGAAATCCTGCGTGCCGGCCGATGTGCCGTAGGTCTGGCCGAGCCCGTAGCCGGTCGGCGAGTGGCAGACGCGCGCGCAGGTGTCGACGTTGTTGTTGCGGAAGCCCTGCCGCACCAGCTTCTGGACGAGATAGGTCTCCTCATTCGTGCAGCGCGAGGACGTGATGCCGCCGATTGCCGTGCGTCCATACTGATACTGGATGCGGCGGAATTCCTTCGCCGTATGGGCGATCGCCTCTTCCCAGGTCACTTCGCGCCACGGATCGGAAATCTTCTCGCGGACCATCGGCGACAGGATGCGGTCCTTGTGCGTGGCATAGCCATAGGCGAAACGGCCCTTGACGCAGCTATGGCCGTGGTTCGCCTTGCCGTCCTTGTAGGGCATCATGCGGATGACCTCGTCATCCTTGACCTCGGCCTTGAACGAGCAGCCGACGCCGCAATAGGCGCAGGTGGTGACGGCCGAGCGCTCCGGCATGCCCTTCTCGAGCACGGTCTTCTCGCGCAGCGCGTCGGTCGGGCAGGCCTGCACGCAGGCGCCGCAGGACACGCATTCGGAAGCGATGAAGTCCTCATGCATGCCGGCGACCATGCGCGATTCGAAGCCGCGGCCCTCGATGGTCAGCGCGAAGGTGCCCTGCACCTCCTCGCAGGCGCGCACGCAGCGCGAGCAGACGATGCACTGTGCCGGATCATAGGTGAAATAGGGATTGGATTCGTCGCGGGCGATGTAGTCGACCGCCAGCGAGCCGTGGCCGGGCGCGACGCCGCCTTCTTGCTTGACGTGGTTGCGGCCCTCGACGCCGTAGCGGTTCTCGGTGAGGCCGACCGACTTCGCCACCGCGTCGAACTCGCTGGCGCCGGTTCCGGCCTTTTCGTTCCAGCCCATCGGGTGGTCGGAGACATAGAGTTCCATGACGCCGCGGCGGATGGCGTCGAGCCGGTCGGACTGCGTGCGCACCACCATGCCTTCGCCGACTGGCGTCGTGCAGGAAGCCGGCGTGCCGCCGCGCCCTTCGATCTCGACCAGGCAGACGCGGCAGGAACCGAAAGAGTCCAGCATGTCGGTGGCGCAGAGCTTCGGGATCTCGACGCCGCCTTCCATGGCCGCGCGCATGATCGAGGTGCCTTCCGGCACGGTGATGCTTTGCCCGTCGACTGTCAGGGTCACCTGCTTCGTCGCTTTCGACTCCGGCGTGCCGTAGTCGATCTCTTCGATGAGTGTCGGGAAGTCGGCCTTGATGTTCATCTGCCAGCTCCTATTCAGCCGCCACGCGCGCCGGCGCGGGCTTGAAATCCTCGGGGAAATGCGTGATCGAGCTCATCACCGGGTAGGGCGTGAAGCCGCCCAGCGCGCAAAGCGATCCGAACTTCATCGTGTTGCAGAGATCGGTGACAAGCGCGAGGTTCTTCTCCGCCTCGATGCCGGCGGCGACCTTATCCAGAACCTCCACGCCGCGCGTCGAGCCGATGCGGCAGGGCGTGCACTTGCCGCAGCTTTCGATGGCGCAGAACTCCATGGCGAAGCGCGCCTGCTTCAGCATGTCGGCGGTGTCGTCGAACACGGTGACGCCGGCATGGCCGATCAGCCCGTCGCGCTTGGCGAATTCCTCGTAGTCGAACGGCGTGTCGAACAAAGCCCGCGGGAAATAGGCGCCGAGCGGACCGCCGACCTGCACCGCCTTCACCGGACGCCCAGTGGACGTGCCGCCGCCGATGTCGTCGACGATCTCGCCCAGCGTCAGACCGAAAGCCGTCTCGAACAGGCCGCCATGCTTGACGTTGCCGGCTATCTGGATCGGGATCGTGCCGCGCGAGCGGCCCATGCCGAAATCCTTGTAGTAGGCAGCGCCCTTG
This sequence comes from Mesorhizobium sp. CA15, assembly GCF_020165215.1. Lineage (NCBI taxonomy): Bacteria > Pseudomonadati > Pseudomonadota > Alphaproteobacteria > Hyphomicrobiales > Phyllobacteriaceae > Mesorhizobium > Mesorhizobium sp. CA15. The sequence goes on from NZ_JAIUHQ010000004.1 coordinate 250,062, forward strand.
TCCATGATGACAGGCACCGAGGCCAGGCTGATCACGTTGTTGATCACCGTCGGCTTGCCGAACAAGCCTTGGATCGCGGGCAGCGGCGGCTTGGCGCGCACCACGCCGCGCTTGCCCTCGAGGCTGTTGAGCAACGAGGTTTCCTCGCCGCAGACATAGGCGCCGGCGCCGACGCGGATTTCCATGTCGAAGGCGTTGGGCGAGCCCAGCACGTTGACGCCCAGCACGCCTGCCTTGCGGGCGATAGCGACGGCCTTGTTCATCGTCGCCACCGCATGCGGATATTCCGAGCGGATATAGACGAAGCCCTTGGTCGCGCCTGTGGCGATGCCGGCGATCGCCATGCCTTCGATCAGCACGAAGGGATCGCCTTCCATGATCATGCGGTCGGCGAAAGTGGCGCTGTCGCCTTCGTCAGCGTTGCAGACGATGTATTTTTGCGCGCCCGCCGTATCCAGCACCGTCTTCCACTTGATGCCGGTCGGGAAGCCGGCGCCGCCGCGGCCGCGCAGGCCGGATTCGGTCACCTGTTTCACGATGTCCGCGGGCGCCATCGCCACTGCATTCTGCAGGCCGTTCAGGCCGCCATGCGATTTGTAGCTGTCGAGTGACAGCGGATCGATGATGCCGCAGCGCGCGAAGGTCAGCCGCGTCTGTTTGGCGAAGAAGGGGATCTTGTCGGGGGAGCCCAGCCAGCGCTTGTGATGGCCGCCCTTGAGGAAGCCGCTGTCGAACAGGCTCTTGACGTCGGACGGCTTGACCGGCCCGTAGGCGACGCGGCCCTCAGCCGTGGCCACCTCGACCATCGGCTCCAGGAAATAGGCGCCGCGCGAGCCGTTGCGCACGATCTTGGCTTCGACGCCGCGCTCCTTGAGCTCCTTCTCGATCGCTTTGGCGACCTTTTCTGCGCCGAGCGCCAGCGCGCCGGAATCTGCCGGGACATAGATGCGCGGGATCATGAACGTACCTCCGCGACGATCTCTTCAATCTTCTCGTCATCGAGCCGACCGATGACTTCGCCGTCGAGCATCGCCGACGGCGAGCAGGCGCAAAGCCCGAGGCAATAGACCGGCTCCAGTGTAACCGATCCGTCGCGCGTGGTCTCGTGGAAATCGATGCCCAGCAACCGCTTGATCTTGGCCGCGACGGCGTCCGAACCCATCGACTGGCAGGCTTCGGCCTGGCAGAGCTTCAGCACGTGCCGCCCGGCAGGCTTGGCGCGGAAATCGTGATAGAAGCTGACCACGCCGTGCACCTCGGCCCGCGATAGGTTCAGCCCATCGGCGATCACCGGCAGCGCGTCTTTCGGAACATGCCCGAACTCTTCCTGTATGCTGTGCAGGATCGGCAGCAACGGGCCTTCGAGGCCCTTCATCTCGTCAATGATCGCCGCCGTGCGCGACGCGATCTCGGTACTTGCGGCCTGCATGCTCACGCAGCGCCCTCCCTAGTCGTGGCGGCCAATGTATGTCACCCCGGAATATAGAGCGGTTTCGGGGCAACGACATGCATGGGGCGCAATATCGCTAAGTCCTTAGGAAATCAGAGGAAACCTCCGAAATCAATAAAGCGCTTTCGTCGCTTGATAGAAATTTTCTATCAAGATCCGGCGGCTCGCATTGTCTAACCTAGCGGTGGGCGCGGAAATCGTCCGCCAGCGCCATCGCCTCTCCCAGAAGCGCCTGCACCAGCGGCGTGTGCGGCTCGCGCGGCGCCGCCACCAGCCCGACCGTGTGGCTGGCGTCCGGCTCGACGATCGGGATCGCCCGGATGGGCTCGGAAAAGCCGAACGTTTCCGCAAGGTTGAGCGGCATGATCGATGACCATTTGCCTGTGCGGATATGCGAGAACAGCACGATCATCGAATTCGATTCCAGCGTCGGCCGCACCTGCACGCCGGCTTCCGCCAGATGCTGGTCGATGATGCGCCGGTTCTGCATATCCGGCGTCAGCAGACAGAGCGGCAGCTGGCTGATCTCGGCCCACGACACTTTGTCGCGGTCGGAATAGGGGTTCCCGACCGCCGTGATCAGCTGATAGCGCTCGTCATAGAGCGGCACGCTGGTCACGCGCCCGAGCGGCTCGTTGTCGAGATAGGTGATGCCGGCATCGACATCGAAATTGCCGAGCAGCGACAGCACTTCGATGGATGTGCGCGACAGCACCGAGAAGGTGACGCCCGGATGCTTTTCGCGGAATGGCGTCGTCAGCCGCGCCACCATGGCGAGCGCCGTCGGGATCGCGGCGATGCGGATGCGCCCGGACAGGCCGTGGCGCGCCGCCCGCATCTCCTCGCGCATCGTGCGGGAGTCGCCGACGATGCGGCGCGCCCAGCCCAGCACCTGCGTGCCCTCCGGCGTCAGGCCCTGGAAGCGCGAGCCGCGCAGCACCAGCATGACGCCGAGCTGTTCCTCGAGCTGCTTGATGCCGGCCGATAAGGTCGGTTGGGTGACACCGCACACTTCTGCGGCCCGGCCGAAATGCTCCTCCTTGGCGAGAGCGATGAAGAATTCCAGTTTGTCGATCATGCCGTCCGATCCGCCGCGGTTTGCCCAAGGTCGGGGAAATCGCCCTGCTTCGCAAGACGCATGCGCAATCGGCCTCGTCCACATTTTTGAGCCGGCTATCTGTTTTCCCGCGCCGCGCGTGGCGTTATGTGGGATAGGTGGAAGCAGGGAGGGACGACATGCTGGGTTGGTTTCGCAAGCTGTTGCCGCGCGAGGATCGCTTCTTCGACCTGTTCGAGCGGCATTCGCGCACCGTGGTCGGCGGCGCCGAAGCCCTTGAGCAGCTTCTCCAGGGCAAGGACATCGACCGCTGGTGCCAAAAAATCATCGATCTCGAAAACGAGGCTGACGGCATCACCGCCGAGGTCCTGCTTGCCGTCAGGCGCTCCTTCATCACGCCCTTCGACCGCGGCGACATCAAGGATCTGATCCAGTCGATGGATGACGCCATCGACATGATGCACAAGACCGTCAAGACGGTGAAACTGTTCGAAGTGAGGGAATTCGATCCGCTGATGCGAGAAATGGGCGGCGTCATCGTCCAGGCCGCCCGGTTGGTCGCCGAGGCGATCCCGCTGCTCGGCAAGGTCGGCGCCAACGCAGCGCGTCTCAACGCCATCGCCGAGGAGGTCATGCGCGTCGAGGGCCGCGCCGACGATCTGCACGAGCATGGCCTGAAGGATCTGTTCAAGCGTCACGGCCGCAGCGACGCCATGGCCTATCTGATCGGTTCGGAGATTTATGGCCAGCTGGAGAAGGTGGTCGACCGTTTCGAGGATGTCGCCAACGAGATCAGCGGCATCGTCATCGAGAACGTTTAGGCGATGGACGCCACGATCGCCTTTCCCCTGCTGGTCGGCCTCGTTGCCGTGGCGCTGTTCTTCGATTTCCTCAACGGCCTGCACGATGCCGCCAACTCGATCGCGACCATCGTCTCCACCCGGGTGCTCAGGCCGCATTACGCGGTGCTGTGGGCGGCTTTCTTCAATTTTATCGCCTTCCTGTTCTTCGGCCTGCATGTCGCTGAGACGGTGGGAAAAGGCATCATCGACGCCAGCATCGTCACGCCGGCGGTGATTTTTGCCGCACTCGTCGGCGCCATCGTCTGGAATATCGTCACCTGGGTCGCCGGCATTCCGTCGAGCAGCTCGCACGCGCTGATCGGTGGGCTGGTCGGCGCCGGCGTCGCCAAGGCAGGCCTGGGCGCCATCGTCTGGTCGGGGCTCGGCAAGACGGTCGCGGCCATCGTGCTCTCGCCTGCGACGGGATTCGTGCTGGCGCTCGTCCTGGTACTCATCGTCTCATGGCTGTTCGTGCGCCAGACGCCATTCGCGGTCGACAACAGCTTTCGCGTGCTGCAGTTCTTTTCCGCCTCGCTCTATTCGCTGGGACATGGCGGCAACGACGCGCAGAAGACCATGGGAATCATCGCCGTGCTGCTCTTTTCGCAGGGCGCGCTCGGCCCGACTTTCCATGTGCCGCTGTGGGTGGTGCTCACCTGCCAGTCGGCGCTGGCGCTGGGCACGCTGCTCGGCGGCTGGCGCATCGTCCACACCATGGGATCGAAGATCACGCGGCTGAACCCGATGCAGGGTTTTTGCGCCGAGACCGGCGGCGCCATTACGCTCTTCGCCGCCACCTGGCTCGGTGTCCCGGTTTCGACGACGCATACCATCACAGGCGCCATCATCGGCGTGGGTGCCGCGCGCCGCGTCTCCGCCGTGCGCTGGGGCATCGCCGGCAACATCGTCGTCGCATGGGTGATCACCTTGCCGGCGACGGCGGCGATTTCGGCGTTTACCTATCTCGCCACAAGGCTGGCCGGATGACGGGTTCCGGCTCCGCCTGAGAGCGGCCGCTATTTGCCCACCAGGTTCAGGATGTTGCCGTCGGGATCCTTGAACCAGGCCACCTTCATGCCCGAGCCGACATGGATGTCGCCTTCGAGCGACAGGCCGGGCATATCATAGTGCTCGAAGGTGATGCCCTTCGACCGCAGCGATTTGACGATCGGCTCGATGCGGTCGCCTACCGCCCAGGTTGCGGCCGTCGCCTTGTTGGTGCCGGCGAATTGCGAGCGATAGACATTGAGGAGCGTGTCACCGCTTTTGTAGACGATCAGCTCGCCATCCATGTCGTCCACTTGGCTGAGGCCCAGCGTGCCCTCGTAGAACGCCCTTGCCTTGGCGATGTCCTTCACCGCGAGATTGGCTGTCACATTGCTGTTTTCAAGCATGACCGTCTTCCTTCCCCGGTTGTCGTGATGGCGATGGAGATAGCGCGGGCGCACCGTTTGGCTATGACCGGGCCCGAACCTGCGCCGCGGCCCTGGCCAAATCCGACACCATCCGTCGCTTTCCGGGGCACGCCAGGCGAGCCGTTGCGCCACGGCTTGGTTCCGCCGGCAAACTGCACTATCTGGAACGCCAAACGCCGAGGAAAGATCATGACCGTTACCAAGGAATCCGTCATCGAGCGCCTGAAGACGGTGAACGGGCCGGACTTCACCGGCAACATCGTCGATCTCGGCATGGTCTCGGAGATTTTCATCGCCGATTCCAAGGTCTTCTTCTCGATCACCGTGCCCGCCGCCCGCGCCCAGGAGCTAGAGCCGTTGCGTGCCGCCGCCGAGCGCGCGGTGAAGGCTATCCCCGGCGTCGCCAGCGCGGTCGTCGCGCTGACGGCGGAGAAGAAGGGCGGCGGCATGGAAGCGCCGGTTCCGCCGCGCCCGTCTGCCCCGCAGCGGCCGACTCCGCAGCCGGCGCCGCAGCGCCCCGCGCCGCATGCGCCCGCCTCGCAGAGCCATGGCAGGCGCGGCGTGCCCGGCATCGACGCCATCATCGCCGTCGCCTCCGGCAAGGGCGGCGTCGGCAAGTCGACCACCGCCGTCAACCTGGCGCTAGGGCTTGCCGCCAACGGGCTGAAGGTCGGCGTGCTCGATGCCGATATCTACGGCCCGTCCATGCCCAGGCTGCTCAACATCCACGGCCGGCCGCAGACCGTCGACGGCAAGGTGCTGAAGCCGATGCAGAATTACGGCCTCAAGGTGATGTCGATGGGCTTCCTCGTCGATGAGGAGACGCCGATGATCTGGCGCGGCCCGATGGTGATGTCGGCGCTGACGCAAATGCTGCGCGAGGTCGAATGGGGTCCGCTCGACGTGCTGGTGGTCGACATGCCGCCCGGCACCGGCGATGCCCAGCTCACCATGGCCCAGCAGGTGCCGCTCGCCGGCGCCGTCATCGTCTCGACGCCGCAGGACTTGGCCCTGATCGACGCCCGCAAGGGCCTCAACATGTTCAAGAAGGTCGACGTGCCGCTGCTCGGCATCGTCGAGAATATGAGCTACTTCCTCGCGCCCGACACCGGCAAGCGCTACGACATTTTCGGCCATGGCGGCGCGCGCCGCGAGGCCGAGCGCCTCGGCGTCACCTTCCTCGGCGAGGTGCCGCTTGAGATGGGCATCCGCGAAAGCTCGGATGCCGGCATCCCGGTCGTCGCTTCCAAGCCGGAGGGCGCCGAAGCAAAGATCTACCGCGATATCGCCAGCAAGGTCTGGGAACGGGTCCAGGAAGAGCGCGGCGCCGCTGAAGCCGCCGTGCCGAGCATCGTGTTCGAATAACGCCCCTTCCTTTGAGGGTCAGGCGCCGACCTTCTCGCCGAACGTCGAGAAGAACTGCCCTGCCAATTTCTTCGATGTCGATTGGATCAACCGGCTGCCGAGTTGCGCGATCTTGCCGCCGACCTCGGCCTTGGCGGCGTATTTGAGCACTGTCGAGTCTGCCCCGTCGGCGGTCAGCGTCACGTCGGCGCCGCCCTTGGCGAAGCCGGCAACGCCGCCCTTGCCTTCGCCCTGGATGGTGTAGGAATGCGGTGGCTTGAGGTTTTTCAGCGTGACTTCGCCGTTGAAGGTCGCCTTGATGGGGCCGATCTTGAGCACCACGGTCGCAGCCATGGCGGTGTCCGAATTCTTCTCGAGGCTCTGGCAGCCGGGAATCGCCACCTTCAGGATCTCCGGGTCGTTAAGGGCTTCCCACACTTTCCCGATGGGTGCGGCGATCCGCTCCTCGCCTTCGATCACCAAAGCCATCAAGACCTCCCGCATTGCTGATGCCGGTTGGTCGTAGCGCGCGGCCCGAAACAAGTCTATCGCACCAAAGTCCGGGTTCCGGCCGCGCCTGCCTCTTGCCTGCATGGACGCATTGTCCTATCGATTTGTCATACAAATACGGAGACCACCATGGCAGGCGCCCCCACCAAGAAAAAGAAATTTCGCTCGCAGGAGTGGTTCGACAATCCCGACAATCCGGGCATGACGGCGCTCTATCTCGAACGCTACCTCAATTACGGCCTGACGCGCGCCGAGCTGATGTCGGGCAAGCCGCTGATCGGCATCGCGCAGACCGGTTCCGACCTTTCGCCCTGCAACCGGCATCACCTCGAGCTTGCCAAGCGCGTGCGCGAGGGCATCGTCTCGATGGGCGGCATCCCATTCGAGTTCCCCTGCCATCCGATCCAGGAGACCGGCAAGCGCCCCACGGCCGCGCTCGACCGCAACCTTGCCTATCTCAGCCTGGTCGAAGTGCTCTACGGCTATCCGCTCGACGGCGTGGTGCTGACCATCGGCTGCGACAAGACGACGCCTGCCTTGCTGATGGCGGCGGCCACCGTCAACATCCCGGCGATCGCGCTTTCGGTCGGCCCGATGCTGAATGGCTGGCACAAGGGCAAGCGCACCGGCTCCGGCACCATCGTCTGGGAATCGCGCCAGCGGCTGTCTGCCGGCGAGATCGACTATGAGGAGTTCATGGACATAGTCGCCTCCTCGGCGCCGTCGACCGGCTATTGCAACACCATGGGCACGGCGACCACGATGAATTCGCTGGCCGAGGCGCTCGGCATGCAACTGCCGGGCTCGGCCGCTATCCCTGCACCGTACCGCGAGCGCGGCCAGATTTCCTACGAAACTGGCAAGCGCATCGTCGAGATGGTGCATGAGGATCTGAAGCCGTCCGACATCATGACCCGCGAGGCGTTCGAGAACGCCATCGTCGTCAACTCGGCCATCGGCGGCTCGACCAACGCGCCGATCCACCTCAACGCCATCGCCCGCCATCTCGGCGTGCCGCTCGACAATGACGACTGGCAGAAGATCGGCCTCGACATCCCGCTGCTGGTCAACCTGCAGCCGACGGGCGAGTATCTCGGCGAGGACTATCACCATGCCGGCGGCGTGCCGGCAGTCGTCGCCGAACTGATGAAGGGCGGCCTGCTGCCGCATCCCGATGCCGTCACCGCCAACGGCAGGTCGATGGGCGACAATTGCCGGGATGCCGTCAACGAGAATCACGACGTCATCCGCAGCGCCGACAAGCCGCTCAAGGCCAATGCCGGCTTCATCAACCTCAAGGGCAATCTGTTCGATTCCGCCATCATGAAGACCAGCGGCATCTCGCCCGAATTCCGTGAGCGCTACCTCTCCAACCCGAACGACCCGGAGGCCTTCGAGGGCAACGCCATGGTCTTCGACGGGCCGGAGGATTACCACGCCCGCATCGACGATCCGGCGCAGGGCATCGACGAGCACACGATCCTGTTCATGCGCGGCGCCGGTCCGGTCGGCTATCCGGGCGGCGCCGAGGTGGTCAACATGCAGCCGCCTGCCTACCTGATCAAGAAGGGCATCCACGCCCTTGCCTGCATCGGTGACGGCCGCCAGTCCGGCACGTCGGGCTCCCCGTCGATCCTCAATGCCTCGCCTGAAGCCGCGATCGGCGGCGGGCTGGCGCTGCTCAAGAGCGGCGACCGCGTCCGCATCGACCTGAAAAAGGCCACGGCCAATATCCTCGTCAGCGACGAGGAGATCGCCAAGCGGCGCGCCGCGCTGCAGGCCAATGGCGGCTATCACTATCCCCAGCACCAGACGCCTTGGCAGGAGATCCAGCGCGGCATGGTCGACCAGTTCTCGGCCGGCATGGTGCTGAAACCGGCGGTGAAATACCAGGACGTCGCCCATACCAGCGGCGTGCCGCGCGACAATCACTGAGCCTATATATTCGGCCGATCAAAAGGGGCGGCTTGCCGACGGCGAGCCGCCCTTTTCTGTTGCCCTTGTTTCATCTCCAGGGAACCCACAGATAAGCTCGACCTCGGCAGCTCACGAAGGGACAGATCATCGTGGCGAAACGGCGCTCTTCCCTCGGCTTTCTCGGCATGTTCGGCCGCTCCGGCGATCTGCGCCAGCTCGACGACGCGTTGCGTGCGGCCGACCTGCATCCGGCGCTGGTACCAGAGGGCGTGAAACTCACCATCGTCAACCTGATGAACGACCGCTGGCCCGATGAGCCGCCGGCGGACGCCTATGCATCCGTGGCGCAGCTCTGCGGCTATTGCGTCGCCGGACGCCATGTATTCGAGCAGGTCAACGGCCGCGAGCTGACATTGCAGGTCGAGCGCCGCATCGAGGCGGCGCTGGAGGCCGGCGACAGTTTCGACGCGCAGATCGTGCTGATGACGCTGCACGCCAAGCTGATCAACGCCGAGGTCGTCGAGCGCTATGAGTTGAGGGCTGACTGACTGGCCAGGTAAGAGACGTTGAGATTCAGGTCAGGCCGAGTCGAAAATGGCGGTTTCCGAGAACCGGAGCGGAGCGTACTTGAAGTACGTGAGCACCGGAAGCGCAGGAAACTGCCGTTTGCAGGCCGGCCTCACCTGAATATCAATGCCTCCTAGCCGCCCATCTTGCTGCGCGGCAGCTTGATCATCTCGCCGAAGCGGGCGCGCAATTTGTCGTCGAGCAGGCGCGAGACGTGGCGCGGGAAGCGCTCGGCAAGCACGCGCTTCTTCTCCGCGATTGCCCGCGACAGGATGTCGGGCCGGCCCTTCTCGTTCCATTCCTTGGGCGAGAAACGGTCGCCGACGGCGGGATAGAAATACTCGGTCTGCATCAGCTTCAATGTCTGATCGTTGCCGAGATAGTGCCCGGGACCCTTGAGGCAGACATCGGCGATCGTGTCGATCGATAGCGCGTCGTCGGTCACCTCGATGCCGCGCACGCAGCGCAGGCAATGGCCGAGCATGTCGTTGTCGATGATCAGGCTTTCGAGGCAGAAGCCGAGCAGCGAGGCATGCATGCCCGCCGATTCATAGACCAGGTTCAGGCCGGAGAGACCCGCCATCACGTTGGTGATGCCCTTCTCGTAGCCGGCCTGGATGTCGGGCAGCTTCGAGTCCGACATGCCGGCAGCCGAGCCGCCGGGCAGGTCGTAATATTGCGCCATCTGCGCGCAGGCCGCGGTCAAGACTGCTTGCTCGGCCGAGCCGCCGGACATGGCGCCGGTCCTGAGATCGGAGACGAACGGCCAAGTGCCGAAGATCGCCGGATGTCCAGGCTTGACGGCATTGACATAGACCAGGCCCATCAGCACTTCCGCCACCGCTTGCACGACGGCGCCGGCAATGGCGGCAGGTGCCGTGGCGCCGGCCTGGCCGGCCGACAGAAGCAGGATCGGAATGCCGCCTTCGACGCAGGCCTCCAACACTCCGCAGGCGTCCTCGGCGAACTTCATCGGCGGCACGACGAAGCAGTTCGAGTTCGACACGAACGGCCGCGCCCGGAAATTCTCCTCCCCGCCGGCGATCGCATAGAGCATCTCCAGCGCCGGCTTGACGTTCTCGCGCACGGTGAACGAGGTGCCGACATGCTTGGACGTCCCCATCACGCAGGCATAGAGCGTGTTGAAGTCCATATCGAGCGGGTCAGGAATATCACGCGGCACCATGGTGCGCTGGAAGAAATGGATGTTGTCCAGCCCATCGACGAGACGGGCGGCGTCGTAGAGGTCCTGCAGCAGCGATTCGCGATATTCGCGCTTCTCGACATCGACCAGATGCACCGCCGCACCCGCCGTGCCGTAATGCACGCGTTTGCCCTGGATCAGCATGTCGTGCTTCGGATCCTGGCCATGGAGGGTGAAGTTGCGCGCCGCCTTTTTGATCGTGTCCAGCACCAAGGCGCGCGGCAGCCGAACGCGGCCGTCATCGCCATGGATGCCGCCGACCCGGGTCAGCGCCTCGATGCAGGACGGGATGGCATTGGCGAAGCCGACCGTTTCCAGCAGCGTCAGCACCGCTTCGTGGATGCGTTCGCGGTCGTTCTGGCTCAATGGGCCATAGCTGCCGCCTTCAAGCCCCGGCCGCACCGGACGGATGTCGTCGGCCAAGGGCGCTGCCCGCATCGCGCGGCGCGCTTCGCGCCCGCCGGAACGCCGCGAACGCTGGTCCGACGACGATTCCTGCTTCTCGAGAGCCACTGACATGGAAGCACTCCACCTTTTGTCTTTTTCTGCGCGGCGAACGCGGCGGTTGGTCCACCATCGGCTGCCTCGTCCCCTTCTGGCTCCGACTATGCCGCCGGCATTGGCACAGCCTATGGGCCAAGCAATCCCGTCGAATATGCCAGAGTGCTAAAGCGGCAAACATGCGCCCAAACAAAAAAAGCCGGCGCGGCGCCGGCTTTTTTCAGGAGGTCTGCGGCGATCAGGCGGCCGCGGGCCTGCGCCCGGCGGCGGTGGCAAGTTCGCGGATGCCCGGCTCGATATGCTGCAGCGAGATCGAGGAGATGCCCAAGCGCATGAAACGAGAGGGCTTTTCGCTGCGATCGAAGAACCGGTCGCCGGGTTCGATGATGACGCTGCGCGAAGCGGCCGCTTCCGCAAGGCCGCGTGAATCGGTACCGCGCGGCCCTTCCAGCCACAGCGATGTGCCGCCCGCCGAGTCGGTCGAGCGCCACTCTGGCAGGAAAGCGGAAATCGCATGGACCAGGCGCTTGCGCCGTTCGTCGAAGGCGGTGGAAAGCCTGCGCACCAGCGCCTCGTGATGGCCGAGCGACAGGAACAGCGCGACGGCGCGCTGGTTGTTCGCCGGCGGGTGCCTGAGCATGAAGCGGCGCAGCGCGCGAAGCTCGGCGATCAGCCCGGCCGAGGCCACGATGTAGCCAAGCCTGAGACCCGGAGCCAGCGTCTTCGACATCGAGCCGACATAGATCACGCGGCCGGAACGATCGAGGCTCTTCAGCGCCTGCTGCGGCGCCTCATCGAGCAGCTGGCTGTCATAGCCGTCCTCGATAATGATCTGGTTGTTGCGGTTGGCGCGCGCCAGGAGATCCTGCCGCCGCTCCGCCGACAACGGCACCATGGTCGGGCAGTGGTGGCTGGGCGTGACGAAGACGAAGCCGGAATCGCTGGGGATCGCGGAGGTCACGATGCCCGACTGGTCGACCGGAACCGGCTGGATATCGGCGCCGGCCAGCCGGAAGATCGAGCGGGCGTCAGGATAGCCCGGGTCTTCCATGGCCACCTTCGAGCCCTTGGTCATTAGCAGCGACGCAAGCATGTAAAGTGCGTTCTGCGCGCCCAGCGTCACGATGATCTCGTCCGGATTGGCGAAGATACCGCGCCGCGGCAGGAGCCTGGCCTGGATCTGTTCGATCAGCAGCGGATCGTCGCGGTCCACCATGTCGGACGCCCAGTTGCGGATCTCGAGCACCGCCAGCGCCATGCGGTTGCACTCGCGCCATTCGGCCGTCGGAAACAGCGCCGGATCGAACTGGCCGTAGACGAACGGATAGGAGGACTTGATCCAGTTGTCGTGCTTGGCCGGCGGCGGCATGTCGCTCGCCGCGATCTGCCGGCGCGCCTTCCAGTCGATCTCATTCTGCTGGTCGGGCGCCTTCTGGTGCGGCTTGGCGGGAGTGGCCAGCACGTCCGGGTTGACGAAATGGCCGCGCCGTTCGCGCGCCACCAGGAAGCCCTGGTCGACCAGCTGCTGGAAGGCGAGCACCACCGTGCCGCGGGCAACCCCGAGTTTTTCCGCAAGAATTCGGCACGACGGCAACGGCATCGAGGCGGCGATCTGTCGGTCGAGAATGGCCGCGACAATCGCCTGGCGGATCTGCGCCTGGAGGGTTTGGCCGGATTCAGCCGAAATCCGGAACAGGCCGGACCATATGGCCGTGTCATTGCGCTGTGGCATGGGAAATCTTCCTCGGACGGCCAGCTGTTTTCACTTGGCTGGACCAGTGGAGTGTATGGGTGGCATAAGGGGTTGCGCCAATCAATTTTTCTGATCGCTGGGATTTATGCCAGTGATCTATCAAGCGCGACGCGAAGCGTCGTCGCCGCGCGTTCAGGCGCGATGCGCAGCATCGTCGCCCTCGCGATGCGCAGCATCAAAGCGCGATGCGCAGCATCATCGCGGCACTGTCCCAAGGCGCGATGCGACAGCATCGTCGCCCTCCGCCCAGCGCCCCGCCGCGAATTCCCGCACCTCACCATCCAACACCGCCTCTCATCAAAGCGTGAATGCGGTGCGGCAAAGCCGCGCTTGAACGAAATGGAAATCGGCTCGATAGAATGACGCGCCGACACGCGCCGGAAACATCCGGCCTGTTAAAATGGTCTAAAAACCCGCCAGGAGCCCGCCAGTGGATCAGTCAGCCTTCGACAAGCAGGTCACCGCTCTGCGTGAGCAGCGCGCGGCGGCCAGGGGCACAATGCGCGAGGCCTTCGCCGCCGATCCCAAGCGCTTCGAGACATTCTCCGCCACCGATGGGGACCTTCTGCTCGACTGGTCGAAATGTGCCGTCGACGCAAACACGATGACGATGCTGGAAAAGCTCGCCGCCGCCGCCGACCTCGCGGGACGTCGCGCCGCCATGTTCGAGGGCGAGAAGATCAACATCACCGAGAACCGCGCCGTGCTGCACACCGCGCTGCGCAACCTGACCGGCAAGAGCGTGATCGTCGACGGCCAGGACACCAAGGCCGATGTGATCGCCGTGCTCGACTCCATGGGCGCCTTCGCCGACGCCATCCGCTCCGGCAAGGCGGCCGGCGCCACCGGCAAGAAGATCACCGACATCGTCAACATCGGCATCGGCGGCTCCGATCTCGGCCCGGCGATGGTGACGCTGGCGCTCGCGCCCTATCATGACGGGCCGCGCGCGCATTACGTCTCCAATGTCGACGGCGCCCATATCCACGACACGCTGAAGGGTCTGTCTGCCGAGACGACTTTGTTCATCATCGCCTCCAAGACCTTCACCACGGTCGAGACGATGACGAATGCGCAGACGGCGCGCGATTGGGTTCAGAAGGCGTTGGGCAAGGAAGCGGTCGGCAAGCATTTCGCCGCCGTCTCGACCGCCCTCGACCTGGTGGCGAAGTTCGGCATCGAACAGGACCGCGTCTTCGGCTTCTGGGACTGGGTCGGCGGCCGCTATTCCGTCTGGAGCGCCATCGGCCTGCCGGTGATGATTTCCGTCGGTCCGCGCAACTTCCGCGCTTTCCTCGACGGCGCGCATGAGATGGACGAGCATTTCCGCTCGGCGCCGATGCAGAAGAACCTACCGGTGCTTCTGGGGCTGATCGGCTGGTGGCATCGCGTCGTTTGCAAATATCCGGCCCGCGCCGTCATCCCTTACGACCAGCGCCTGTCGCGCCTGCCGGCCTATCTGCAGCAGCTCGACATGGAATCGAACGGCAAGAGCGTCACGCTGGACGGCACTGCGGTCGCCACGCCGACCGGCCCGCTGGTCTGGGGCGAGCCCGGCACCAACGGCCAGCATGCCTTCTTCCAGCTCCTGCATCAGGGCACCGACTTTATCCCGGTCGAATTCCTCGCCGCCGCCGTCGGTCACGAGCCCGAATTGAAACACCAGCATGATCTTTTGCTCGCCAACTGCCTGGCGCAGTCGGAGGCCCTCATGAAGGGGCGCACGCTGGAAGAGGCGCGCGCCCAGATGCTGGCCAAGGGCATGAAGCCGGCCGACGTCGACCGCATCGCGCCGCACCGTGTCTTCTCGGGCGATCGCCCCTCGCTGACCATTCTTTACAGAAAGCTCGACCCGCGCACGCTCGGCCGGCTCATCGCGCTTTACGAGCACCGCGTCTTCGTCGAAGGCACGCTGTTCAACATCAATTCCTTCGACCAATGGGGCGTCGAACTCGGCAAGGAACTGGCGACAGGCCTGCTGCCTGTCGTGGAAGGCAAGGAGACTGCCGCAAAACGCGACGCCTCGACTGCCGGGCTGGTGGGACATATCCACCAATTGCGCGGCGCGGAGTAAACGGGATTGGCGGATATCAAGGGAATATTGTTCGACAAGGACGGCACGCTTGTCGACTTCAACGCAACCTGGCTCGGCGTCGCCGACTTCATGGCGATGGATGCCGCCGAGGGCGATCGCTGGAAAGCCGATCGGTTGCTCGCCGCCGCCGGCTTCGACTTCGTCACGAAACGCTTCAAGCCGGATTCGATCTTCGCCTCCGGCTCGAACATGGATGTCGTCGAGCTCTGGTTCCCGCGTCTGTCCGAGGAAGATCAGATGCACGCCGTTTCCCGCTTCAACGAGATCACCTCGGCGCAAGGTTCGGCCATGGCGGTCGCGCTGCCGGGCGTCGTCGACTCGTTGCGGGCCTTGCACAAACGATCCTATCGCATGGGCGTCGCCACCAACGATTCGACCAGCGGCGCGGAAAGGACGCTGGCCACGCTGGGCATCGCGCAGCTCTTCGATGCCGCCTTCGGCTATGACGCCGTTGCCAATTCCAAGCCGGCGCCCGACACGGTCGTCGCTTTCTGCGACCTGACCGGATTGAAGGCGAGTGAGATAGCCATGGTCGGCGACAACCGCCATGACCTGGAGATGGCCCGCGCCGGCGGCTGCGGCCTGGCGGTGGGCGTGCTCTCCGGCACCGGCACGCGCGACTCGCTGGCCCCGATGGCGGACGTCGTTCTGGACTCGGTCGCCGACCTGCCGGATTTTCTGACTGCGCGGGTGAACGTGCCGGCGGGTTAGACCGGGCGCCGTCCCAGGAAGACGCCTCAATCAGCCATTCTCCGATGCGACTGCTTCTTGGCCCGATTGCCGCAGCTGTTCATCTCGCACCACCGTCGCGAACCGTTCTTCGTGCGATCTATGAAAAGCCAGCGGCAGTCGTGCGGCGGGCATTGTTTGAGACGCGATAGTTCGTCGCCGCGAAGCAGGTCGAGAGCCGACCACGCGATTGCCCCGGTGATGCGATTGGCGCCTCGGAAATGCAACGACACCGGCGATCCAGCGAGCGCGGCGGTTCTGAGCGCTTCGGCCGCGTATTTTCTGATGGTATCGAGCGCGGCAGCGGGAGGTTCGTCGCCGTGAGCTATTGCCGAGCCGGCGTCGCTTACGGCGCGGCGAAGGGCGAGAACGTCTTTGACCAAAGCTTTGTGGTCGACCGAAGGAAGGGCGAAATCATCGTCGATCAGGCCCGTTTGCCTTGACCACGCCAGGATGTCCGCCGCCGTCGCGAGATGGTCGATTTCCCGGTCGGTGCCGCGCCGACTGATGGTGTTGGCGAGGTCAAGGGCCAGGTTGCCGGCGATACGATGGGGAAGTGACATTGGCGACGGCTTTCATTTCCTCGCTGCGTTGGGGCGGTCGCGCCCAAACAACGCCAATCCTGCGGCTACCAACAATAGCGCGGCGCCGCCAATCTCGGCCGCTCCGACCTTTTCGCCGAACAGCCAAACGCCTACGGCCAGTGCAACGATGGGCGAGATGAAGGCATAGAGCCCGGCGCGGGCGGTGCCCCATTGTTCAAGCAGGCGCAGATAGATCGTGTAGGCTACGATGGTTCCGAGGAGGGAGAGGAACAACAGGCTTGCCGCAGCCGGAGCGACATCGATCCTTCCCGGCAGCGTTGCCGAAACCTCGCCCAAAAGGAATGAGACGACGATCAGCGCCGCGCCGCCGAGAACGGCGTGGATCGCGGTGAGCGTCAGGGGTTTGATCGGGCCGATCAGCGGCCTCGCAATAACGCTCCCCATGCAGTAGCACGCCGTGCCGCCCACGATAGCGGCAAGCCCCAATCCGTTTCCGGATTCCTGCTCGACAAGACGCGTCCAGAAGAGGCCAAGCAGACCTGTGCAGCCGAGCGCCAGAGCCAGGCCGTGCCGCCAAGTGGGCCGCTCTTCTCCGAGCAGCACTGCCAAGCCAAACAGAAGCACCGGAACCAGCGCGAGATTGACCAAGCCGGATAGGCCGGAGGGGACCGTTTGCATGCCCCAGAACAGCAGTCCGTAGGTTCCGGCATTCGTCAGCAGGGCCGATATGATGACTCGCATCGACCGGCCTTCCGCGAATGCCGATAAGGCTCCATGTGTCCAAAATGCCAGGATTCCCGCAGTCAGCAGATAGCGCAGCCCCGCCAGAAGGATCGGGGGAACGCCGGCATCCAGGCCGATCTTGACTGCCGCCCAGGTCAGCCCCCAGATCAGTGCCATGAGGCCGAACAGGGCGAGGTTGCTCATGACGGCAACGTCAGCGCAGATCCTGGTCGTCGACGAGGATGCGATGGATCTCGATGCGCTCGGGCAGTTCGATCAGAAATTCGGGGTCGCGGTCCAGATGATGGACTTTGATCGGGTCGCCCTTGGTGAAAGCGGTCATCGCCTCGATATCGGGCCAGTAGGAGATGGTCGTGAACCAGGTCTCCTCTTCCCGGTCCTCGCGAAAGAGCTGGACGCCGAGCGCAACCCGCTGAAGCGGAGGAATGCCTTCTGCCTTCAAATAGGTTTCGTAGCTGTTCGCGACGTCGCGACGGGTGCGGCCGCGCCAGATGCGTGCGATGGTTGGTTTCGTCGCCATGTTCGTCTCCTTGGGTTCCGGGTTTCACAGAGAGCCGTGCTTACGGCAGCGTTCGCGAGAGGAAGTCGCGCACCAGCCGCAGGGCTTCCTCGAAATGTGTTTCCAACAGCCAATGGCCGGCCTCGTCGAGGATGTGCAGTTCTGCATCCGGGAGGTCGCGCCGATAGGCGAGCGCCGACTGCTCGGGCATGTAGTCGTCCTGCGGTCCCCAGACGATGAGTGTCGGCGGACGGTGCTCGCGCAGATAGGATTGGTATCGCGGGAACCATTCGATGTTCTGCTCGAGCTTTTCCATCAGCCGGACCGACACCGCCTTCCGGATCGGTGTGTTCATGAGCGGCCAATGCAGCTTCCATAGATCCGGAGGGACGCGGCTGGCGATGTCCTGAGAGACCTCGCCGATGAACTCCTTGCGGAATCCCTCCTCGCTGACCGCCTCCTCGAGTGGACGGTGTCTCTCGACCGATTTATCCGCCCACCAGGCTTTGATCGTCTCGTATTTCGGCCCGAGCACGTCCTCGTAGATGTCGCCGTTCTGTATGATCAGCGCCGCGATCCTGTCGGGATGCGCTATCGCGTGACGGAGGCCGATCTGAGAACCGTAATCGTGGAGCCAGAGCGCATAACGCTCCAAATGCAGCGCATCGGCAACGTCAGCGAGAACGCCGGCATAGGCATTGAAATCATAGTCGAACTCGGCGGGGTCCGGTGTGTCGCTGTAGCCGAATCCAGGCCAGTCGAAGGCTACTGTCCGCCAGCGGTCGGCCAGGCCCGGCATCAGGCGTCTGAACTGGTAAGACGAGCACGGGTAGCCATGCGGCAAAAGAAGGACGGGAGCATCGGGCGGCCCTGCTTCCCGCAGAAATATCGTGTGGCCGCCGATCTTTAATCGACGGTGATTTGTGTCGTGGATTTCCATGACTGCTCCGTCTCTTCGTTCTATCCGTTAGAACTGGTAAAACGGGTTTAGCTGGTCCCTGTTCCGAGCTTTGCTCTCGGAACGATGAATAAGAAAGTGCTGTATGACCCGTGGCGCCCGATGTGAGGCGAGGGGCGATTGCT
Source organism: Mesorhizobium sp. CA15 (assembly GCF_020165215.1). Lineage (NCBI taxonomy): Bacteria > Pseudomonadati > Pseudomonadota > Alphaproteobacteria > Hyphomicrobiales > Phyllobacteriaceae > Mesorhizobium > Mesorhizobium sp. CA15. The sequence goes on from NZ_JAIUHQ010000004.1 coordinate 268,317, forward strand.
GGGCTCCTCAGCCACCCTTTTATCGGACAAAGGCGAACACCGCGCTGGGCCTGGGTTCGCTGCCGCCGTTTCCGCCGACATCCGGCACGTGATATTCGCCGAGCAGGCAAAGCCGCGGTCTGGGCAGCCAGGCGCGGCCGGGATCGCCGACCAGCACATCGATGCCGGCAGCGAGGCAGCGATCGAGGAACGGCATCATCCGCTGCCCGACGTCCTGCGCGTAAAAGACATCGCCAGCGAGCACCAGGTCGACCGGCGGCGGCGGGCCGTCGGTGAGGTCCTCGTCGCGTGTCTGGATGGCGACGCCGTTGGCTTGCGCATTGAGGCGGAGCGCCACGATGCCGTTGCGGTCGATCTCCGCCGCGATCACCGCGCGCGCTCCGGCTTTTGCCGCGGCAATTCCGACCAACCCCGAGCCGGCGCCGAGGTCGAGCACGCGTTTGCCGGCTACGATTGACGAACGGTCGAGGATATAGCGCGCCAGCACGGTGCCGCCGGCCCAGGCATAGGCCCAGTAAGGCGGCTGTGGCTCGGCCGCGATCTCGTCGCTCTCGTCTTCCGGTTCGAGCAGCCGCCGCAGTCCGCTGCCGGGATGCGCCTGGTAGAGCCGGACCTCCGGCACTGACGGCACCGGCGCCAGCCGCATGTTCGCCTTGATGAATTCCGCCGGATCGAGCCGCTTGTCTCGCTCCCATGCCTTGCCGGCGGAACAATCGCTCAAACCTGGTCCCGCAGCGCCCGCCGCAGGATCTTGCCGACCGGTGTCTTCGGCAACTCGGTGCGGAATTCGATGAATCTCGGCCGCTTGTAGCCGGTCAGGTTCTCGCGGCAATAGGCCATCAACGTCTCGACGGTGAGCGCCGGATCCTTCTTCACCACGAACAATTTAGGCACCTCGCCGGAATGCTCGTCCGGCACGCCGATGGCCGCTACTTCGAGCACGCCGGGGTGATGCGCCACCACCTCTTCCAGTTCGTTGGGATAAACGTTGAAGCCGGAGACCAGGATCATGTCCTTCTTGCGGTCGACGATCTTGGTATAGCCCCGCTCGTCCATGAAGCCCATGTCGCCGGATTTGAAGAAGCCGTCCTTGGTCATTGCCTTGGCGGTCTCGTCGGGCCGGTTCCAGTAGCCGGCCATAACCTGCGGGCCGCGGATACAGATCTCGCCCACTTCGCCGAGCGGCACGTTGTTGCCGTCGTCGTCCCGAATGGCGATCTCGGTCGAAGGCAGCGGCAGGCCGATCGTGCCGGTGAAATCGGCCGAGCTGAACTTGTTGGCGGTCGCCACCGGCGAGGTTTCGGAGAGCCCATAGCCTTCGCTCACCGGACAGCCGGTCAGCGCCTTCCAGCGCTCCGCCACGCCCTTCTGCACCGCCATGCCGCCGCCCAGCGTCAGGATCAGCGGCTTGAAGTCCAGCTTGCGGAACTCCTCATTGTTGAGCAGCGCGTTGAACAGCGTGTTGAGGCCGGGGAAGATGTGCATCGGGTATTTCGCCAGTTCCTTGACGAAGCCCCGGATGTCGCGCGGGTTGGGGATCAGCACGTTCTGCGCGCCCTGCTGCATGCCCATCAGCGCGTTCACCGTCAGCGCGAAAATGTGATAGAGCGGCAGCGCGCAGATGAAGTTGAGATGCGCCGGCTTCGGCTTGACCGTATAGGCGTCCTCCACCCACAGCGAATTCTGCGCGACGTTCGAAAGCACGTTGCGATGCAGCAGCACCGCACCCTTCGAGACGCCGGTAGTGCCGCCCGTATATTGCAGGAAGGCGATGTCGTCGCCGGAGACCGTCGGCGGCTTGAAGGCGATGCTCGCGCCGGTCTTGAGCACGGCGTTGAATTTGACATGGCCAGGCAGCGACCATGCCGGAACCATCTTCTTAACCCGTCGCACCACGAGGTTGACGATGGCGCCCTTGAGCCCGCCCAGCATGTCGCCCATGGCGGCGACGATGACATGCTTCACCGGCGTCCTGGCGATCACCGCCTGCAGCGTGCCGGCGAAGTTCTCGAGGATGACGATCGCCTGCGCGCCGGAATCCTTCAGCTGGTGTTCCAGTTCGCGCGGCGTGTAGAGCGGGTTCACGTTCACTACCGTATAGCCGGCGCGCAGTATGCCCATCATCGCCACCGGATATTGCAGCACGTTCGGCATCATCAGCGCCACGCGCGCGCCCTTCTCCAGGCCTCTCGCCTGCAGATAGGCGCCGAACGCGGCCGACAGCCGTTCGACCTCGGCATAGGTGATCGACTTGCCCATGCATACGAAAGCCGGCCGCCCGGCGAATTGCTTGCAGGCGCCGACGAGGAACTCGCCGATGGACTTGTAGGGCAGGGCGCCGATCTCGGCCGGCATGTTCTTGGGATAGCTTTTCAGCCACGGCTTTTCCGGCAGGCCGACGGTGAGCTCGGTGATCGCCTTCGGCAGGCTCTTCGAGGCAGGCTTCGCGTTGCCTGTCGCTGGCGCCGTCTTCGCGGCGGGCGACTTCGCGGCCGCTTTTCCGGCCTTTGCCGCTGCGGGCTTGGCAGCGTCCGGCTTTGGGGCTGATTTTGCGGGTTTTGCAGTCGTCTTCGCCTTCGCTGTGGCTGCGGCCTTGGCAGTCTTGGGTGCATCGCTTGCGGCGGCGCCCTTGGCCTTTGCGTTCACCGGGGCTGTCGTCTTGGCTGCTTTTGCCACCTGTCTCTCCCTGTCGCCTTCGATCTCGGCGCCCGCTTCCAGGGAAGCGTCCTCCACGCCGTCGCGGATTTTCGGGAAATCCCGCCCATAGTCTATGTATTGCCTCTATCGGCGACGGTGCAAGCCTTGCCCCTGCGGCAGGGCGGGGAAAGATTTGCCGTCGAAATCCGATGATCCGGACACTTCCGCAGCATGTCCGGCGGCGGGCAGATCTCCGGCAGCCGGGGCCTGTCGGCTCGTTTTAACAGGTGGGCGATCAATAAAAAAATGCCGTCGTTAATAATGTTGTGAGCAGAAAAAACTACTCATTTTTTCTGCGGTTTGAGCAAACGCTAGATTCTTTTCCTGCTTCCCATGGGGTACGCAAACGAGGTGTTCCAAAGGCGAAGAAACGGTGCTTATATGCGCCCTTCGCGAGCCTGATAGAGGGGCTTGAGAGAACATCAGGGAGTGGTCAATGAAAAAGACAATGACTTTTGCAGCCGCGTTGCTGGCTGCAAGCGTCCTCAGCGGCATGGCCAGTGCTAAGACGCTCGTTTATTGCTCGGAAGCGTCGCCGGCCAATTTCGATCCGGGTACGACGACCGGCGGCAACGACTTCGACGCGTCTTCGCGCACCGTCTATTCCCGCCTGGTCGAATTCAAGCATGGTGGCACCGAGATCGAGCCTGGTCTGGCCGACAAGTGGGAAATCTCCGACGATGGCCTGGTCTATACTTTCCATCTGCATCCGGGCGTGAAGTTCCAGACCACCGACTATTTCAAGCCGACGCGCGACCTCAACGCCGATGACGTCGTCTTCTCCTTCGATCGCCAGTTCAACAAGCAGAACCCGTGGAACGGCGACAAGTATCTGCCGAACCTCACCTGGGACTATTACACCGGCATGGACATGCCGAAATACGTCGCCAAGTGGGAGAAGGTCGATGACCTCACCGTCAAGCTGACGCTGACCGAGCCGAACGCGCCGATGCTGGCCAATCTCGGCATGGATTTCGCCTCGATCGTGTCGAAGGAATATGCCGACCAGCTCCAGAAGGACGGCAAGATGGCCGACTTCTCGACCAAGCCGGTCGGCACCGGTCCGTTCCAGTTCGTCGACTACCAGCTGGATTCGGTCATCCGCTATGCTGCCAATCCCGACTATTTCAAGGGCAAGGAAAAAATCGACGATCTCGTCTTCGCCATCACGCCCGACGCGACCGCCCGCATCCAGAAGGTGCTCGCCGGCGAATGCGACGTCGCGCCCTATCCGAACCCGGCCGACATCGCCACCATCAAGACCAACAAGGACGTGACACTGATGGATCAGGCCGGCCTGAACATCGGCTATATGAGCTACAACACCACCATCCCGCCGCTCGACAAGCCGGAAGTGCGCCATGCGCTCAATCAGGCGATCGACCGGGAGGCCCTGATAAAGTCGCTGTTCCAGGATGCCGGCGCGACGCCCGCCGAGAACCTCATCCCGCCGACCATGTGGTCGTGGAACAAGGACGTGAAGACCGATAGCTACAATCCGGAAGCGGCCAAGAAGGTTCTCGCCGATGCCGGCCTGAAGGAAATCCAGCTCTGGGCTGCCGACCGCGTTCGTCCTTACAATCCGAACTTCCAGCGCGCGGCTGAGCTGATCCAGGCCGACTGGGCCAAAGTCGGCGTCAAGGCGAACATCGTCAACTACGAGTGGACGAAGTATCGCGAGGAAGGCAAGAAGAAGGACCGTCCCGGCGCCTTCCAGATCGGCTGGACCGGCGACAATGGCGATCCGGACAATTTCTTCGCCACTCTCTTCGCCTGCTCGGCCATCGGCGTCTCGAACTACTCCAGCTGGTGCGACAAGGATTTCGAGGACCTGATCCAGAAGGCCAAAAAGACCAGCGACCAGGCCGAGCGCACCAAGCTCTATGAGCAGGCGCAGGTGATCTTCGCTAAGCAAGCGCCCGCTTTCCTGCTGGCTCACAGCCAGGTTTACGCGGTCGTTCGCAATAATGTCACCGGCTTCAAGATGGACCCGCTCGGCATTCACCGTTTCGACGGCGTTGACAAGTCCGAGTAATATTGCGAACGGGGCGGCGCAACTTCCAGCGCCGCCCCGTTCCATTTGATGATGCTCCGATATCTTCTCAACAAAATCGCCCTCCTGATTCCGACCCTGGTCGGCATCACCATCTGTGCCTTCGCCTTTGTCCGGCTGCTGCCGGGCGATCCGATCCTCGCCATGGCCGGCGAGCATGGCGTCGCCCCCGCCCGCTACGAAGAGCTCAAGCAACAGTTCGGCTACAATCTGCCGATCTGGGAGCAGTATGCGCGCTATGTCGGTGAGGTCGCCACCGGCGATTTCGGCGTTTCCATCTCGTCCAAGCGGCCGGTCCTCGAGGAATTCAAGACGCTCTTCCCGGCGACGCTGGAACTGTCCTTCTTCGCCATGATCTTCGCCATGGTGATCGGCATTCCCGCCGGCATTTTTGCCGCCGTCAAGCGCGGCTCATGGTTCGACCAGTCGCTGATGGGCACGGCCCTTGTCGGTTATTCCATGCCGATCTTCTGGTGGGGCCTGCTGCTCATCATCTTCTTCTCGGGCTATCTCGGCTGGACGCCGGTCTCGGGCCGCATCGGCCTGCAGTTCTTTTTCAAGCCGATCACCGGCTTCATGACCGTCGACAGCCTGCTCTATGGCAAGTGGGATGCATTCCGCTCCGCGCTTAGCCATCTCGTCCTGCCGGCGATCGTGCTCGGCACCATTCCGCTGGCGGTGATCGCGCGCCAGACGCGCTCGGCCATGCTCGAGGTACTGGGCGAGGACTATGTCCGCACCGCGCGCGCCAAGGGCCTTTCGGCAGCGCGCGTCATCGGCGTGCATGCCCTTCGCAACGCGCTTATCCCGGTCGTCACCACCATCGGCCTGCAGGTCGGCACGCTGCTTGCGGGCGCCATCCTCACCGAGACCATCTTCGCCTGGCCGGGCATCGGCAAATGGATGGTCGATTCCATCTTCAAGCGCGACTATGTCGTCGTGCAGTCGGGTCTGCTTTTGATCGCGCTCATCGTCATGGCGGTGAACCTCATCGTCGATGTGCTCTATGCCGTCATCAACCCACGCATCAGGGCGGCATAAATGACCCAGACCGAAATCGCCCCGATGGCCGCCGGCAGCCCGGATCGGCTCACAGGCCTCAAGACCTTCTGGCACTATTTCTCGGTGAACCGCGGCGCCGTGATCGGCCTGTTCGTGTTCATCCTTTTGGTGCTCGCCGCGCTTTTCGCGCCGCTGCTCGCGCCTTATGCACCCGACGTCCAGGATAAGACCGCGTTTCTCAGGCCACCGGCCTGGCAGGCCGGTGGCAGCACGCAATATCTGCTCGGCACCGACCCGGTCGGCCGCGACATCCTCTCGCGCCTGCTCTACGGCGCGCGCTTCTCGCTGCTGATCGGCGCCGTGGTGGTCACGCTGGCGCTCACCGGCGGCATCACACTCGGCCTGCTGGCGGGCTATTTCCGCGGCTGGGTCGACGTTGCGATCATGCGCGTCATGGACCTGATCCTGGCCTTTCCGTCGCTGCTCCTGGCGCTGGTGCTTGTCACCATTCTCGGCCCGGGCCTGTTCAACGCCATGCTGGCGATCGCATTGGTCCTGCAGCCGCATTTCGCCCGCCTGGTGCGTGCCGCCGTGATGGCCGAGAAGAGCCGCGAATATGTCGTGGCGGCAAAGGTCGCCGGCGCCGGCCATCTGCGGCTGATGCTCGCCACCATCCTGCCCAACTGCCTTGCGCCTTTGATCGTCCAGGGCACGTTGTCCTTCTCCAACGCTATCCTGGAAGCCGCAGCCCTCGGCTTCCTTGGTCTCGGCGCCCAGCCGCCGACGCCGGAATGGGGCACCATGCTTGCCACGGCGCGCGAATTCATCCTGCGCGCCTGGTGGGTGGTGACCTTCCCGGGTCTCGCCATCCTCATCACCGTGCTTGCCATTAACCTTGTCGGCGACGGCCTGCGCGATGCCCTCGATCCCAAGCTCAGGAGGTCGTGATGGCGCTGCTCGACATCCAGAACCTCGTCGTCGAATTCCAGACCGCGTCCGGTCCGTTCCGCGCCGTCGACGGCGTCTCGCTCCATGTCGACGAGCGCGAGGTGCTCGCCATCGTCGGCGAATCCGGCTCCGGCAAGTCGGTGTCGATGCTGGCGGTGATGGGCCTGCTGCCATGGACGGCGACCGTCACCGCCGACCGCATGGCCTTCAACGGCCGCGATCTGTTGAAGATTGACCCGGCCGACCGCCGCAAGATCATCGGCAAGGACATTGCCATGATCTTTCAGGAGCCGGTCGCCAGCCTCAATCCCTGCTTCACCGTCGGCTTCCAGATTGAGGAAGTGCTGCGCTTCCACATGGGCATGGACAAGGCCGAGCGCCGGGCGCGCGCCATCGAGCTTTTCAAGCAGGTCGGCATTCCGGAACCGGAGGAGCGGCTGAATTCCTTCCCGCACCAGATGTCGGGCGGCCAGTGTCAGCGCGTCATGATTGCCATGGCGATCGCGTGCAATCCGAAGCTGTTGATCGCCGACGAGCCGACCACCGCGCTCGACGTCACCATTCAGAAGCAGATCCTCGACCTGCTGGTCTCGCTGCAGGCCAAATACGGCATGGGCCTGATCATGATCACCCACAATATGGGCGTGGTGGCCGAAACCGCCGACCGCGTCATCGTCCAGTACAAGGGCCGCAAGATGGAAGAGGCCGACGTGCTGTCGCTCTTTGAATCGCCGAAGAGCAATTATACGCGCGCGCTGCTCTCGGCGCTGCCGGAGAACGCCGTCGGCGACCGGCTGCCGACCGTCTCCGACATGCTGTTCGAGCCCGCACCTTCAGGAGCCGGCGCATGACCAAGGTCGTCGAAGGCAAGGACATCAAGCGCGACTACCATGTCGGCGGCGGCCTGTTCCGCGGCGCGCGCACCGTCCATGCGGTGAAGGGCGTGTCCTTCAGCGTCGAGAAGGGCAAGACGCTTGCCGTCGTCGGCGAGAGCGGCTGCGGCAAGTCCACGCTCGCCCGCATCATCACGCTGATCGATCCGGCCACCTCAGGCGAGCTCTTCATCGACGGCAACAAGGTCGATATCGCCAGGGACGGGCTCACTAAGGAAATGCGCCGCAAGGTGCAGATCGTGTTCCAGAATCCTTATGGCTCGCTCAATCCCCGCCAGAAGATCGGCGATGTGCTGGGCGAGCCGTTGCTCATCAACACCGACAAGCCTGCCGAAGAGCGGCGCGACCTGGCGATGAAAATGCTGAAGAAGGTCGGGCTGGGACCGGAGCATTACAACCGCTATCCGCATATGTTCTCGGGCGGCCAGCGCCAGCGCATCGCCATTGCCCGGGCGCTGATGCTGAACCCGAGCCTGCTGGTGCTGGACGAGCCGGTCTCGGCGCTCGACCTCTCCGTGCAGGCGCAGGTGCTGAACCTGCTTGCCGACCTGCAGGACGAATTCCAGCTGACCTATGTCTTCATCAGCCACGACCTCTCGGTGGTCCGCTATATCGCCGACGACGTGATGGTCATGTATTTCGGCGAAGCCGTCGAATACGGCCCGCGCGACGAGGTCTTCTCCGACCCCAAGCACGCCTACACCAAGACGCTCTTCGCCGCGACGCCGCGCGCCGACATTGCCAGCATCAAGGCGCGGCTGGCGAAGAAGGCGGCGTAGGCCTCCTGCTTCGTCATTCTAGGGCGGAGGGCCGCGAAGCGGCGCCAAGACCCTAGAATCCATGCCGGTACCTCAGCCGAAGAATGCAGCGGAGTAGAATTTCTGCACCGTGAGCGGCGCTCTCACGTCACGGAATGGATCCTCGGGTCTGCGCGCGTCGCTTCGCTCCTTGCTTCGCCCGTGGATGACGACGCGGAGGTGGTCGGGATCACCGCAACTTCGCAATAATCGCCCGCAGCGCTTCCCCAAAACGGTGCACCTCTTCCACCGTGTTGTAATGCACCAGCGAGGCACGAATGGCGCCGCTGTCCATCGACAGATTCAGCCGCTTCATCAGCCGCGGCGCATACATGTGGCCGTCGCGTATGCCGATCTGCATGGCGGCCATCTCCTCGACGATCCGCTGCGGCGACAGCTTGCCGATGTTGAAGCAGAAGGTCGGCACGCGCTCGGTGATGCGCGCCTCGTCAGCGACGCCGTAGATCGTGGCATTGCAATCCCTCAGCACCTTCAGCATTGCGCGCGCCAGCATCAGCTCATAATCGCGGATGGCGTTCATGCCGGCGACGATGTTGTCGCGGCGCGAGCGGTTGTTTTCGGGAAGGAAGTTGCGGCCGATCGATTCCAGATAGCGCACCGCCGCGTCCATGCCGGAGACGTTCTCGTAGATGAAGGTGCCGGCTTCGACCTTGTAGGGCGGCTCGTCGGGAATGAAGTCCTCGCGGAAGGTCGGCAGCCGCTTCAGCGTGTCGAAGCGGCCCCATAGGAAGCCCATATGCGGCGAGAAATTCTTGTAGCCGGAGCAGACGAGATAGTCGCACTGCCAGGCCTGCACGTCGATCAGCCCATGCGGGCCGTAATGCACGCAATCCAGGAACACTTCGGCGCCGGCCGCATGCGCGATCCTGGCCACCGCGGCGACGTCGACGATCGAGCCGATCGAGTGCGCCGTCACCGTGCAGGCGACGAGGCGCGTGCGCTCCGACACCAGCGGCTTGAGGTCGTCGACATGCAGATTGCCGTCCTCGCGCATGCGCCACCATTTGAACTTGGCGCCGGCGGATTCCAGCGTCAGCCAAGTGGCGATGTTGGCGTCGTGATCCATGTCGGTAACGACGATCTCGTCGCGCCCCCCAGGATCTTTCGCGAGCATCTGGCCGATGCCGAGGCTGACCAGGCGGATGAACGAGGTGGCGTTCATGCCGAAGCAGATTTCGGACGGACTGTAGGCATTGATCAACAGCGCCACACTCTCGCGTGCGTCGGCGACCGACTGATCGACGGTGACGCTGCGGCCATAGCGGCCGCCGCGCTGCACATTGTGTGAAACCAGATGATTGGTCACGGCGTCGAGCACGCTTTGCGGGATCTGCGCGCCGGCGGCATTGTCGAGGAAGATGAAGTCGCCCGCCTGTTGAAGCGCCGGAAACATGGCGCGGATCTTCTCGACCGGGAACGCGGCGGCGTTGGTATTGTCGGACTGGTGCTTGTTCACGGGCAGGCTCCTGCGGGGGACTTGGACGATCGGTGGACGGGGTTCAGCGCGTCTTCTCGGTCTGGAAGCGGCGCTCGAGCAGGCTGACGAGGCGCACCATCGGCCAGAGGAAGATGAGGTAGACAAGCGCCGCGCCGATCAGCGGCGAGGGATTGGCGTAGAGCGACTGCGCATTGGTCGCTTCCTTGAGCAGCTCCGGCAGTGCCACGGTCGAGGCGAGCGAGGTGTCCTTGAACATCGAGACGCAGTTGCTGGTCATCGGCGGGATGACCACGCGGATCGCCTGCGGCAGCACGACCTTGCGCAGGGTCAGCATGAACGGCAGGCCAAGCGCCTGCGCCGCCTCGAACTGGCCGCGCGGAATGCTTTCGATGCCGGAGCGAAATACCTCGGCCGAGTAAGCCGACATGATGATGGCGAAAGCCGTCACGGCGGAGGCCCAGGACGACAGGCGTATGCCGAGGAACGGCAGCGCGTAGTAGATCAGGATCAAAACCACCAGCACCGGCAAAGCGCGAAAGATGTCGGTGTAGCCGACTGCGAGCAGCCGCAGCGGCTTCGGCGCATAGAGCCGCACGAGGCTGATCGCCAGCCCCGCCGCGATGCCGATGACGATGCTCATCACCCCAAGCAGCAGCGTGTTGAGAAAGCCGCGCAGCAGCGCCGGCAGGCTCGATGCAATAACGCCGGGATTGAAGAAGGTGTCGATCAGCGACATGGGAGCGTTCCCGAACCGTTTTGCGTCCAGAGCAATTCCACGAAAAGTGCGAAACGGCTTTTCGTCCGCAATTGCTCAAATCAAGGAGACAGACGCCAGAGCCGCGCACCGACACCGATTTTGCCGCACCGGCTTCGGCGATGGCAGGGCTCGTGGGTGAAAAAACGGACGTGCCGGCCTCTCGCGCCGGCACGTCCTGTTGTGTTCGTCGCCGCTCAGGCCTTGGGCAGCGGCATTTCCTTGACCGTGGAGGAGTCCGCCGGAGCATCGCTGTCGAACCACTTCTTGTGGATCGCGGCCAGCGTCCCGTCCTTCTTCATCGCCGTCAGCGCGTCGTTCAGCTTGCCGAGCAGCGGGTGGTCCTTGGTCATCATCAGGCCGTATTGCTCGCCGGTCTTGATGCGCTGCTTGACGACGAGGTCCTTCATCTTCTTGAAGGAATATTGCATGCCGGGGATATCGCTGACGGCGGCATCGACGCGGCCGGCGCTGAGGTCGAGCAACAGGTTCTGCTGCGTGTCATAGCCCTTCACGTCGCTGAAGCCGTCGGCCTGCTGATGGTCCTTGACCCAGGTTTCGCCGGTGGAACCGGAAAGCACGCCGACGACCTTGCCCTTGAGGTCCGCCTCGGTGCTGATCGGGCTGTCGGCCTTGGTGGCGATGCCCATGTCGGAGTCATAATAGGGCTGCGTGAAGGACTGCGACTTCAGCCGCTCCTGCGTGATGGTGATCGAGGAGATGGCGACGTCGATGCGCTTGGAGGTGGTAGCGGCGAACAGCGCCTGGAACCCGAGATCGGCGATGTCGGTGGTCATGCCGATGCGCTTGGCCGCCTCGTTGACGATGTCGACCTCGAAACCCTCGAAGGTGCCGCTCTCGTTCTTGTATTCGAAAGGCGGATTGGTCGGGTAAGCGCCGACATTGAGCACATCCGCGGCGTAAGCGGTGGCGGGGCCGGCGGCGATGCCGATAGCGGCGGCCATGAGAAGCAGGTTGCGACGAGTAAAGCTCATTTCTGTTCCCTCTGTTGTTGAACGGGCGGGTTTTCCCCGCACGGCTTTTTGCCGCCCCGCTTCCGGCAGGGCGTCAATTCATTGCGGCGGTCATGCGTTGAAGCGCCGTTTCTATCTGGTTGCTGTCGCGGCACACGCACATGCGCAGGAACGCCGCCGCCGAAGTTCCGAACAGGTGACCGGGCGCAAGCCCGACCCGCGCCGTCTCCAGAATGCGGGCGCAGGCGCGGCGCGCGTCGTTCTCGCCCTCCAGGGCGAAGAACGCATACATGCCGCCGCGCGGCTTGGTCGGCAGGATGGTGCCTGGGATTTGCGCCAGCCGCTCATAGGCGAGGTCGAGGCCTATCCTGATCCGCTGCCTGATTTCCTCGACCAGCGGCTCGCCCTGGCGGATGGCGGCGACGGCGCCGGCCTGGATCGGCGCGGCGGTGCCGCTGTTGACATATTGCGTCATCGCGCCGAGCTGGTCGGCAACGCCCGACGGATGGGTCAGCCAGCCGATGCGCCAACCGGTCATCGCCCAAGCCTTCGAGAAGCTGTTGACCGACAGCGCCCTGTCGCCGTCCTCGGCGATCTGCAGGATGGAAGGGGCGACGTCGCCGTCGAGATAGAGCCGGCCGTAGACCTCGTCGGAGATGATCCAGATGCCGGTGCGCCTGCTGAAGTCGAGCAGCGCCTGCATCTCCTCGCGCGTCGCGGTCCAGCCGGTCGGATTGGACGGCGTCGACAGGAAGATCGCGCGGGTGCGCGCATCGCAGCTTGCAAACAATCGGTCGAGATCGAGTTGCCAGTCGCCCTTGAAGTCGAGCGAGAACGGGCGCGGCTCGCCGCCGATCAGATGGATGGCGTTGTGAATGTTGGGCCATTGCGGCGCGACATAGACGACGTTGGTGCCGGTATCGACCAGCAGTTCCAGCGCCAGATAGAGCGCCTGCATGCCGCCCGGCGTCACCGTGGTCCGCGCGATCGGGATCGAGCGGCCGTGGATGCGCGTCTGGTATTCTGAAAGCGCCTCGTTCAGCGGGCCGTGCCCGCGCATGTTGGGAACGTAGAAGGTCAGGCCTTCGTCGAAGGCGGCCTTCGCCGCGTCGCGGATGAAGGCTGGCGTCACCATATCGCCTTCGCCGTACCAGAGCGCGATGACATCGCCGAGTTCCCGCGCGCGAACCGCAAGGTTGGCGATGTTTTCGGTGTGCAGATCGCGAATCTGGGCACGCACGCCATCGAAGGCATAGCGCGCGCTGGACGATGAATGGGGCAGTATGAACGACAAGGACCGAACCCCTCTCACCCGGAACACTGCGATGGACCGGAAAAGCCCCTCCAGCCGGACAGTCGCGATCTTGATGCTATCCAAAGTACGGCGCTTTTCAAGGCGAAAGTTTTAAGCTTAAAGTTTGGCGACCCTCTGCCTTGCCGATATGCTCTCGCCTAGCCGGCCCCAGACGCCAGTTCGGCGCGGGCGGCGGTGCCGTTGGCCGCGGCCCCGGCACCGAGAAACATCGTGTCGCTGGCCAGCACGAAGAAACTCGCGCCGATGGCTGCCCATCGGCTGACGGTCTGGGGGCTGGCGCAAAATATGCCGGCAGTCCTGCCATGTGCGATCGTTACGCGAATGATTGTTCCGATCGCCTCGGAGAGCTTGTCCGCGCCTGCCGGGCCGATCGCGTCGATCGACACCGAGAGATCGCCAGGGCCGACGAAGACCACGTCGACGCCGTCAACCGCCGCGATCGCTTCGATATTGGCCAGTCCCTCCGATGTCTCAACCTGGATCGCGACGATCGTTCGGTTGTTGGCGGAGGCAAGATATTCGGGAATGCGATAGCCATAGCCCGCGGCCCGGCCGGGACCGACACCGCGCGCGCCTTGCGGCGGATAGCGCGAGGCCTTCACCGCCATCGTGGCCTGCTCCGCTGTCGAGACGCGCGGCACGAGCACCCCTTGCGCGCCGCTGTCCAGCGCCGCCTGAATGGCTTCCGGCGCATGGCCGGGAACCCGGACCATCGCCGGCACGCGATGCACGTCGGCTGCTCGCACCATGGCCTCGATCATGTCGCGCGAGATCTGCGCGTGCTCCCAGTCGATGCAGAGGAAATCGAGGCCGGACAGCGCCATGACCTCGACGGCGACCGGATGGGGAATGGCGGCGAATGACCCGATAAGGTTCGTCTTGCCGATGCACTTCTGGCGGAACTCGCTCATGCCATCCCCTTTTTGAGTTGCCCAATGCATACCCGCAAATGACGGCGAGGCGAAGCTATTTCAGGCTTGAAATATTTTCTCGCCGGCCTAGCGTGTGGCGTCCCGCCGCGAGTTTCCGAGATGATCAAAGCCCATCCCCTGCACGGCCCGAACAGACTGAAGCTCGGCGTCTTCTCGACCAATGCCGATGGCGGGCTTGCCATCACCGACGTGCCGGAACGCTGGACGGCGAGCTGGCGGGATAATCTGACGGCCGCGCAGATAGCCGACCGCGCCGGCCTCGAATTCATGTTGCCGATCGCGCGCTGGCGCGGTTTCGGCGGCCGCAACAAGGTCCGCGAATTCTCCTTCGAGACCTTCACCTGGGCGGCGGCGCTCGCGGCCGTGACGGAGCAGATCGGCCTGTTCATGACAGTGCATGTGCCGCTGGTGCATCCACTCTACGCCGCCAAGGCGCTGGCGACGGTCGACCACATCAGCCAGGGCCGCGCCGGGCTCAACATCGTTTGCGGCTGGAACCCGAAGGAATTCGGCATGTTCGGCACGCCGTTGGTCGAGAAGGGCTATGACCAGGCGGCGGAATGGATTGAAATCCTCGAGCGGCTCTATGCATCGAGCGAGCCTCTCGACTACGAAGGCGCTTATTATCGGCTGAAGGAGGCGGTGAGCCGGCCGGCCAGTCTTCAGGTTCCGCGTCCGGTGACGATGAATGCCGCTTTCGGCGGCCCGGGCCGGGATTTCGCCGCCGCCAGATGCGACTATCTGTTCACGACCTTTTCCGAGATGAACGATGCCGGCAAGCATGTCGCCGACATCGGTGAGCGCGCCGACAAGGCGGGCCGCGATGTCGGCGTCTATACGGTTGCGCATGTCGTCTGCCGCCCGACGGTGGAAGAGGCGCAGGCCTATTACACGCGCTACGCCGTCACGATGGCCGATCACGAAGCCGTCGACGCCCATATGGCCGGCAAGAAGGAATTCTCCCAGTCGCACGATCCGCACGCCTATGATCTCTATCGGCAGCGCTTTGCCGGCGGCGCCGGCACTTATCCTTTGATCGGAACCCCTGAAAAGATTGCCGCCGATATGGTCGCCATCGCCGGGCATGGTTATCAGGGCATCGCGTTGTCCTTCGTCAACTACACCCAGGAACTGCCCTATTTCTGCGACCATGTTCTGCCGCTGCTGCGGCAGGCCGGGCTTCGCGAGTAACTACTCGGGGATAACAGCCGTCGCCTGAATCTCAACCTTGGCACGGTCCTCGACCAGCGCCACCACTTGCATCGCCGCCATCGCCGGGAAGTGTCGGCCGATCACGTCGCGATAGGCCTCGCCGATGCCCTTGAGGTTGCCGACATATTCGGCCTTGTCGGTAAAGTACCAGGTCATCGAGGTGATGTGCTGCGGCTCGCCGCCGGCTTCGGCGAGCACGGCAACGATGTTGGCGAGCGTCTGGCGCACCTGGCCGACGAAGTCGTCGGTCTCGAACCGGCATGCGGCATTCCATCCGACCTGGCCGCCGATAAAGACGAGCCGGCCATGCGCGGCCACACCATTGGCGTAGCCGATCGGTTTGGCCCAGCCTTCCGGCTGCAGGATGGTGTGCATGTCCAGTTCCCCCTGGTTCAAACTCGTTGTCACGCCCCGCCCATCACCTGCCTGGCGATGACCACCTTCTGCACGTCCGAGGCGCCCTCATAGATGCGCAACGCCCGGATCTCGCGATAGAGGCTCTCGATGATGTGTCCCTTGCGGACGCCATCGCCGCCATGCAATTGCACCGCCTTGTCGATCACCTCCTGCGCCTTGTCGGTGGCGAAGAGCTTGGCCATCGCGGCCTCGCGCGTCACCCGCGCGGCGCCCATGTCCTTGGTCCAGGCGGCGCGGTAGATGAGGAGCGCAGCCGCGTCGACATCCAGCGCCATGTCGGAGAGGTGACCCTGCACCATCTGCAGTTCCGCCATCGGCGCGCCGAACAGTTTTCGCTCGGCCGCGCGTTTGATGCTTTCGTCCAGCGCGCGCCGCGCGAAGCCGAGGGCCGCCGCGCCGACCGTCGAGCGGAACACGTCGAGCACCGACATGGCGACGCGGAAACCGTCACCCGGCTCGCCGATCAGGCCGGAAGCCGGAATGCGGACATTATCGAAGGAGAGCCGCGCCAGAGGGTGAGGGGCGATGACCTCGAGCCGCTCGGCGACGCTGAGCCCCTTCGTCTCCGCCGGCACGACGAAAGCGGAAATCCCCTTGGCGCCGGGCGCCTCGCCGGTGCGGGCGAACACCACGTAGAGGTCTGCGATGCCGCCATTGGAGATCCAAGTCTTTTCGCCCGAGAGCAAATAGTCGCCGCCTTCGCGGACAGCGGTCATTTCCATATTGGCGACATCCGACCCCGAGCGTGGCTCGGAGAGCGCAAAGGCGGAGATCGCTTGGCCGGTCCGCGTCTTCTCCAGCCAGCGCTGCTGGTCCGGCGTGCCGAACAGCGTGATCGCGCCGGTGCCCAGCCCCTGCATGGCGAAGGCGAAATCGGCGAGTCCGTCGTGGCGGGCAAGCGTCTCGCGCGTGATGCAGAGCGTGCGCACATCGAGCGGTCCGGGTTTGGCCGGGTCGAGCGCCGTCGGCTTCAGCCACCCGTCGCGGCCGAGCATCGCCACGAGATCGCGGCAGGCGGCGTCGACATCGTGGTGGTCGACGGGAAGGTTTTGTTGGCACCAGGCTTCGAGACGCTCGGCAAGTTGGCGGTGGCGATCTTCGAAGAAGGGCCACGAGAGGAAGGTGCGGTCAGGCATTTGCACCTCCGCAGTGCTTAGGGCGTTGCGCTCTACGGCGCCCCCCTCTGTCCTGCCGGACATCTCCCCCTCTAGGGGGGAGATTGGCAGTTTTGGCGTCCCGCTCAATCCTGCGTCGTTGGTGGTTGGCGAAAGCGGGGGCGACATCCAATCTCCCCCCTAGAGGGGGAGATGGCCGGCAGGCCAGAGGGGGGCGCTGTCCCGCCAACCTCTCCAAGAACACACCCATCCTCAACTCCCCTCGAACACCGGCTTTTCCTTCGCGGCGAACGCCTTGTACGCCCGCTCGAAATCGCCGGTCTGCATGCAGATCGCCTGTGCCTGCGCTTCCGCCTCGATCGCTTGCTCGAGGCCCATCGACCATTCCTGGTTAAGCTGCGTCTTGGTGATGCCATGCGCGAAGGTCGGGCCGGAGACGATGCGCGCGGCCATGTCGAGCGCGTCGGCCTCCAGCGCCGCCGGTTCGACCAGCCGGTTGTAGAACCCCCAGCGCTCGCCTTCGGCGGCGCTCATGGTGCGGCCGGTGTAGAGCAGTTCGGCGGCGCGGCCCTGGCCGATGATGCGCGGCAGGATCGCGCAGGCGCCCATGTCGCAGCCGGCCAGCCCGACTCGGGTGAACAGGAAGGCGGTCTTTGCCTCCGGCGTGGCGATGCGGATATCGGAGGCCATGGCGATGATCGCGCCGGCGCCGACCGCGACGCCGTCGACGGCCGCGATGATCGGCTTGCCGCAGTTGAGCATCGCCTTGACGAAATCGCCGGTCATGCGCGTGAAGGCGAGCAGCGCCTTCATGTCCATCTTGACCAGCGGCCCGATGATGTCGTGGACATCGCCGCCCGAACAGAAATTGCCGCCATTGGGCAGGAACACCACGGCATCGACGTCGTCGGCATAGACGAGCTCGCGAAACGTGTCGCGCAGCTCGGCATAGCTGTCGAAGGTCAGCGGGTTCTTGCGCTCCGGCCGGTCGAGCCGGATCTTCGCGACCTTGCCTTCGACCTGCCAGAGGAAGTGCTTCGGCTTGAGCTTGGCCATGGCGCTCATTCGCGTCCCTCCCAATTGCTGCGGAACGATTTCAACATGCCGGTCAGCTGCCGCGCCTCGTCCTCGCTGACATTGCCGAGCAGCTCGCCGACCCAATTCTCATGCGCGGCGGCGATCGCGGCGAAAGACTTCGAGCCTTCCTCGGTCAGCCGTACCATCGAGGTGCGGCGGTCGCCATTGCGGCGCGCCCGCGTCACCAGCCCTTCGGACACCAGCCGGTCGACGATGCCCGTCACATTGCCGTTCGACACCAGCAGAAAGCGCGACAGGTCGCTCATCAGCATGCCTTCCGGCGAGCGGTAGAGCGCCGCCATCACGTCGAAGCGCGGCAGCGTGGTGTCGAACTCCTTCTTCAAACGCTCGCGCAGCTCCGACTCGATGGTGCGCGAGGCGCGCAGCAGGCGTATCCACAGCCGCAGCCTGTCCTTGCCCGGTCCGGCGGAAGTCGGTCCCGCTACCATGTCTCGCCTCCCGAAATCGAAATGGCCTGCCCGGTGATCGACCGCGCGGCGTCGCTGCACAGCCAAAGCACCGCCGCCGCGACTTCTTCCGGCTCGATGAAACGCCCTTGCGGGTTCGTCGCCGCAAGGCTCGCGCGCGCCTCGTCGGTGGAACGTCCGGTCTTCTCGACGATGCGCTGGACGGACTCCTCAAGCATCTCGGTTTCGACGAAGCCCGGGCACACGGCATTCACGGTGACACCGGATTTGGCGGTCTCGGCAGCCAAGGCCCGCATCAGGCCGACAACGCCGTGCTTGGCCGCGACGTAAGGTGCGACATAGGCATAACCCTTGAGGCCCGCGGTCGAGGCAATGAAAATGATCCGGCCTGTCTTTCGCGCGAGCATTCCGGCGAGCGCCGGCTTCACGGTCAGGAACGCGCCGGTGAGATTGACGTCGAGCGTGCGCTGCCAGTCGGCCAGCGCGGTCTTGTGCGCCGCCACGCTGCCCGCCATGCCGGCGTTGGCCACGACGATGTCGAAGGGTCCGCGTGCGGTTTCCGCCTTCTGGTACACGTTAGCCATGGCGGCCTCGTTCGTGACATCGGCGGTGACGGCAAAGATGCGGTCGTTTTCCTTTGTAACCTCAGCCAGCGTCGCTTCGCGCCGCCCGCATATGGTGACGGCCACACCTTCTGCCGCCAGTGCTTGCGCAATGGCTTTGCCGACGCCGGAGCCGCCGCCGGTGACCAGCGCGTGCTTGCCGGCAATTTCGCGCACGGCGCTCATACTTTGAGCCCCGCAGCCGCTTCCCGCTCGGCCAGGCGGTAGATCTGGTCGCGTCCCGGCAGATAGGGATCGGGCCATTTGACGCCGCGGTCGCCGAGCGTCACCGCCGCATGCAGGGTCCAGTACGGATCGGTGAGATGCGGCCTGGCCAGCGCCACCAGATCGGCGCGGCCGGCCATCAGGATCGAGTTGGCATGGTCCGGCTCATAGATGTTGCCGACCGCCATCGTCGCCATGCCGACCTCGTTGCGGATGCGGTCGGAGAACGGCGTCTGGAACATGCGGCCATAGACCGGCTTGGCGGCGATGGTGGTCTGCCCGGCCGACACGTCGCAGAGATCGATGCCGGCCTGATGCAGCAGCCTGGCGATCTCGACCGCGTCGGCCGGCGTCACCCCTTCGATGCCGACCCAGTCATTGGCCGAAATGCGCATCGAGATCGGCTTCTCGGCCGGCCACACTGCGCGCACCGCATGGAAGATTTCCAGCGGATAGCGCATGCGGTTTTCCAGCGAGCCGCCATAGTCGTCGGTGCGGCGATTGGTCAGCGGCGTGATGAAGGCTGACAGCAGGTAGCCATGCGCGGCATGGATCTCCAGCATATCGAAGCCGCAGCGTTTGGCCATCTCGGCCGAGGCGACGAACTGATCGCGAACCAGATCCATGTCGGCGCGGTCCATCGCCTTCGGCACCTGGTTCTTCGGCGACCATGGCACGGCCGAAGGCGCCATCACCGGCCAGTTGCCGTCCGGCAGCGGCACGTCGGTTCCTTCCCAGCCCACCCGGGTCGAGCCCTTGGCGCCGGAATGGCCGATCTGGGCGCAGATCTTTGCCTCGGTCTCGGCATGGACAAAATCGACCAGCCGCTTCCAGGCAACCTCGTGTTCAGGCTTGTAGAAACCGGTGCATCCAGGCGTGATGCGCCCTTCCGGGCTGACGCAGGTCATCTCGATATAGACGAGCCCCGCGCCGCCCTTGGCGCGCTCGGCATAGTGGGCGAAATGCCAGTCGGTCGGGCAGCCGTCGACCGCCTTGTACTGCGCCATCGGCGAGACGACGATGCGGTTGGTGAGCGCCATGTCGCGCAGCTTGAACGGCGCGAACATCGGCGCGCGGCGTAAGCTGTTGCCGCCGGCGCCGGCCTTGCGCTGGAACCACTCCTCGGCGCCCGCCAGCCATTCGGCGTCGCGCAGGCGAAGGTTTTCGTGGCTGATTCGCTGCGAGCGGGTCAGCAGCGAATAGTTGAACTGAACTGGATCCAACCCGAGATATCGTTCGACTTCTTCGAACCATTCCAGCGAATTGCGTGCCGCCGATTGCAGCTTCAGCACCTCGGTGCGTCGCGCATCCTCATATTTGCGGAAGGCCGCATCGAGGTCCGGCTCGGACTCGACATAGTCGGCGAGCGCCACCGCGCTCTCCAGCGCCAGCTTGGTGCCGGAGCCGATCGAGAAATGCGCTGAAGCCGCCGCATCCCCCATAAGCGCCAGGTTCTTGTACGACCAGCGCTCGCACAGCACCCGCGGGAAGTTGATCCACGCCGAACCTCGAATGTGGTTGGCGTTGGTCCTCAGCGGGTGGCCGCCGAGATGCTTTGCAAAAATGCGTTCGCAGACCGCGATCGATTCCTGCTGCGTCATCTGGCCGAAGCCGAACGCAGCCCAGGTCGCTTCGCTGCATTCGACGATGAAGGTCGCGGTCTCGCTGTCGAACTGGTAGGCATGCGCCCACACCCAGCCATGCTCGGTCTTCTCGAAGATGAAGGTGAAGGCGTCGTCGAATTTCTGCGTGGTGCCCAGCCAGACGAACTTGCATTTGCGGGTGTCGATGTCCGGCTTGAAGACGTCGGCGAACGTGGCGCGGGATTTAGAGTTCAACCCGTCGGCGGCGACCACCAGGTCATGCGTTTCCATAAAGGGTTTCGGGTCGGAAATATCGGTCTCGAACATCATCTTGATGCCGAGCTCGCGGGCGCGCCGCTGCAAGAGGATCAGGAGCCGCTTGCGGCCGATGCCGCAAAAGCCATGGCCGGAAGAAACCGTGCGCACGCCGTCATGGATGACGGCGATGTCGTCCCAATAGGCGAAATGCTTCTTGATCCAGACGGCGCTGACCGGGTCGTTCCTGGTCAGGTTCTCCAGCGTCTCCGCCGACAAAACCACGCCCCATCCGAACGTGTCGTCGGCGCGGTTGCGCTCATAGACCGTCACCTCATGCGCGGCATCGCGCAGCTTGAGCGAGATGGCAAAATAGAGGCCGGCTGGTCCGCCGCCGAGAACCGCAACCTTCATGTCTTGCGATCTCCTCTAGGGCAATTCCAGGAAAAGCGCGTAACGGTTTTCCGTCCGGAATTGCATGAAACGCTCTAAAGCATCGGGAACGCCGGCAAGCCGGCGACCCAACTGTCAGTATCGCGCTGGCCGGCCATTATTTCAAGCTTAAAGTTTTATAATTGAATGATCGACGCCAGCCTGTTTGATTAGTCACTTGGTCGGATCCTTTGGGCTCCACAGCACCGTCTCGGCGCCCTTTTCATACGCCATCCCTTCGGGGTAGCTGATCGCCTCGAGCTGCAGCCCCCACGGCGCCTGGAAATAGAGGATGGTCTGGCCTGCAGCCGGCCCTTCCTTTACCGGCAGCGGCCCCATCCGGGTCTTCACGCCCTTGGCCTCGAGATAGGTTTTCGCGGCGGCGACGTCGTCGACATAGAAGGCGATGTGGAAGCCACCGATATCGCTGTTCTTCGGTGTCAAATCCTTCTGGTCGGGCGCGGTATATTTGAACAGCTCGATGTTCGATCCGTAGCCGCAGCGAACCATGGTGATCTCTTCGATCACCGCTTTGGGATCGACGCCAAGCAGGTCCTGCATGAAGGTGCCCTTGTCGTCGGCGAACGGCCCGAACGACATCGCCTTCTTGCAACCGACGAAATTGGTGAAGAAGTCGACGGCCTGCTTCATGTCGGGCACGGTGATGCCGGTGTGGTCGTGCCCGCGCATGCCGGGGATTGAATCCGCGGAAGCCACTCCCATTGCGCCGAACAAAGAGACCGCGAGGATCGCCGCCTGGATTACGTATTTCATGTCACCCTCCGTTGGCGGGCTGACTTGTCCTTGCGCACATCCGAGGCCCGCTGGTCGGCGTGCGGATCAAAACTCACGTCATGCCGACGCCTTGGGCCGCAGCCAGTCCGGGTCGATTTCCGGCAGCGGAATGGCGGCGAGCAGGTCGCGCGTGTAAGTCTCCTTCGGGTTCTCGAACAGCGCGTCCGTGGCGCTAGCCTCGACGATCCTGCCTTCGCGCATCACGATGACCTGCTGGCAAAGCCGCCGGATCACCGACAAATCGTGGCTGATGAAGGCCACCGTCAGCCCCATCTCGGCCGCCAGCTTTTCCAGCAGCGTCAGGATCTGCGCCTGCGTCGAGACGTCGAGGCCGGAGACGATCTCGTCGGCCAGCACGAATTTCGGCGATAGCGCGAGCGCTCGTGCGATACCGACACGCTGCCGCTGGCCGCCCGACAATTCGTGGCGGTAGCGGCTGGCAAAATTCTGCGGCAGGCCGACGCGCTGCAGCGCTTCCGCGACGCGTTCCTTCAGCCGGTCGCCAAGGCCGTTCTGCCGCAAGGGTGCGGCGATGATGTTGAAGATCGTGTGGCGCGGGTTGAGCGAAGACATCGGATCCTGGAAGATCATCTGCAGGTCGCGGCGCAGCGGCCTGAGCTCGGTTTCCGAAAGACGGCTGATGTCGCGCCCCTCGAAGCCGATGGAACCCGCGCTAGGCTCGATCAGCCTGACCAGCGCGCGACCGAGCGTCGACTTGCCCGAGCCGGACTCGCCGACAATGCCGGTGACAGATCCCTTTGGCAGGTCGAAGTCGAGCCCTCTCAGGATTTCGGCCAGCGGCGCGCGGCCGATCATCGGCTTGCGAGTCATGTCGGGCAGCGCCACCTTCAGCCCGCGCACGGAAATCAGCGGCTCAACCATGGCCGGACCTCCAGTCCTTGTCGGCGGCGGCGATCTCTACGGCCAATCCGGCAAGCACGTTTTCGTCCACCGGCTTCAGCGAGGCGTATGGGTCGGTGTAGCGCGGTGTCGCCGCCATCAGCGCGCGCGTATAGGGGTGCTGCGGTGCCGCAAACAGCGCCTCGGTCTCGGCCTCTTCGACCACCTTGCCGGCATAGAGCACCGACACTTTCTGGCTGATCTTGGCAACCACGCCGAGGTCATGGGTGACGAACAGGATCGCCGTGCCATGATCGCGCTGCAGTTGCGCGATGAGCCGCAGGATCTGTTTTTGCACCGTTACGTCCAGCGCCGTCGTCGGCTCGTCCGCGACAATCAATCGGGGCTCCGCCGCGAAAGCCGCCGCGATCAGCACACGCTGACGCATACCGCCGGACAATTCATGCGGATAGCTCTTCAGCACGCGCTCGGGATCGCGGATTTGCACCTCGTCGAGCAACTGCCATATGCGCTGGCCCGCCCTCTCGCCGCTCCAGCCGAGGATGCGCACCAGCCGGTCGGTCATCTGCGGGCCGATGCGGCGCGACGGGTTGAGCGCGGTGAGCGGATCCTGCGGGATCAGCGCCGTGCGCGCGCCGATCAAGGTCCGCCGCGCCTTGGCATCGAGGCGGCCGAGGTCCTCGCCCTCGATCAGCATCTCGCCTTCGACGATGCGCACGCTTTTCGGCAGCACGCCGAGCACCGCCTTGCCGATCATCGTCTTGCCGGCGCCGCTTTCGCCGACCAGCGCGCGCACCTCGCCCGGCTGGACGACGAGCGACACGGAGCGCAGCACGCGCTGGCCGTTGGGCAGCACGGCGCTCAAACCGCGGATTTCCAGGCACGCGCTCATCGCAGCACCGGATCGAAGCGCGCCTTCAGCGCTTCGCCGAATTGGCTGAAGGAGAGCACTGTCAGGATCAGCGTGATCAGCGGGAACACCAGCACCCACCAGGCCTGATGGATCGACAGCCGACCCTCGGCGATGATGCTGCCCCAGGTCGGGTCGTCGGTCGAGATCGACAGATTGACGAAGGAGAGGATCGCCTCGACGATCACGGCGATGCCCATTTCGAGCGACAGCAGCGCCATCACCGACGGCAGCACATTGGGCAGCACTTCGCGCAGCATGATGCCCATGCGGCCATAGCCGGCAATGCGCGCGCTCTCGACATAATCCATGCGCGCCTGACTCATCGCCTCGGCGCGGATCACCCGACAGAAGCGCGTCCAGTCAATGATCGCAATCGCAAGGATGACGGAACTCAAGCCGGTGCCCAGCACCGCTACCAGCAGGATCGCGAACAGCACCGGCGGGAAGGCCATCCAGACATCGACGATGCGCGAGATGATGCGGTCGGGCCAGCCGCCGAAATAGCCGGCGATCAACCCTAGCGCGGAGCCGAGCAGGCAGGCGGACGTCGCCGCCGCGAAGGCGACGATGAAGGCGATGCGGCCGCCGAAGATCAGCCGCGACAACAGATCGCGTCCCAGGCTGTCGGTGCCCAGCCAATAGCCGGGCTCGGCGCCGTCCAGCCAGAAGGGCGGCAGGCGCTCCAGCATCAAATCCTGCGCCAGCGGGTCCTGCGGCGCGATCAATGGCGCGAAGATCGCCGCGAGCAGCGCCAGCAGCAGCCAGCCGCCGGCCAGCCACAGCCTCGGAGCCAAACCGCGTCGGGCGATGCGCGCCTCATCCATGGCGCAGCCTCGGGTTGAGCAGCGCATATGTCATGTCGACGGCGAGGTTGATCAGCACGAAGAGCAGCGCGAACACCAGCACGATGCCCTGGATCAGCGGCAGGTCGCGGTTGATGACGGCGTCGATCGCCATGTTGCCGAGGCCTTCATAGGAAAACAGCCGCTCGACGATGACGGTGCCGCCAATAAGGAAGGTGAACTGAACGCCGACCAGCGTCAGCGTCGGCAGCGCCGCGTTCTTCAGCGCCTCGCGCAGGATCACCTGTGTCTCCGAAAAACCTTTCACGCGCGCCAGCACCACATAGTCGAGATCGAGCACTTCCTTCAGCGACTGTTTGAGCAATTGGGCGATGATCGCCGCCAGCGGCAGCGCCAGCGCGACGGCCGGCATCAGCATGTGTTTCAACAGGTCCCATGTCAGGTCGAAACGAAGCCTGAGGATGCTCTCGACCAAGTAGAACTGGGTGGCGAAGGGCAAATCGAGCTGCGGCGACACGCGGCCGGAAATGTCGAAGACGGGGACCAGCACGCCGAACAGCAGAATCAGCACTAGGCCCCAGAGGAAATCGGGGATGGAGAGCGTCGCGCCGCTGGCGACGTCGATGCCGGCCTCTATCGCCGTGCCGCGTGAGCGCGCGCCGAGGATCGCGGCGGTAGTGCCGATCGCGATCGCCATCAGCAGCGCCACGGTCGCGAGCTCCAGCGTGGCCGGCAGCCGGTTGAAGACGAGGCCGAGCACGTCCTGACGCAATGATATTGACGTGCCGAAATTCCCATGCAGCACGCCGCCGAGCCAGATGAAGAATTGCTGCACGATGCTCTTGTCGAGCCCGTAGAGCGAGCGCAGCCGGGAGATGTCGTCATCGCTGGCGCCGGGCGGCAGCATCATCGCGATCGGATCGCCGGGCGCGACGCGGATGACGACGAAAACGACGACGGCGACCCCGAACAGCGTCACCAGCATCGTCAAAAGACGAACGAGGAATCTTTGCAGCAGCATGCGCCCATATGTCCGGATGAAAATGCGCGCCGTCTTGCGGACGGCGCGCGGCAATCCAGAACCGTTGATCAGGCGGCCGGGGTCATCAGCGCCGGCAGCAGCGCGCCGGACACATGCTGCACGACATTCACCTTCTTCGAATGCACGATCGGCTGCGCATATTGGATCAGCGGCAGCACATAGGCCTGCTCCGCGATGTATTTGTCGACGGCCTTCCAGCCGGCGATGCGCTTGGTCTCGTCCTTCTCGCCCCACAACGGGTTGATCATGTCGACAAGGTCCTTGCTGTCCCAAACCGAATGCGGGCTTGGGCCATACATGGCGAAGCCGGTCGAGGTGGTCGGGTCGCCGATCGAGTTGCCCCAGTTGTAGAAAGCGGCCGGAGCCAGCTTGTCGGCGGCGCGCAGCTCGTAATGCTTGGCGATCTCGTAGACCTCGATATTGGCCTCGATGCCGACCTTGCGCCACATGCCGACGATCGCCTGGATCATCTCGTAGTCCTTGGGCTTGAAGCCCTTGGTCGTCTGGATGGTAAACTTGACAGGCTTCTTGGGCGAATAGCCGGAGGCGGCGAGCAGCTCCTTGGCCTTCTCCGGATTGTGCTCGACTTTGATCGATGGATCGAAGGCGGCGTATTCCGGCGTCTCCAGCGTCGCGATCGGCTGGCCGTAGCCGCGCAGCAGCCGCTTGACCAGAAGCTCCTTGTCCACTGCCATCACGGCGGCCTGGCGGACGTTCTTGTCCAGCATCGCCTCGATGTCGTTGAAGAAGATCATGCCGATGTCGGAAACATTCTTGATCGAGCCGGCAAGCCCGTCCTTGGCAATCAGCCGGTCATATTCCTCATAGGGGATTTCGAGCGTCACCTGCGACGAGCCGGATTCGATCTCGGCGACGCGGCTTGCCGCGTCTGTGACGAATTTGATCGTCACGTTCTCGAAGGCGGGCTTGGTGCCCCAATAATGTGGATTGGCCTTCAGCCGCAGGAACGCATTGCGCTCGAACTTGTCGACCATATAGGGACCGGTGCCGATCGGCGCCTTCTCGAAGCCTTCCGCGCCGACCTTCTCGTAATAGGCCTTCGGCAGGATGTAGCCGGTCAGGAACGACATCCACTTGAAATAGACCGGGTCGAACTGCACCACGTCGCCGGTGATCTTGTTGCCGTCGATCTTGAAGTTGTTCACGTTCTTCCAGACGAACTGGATCGGATTCCCGGTCTTCTCGTCGCCGGCCCGCTGCAGCGACCACACCACGTCCTCGGCCGTGAAGGGCGAGCCGTCATGCCATTTCACGCCGTCACGCACCGTCATCGTCACCTTGGTGCGGTCGTCGTTCCAGCCCCATTCGGTAAGCAGGCCCGGCGTGAAGGATAGATCGGGCTTCTGTCCGATGATCTGGTCAAACACCGATTGATAAAGGCCCTGGATGGTCGGATTGACTGCCGAGGGTCCGGTCGTCGGATCCCACGAGGGCAGGTTGACATTGTAGGCGATGGTGAGTTCGTCCGCCGCCTTTGCCGCCCTCGGCAGGCCAAACGTGGCGGCACCGAGCGCCGCTGCGCCATACCCAAGCAAGTCACGTCGGTTGATGGTCATGGTCGTTCCCCTTGTTGGTTGTCTTTAATTTGCGCGGCGTTTTCGTTCGGTGGTGGGCAACCGCGCCTTGTCCATTCCCGGAATTGTAGCTCTTTATTGGAGCATGATCTTTCTCCGAAAACCGGTTCGCACTTTTGCGTTCGCTGACCTTCGGTTCGGGATCATGCTCTAGTTCCCTCCCAGCTGTTGGGCGAGCATGAAGCCGGAACCTGCGCCCGTGCCGGCGCCGGGCCATGTCGCCGCGCCGGTGAGAAAGAGGTTCGAGACCGGCGTGTTCCAGCGCGCGAAGCCCCGCGCCGGACGGAAGAGGAAATTCTGCGCCAGGTGATGGCTGCCGCAGATCTGGTCGCCGCCGACGAGGTTCGGGTTCTCGCGCTCGAGGTCGACCGGCGAGAAGATCGCACGGCCGAGAATCTTTTTGCGCAATCCCGGCGCATAGCTCTCGATGATGTCGAGAGCGCGCTCGGCATAGGCATCCTTGACCGCATCCCAGTGCGCCGGCGCGATCTTGCCCTCGGCATCGCCAAGGATTTCGGCCGGCAACATGCGCACCTGCACCCACAGCACATGCTTGCCTGGCGGCGCGCGCGACGGATCGACGGCCGTCGGCTGGCCGACGACCAGCACCGGCTGCTCCGGCAGTTGGCCAGCGATCGCCTGCTGATAGACGCGCGACATGGCGTCGAGCGACGGCGCCAGATGCACATAGGCGAACTGGCGAAGCTCGGCGCCGGCGCTCCAGTCGGGCAGGTCGTCCAGCGCCAGATGGATCATCATCGTGCCCGGCGCGTGGCGGAATGTCTTCATCGCCGCATCGAAGCCGGCGTCGCCAGAACCGTTGGGCAGCAGCCCGCCCGCCAGCGCCTTGGGTGCGACGCCGGCAATGACCGCCTTGCTTGCAGCATGGGTTTCTCCGGATGCCAGCCGAACGCCGGTCGCCCTGCCGCCGGCGACCATGATCTCCGCGACCTCCGCGCCTGTTATGATCTTGCCGCCAGCCGCCTTGAGCATGCCGGCAAGCGCCAGGATGATGGTATCGGCGCCGCCTTTGCCGAGCACCATGCCGAAACTCTGGTTGGCCATCGATTCCAGGTAAGGGAACACGGCGCCGCCGGCGATGTCGGGCGCGAAATCCAGATGCATGCCCCAGGCCGCAAGTGTCGTGCGCACATGCGGCGTCTCGAAATTCTCCTCGAGCCACGCGCGCGGCGATGACAACAGCAATCGAGCCGTATCGAGCGCGCCGGAAAAACCCTTCTTGCGCCAGAGATTCCAGCCTGTGCCGGCCAGCGCCCTTGCGCTCATCGGCGAACCCAGCAGGCGGAACAGATGTTCGGCCTCACCCGGGAAGGCGGCGACCAGTTTCCGCCATGTGGCCGCGTCCGCCGCGGAGAAGGCGGCCAACCGCGATGCGGTCCTTTCGAGGTCGTTGCTGACGCCGAACCATTTGCCGTCCGGGAAGGCGCTGGCGAAACAATCGGCCGCGGGCGCGAATTCCAGTCCGTGGCTTTTCAATTCATTTGCATATTTCCGGCGGAAGGCCGAGCCGGCGAAGAGGCTCAAATTCATCGCGCCGAAATCGTGCCGGAAACCGGGAAGCGTGTACTCGGCGGTCCGTACCGCGCCGCCGATTGCCTCGCTGCGTTCGAAAATCGCTATTTTCCAGCCTTTGAGCGCCAGATGCGCGGCGCATGCCAGACTGTTGTGGCCCGCCCCGACAAAGATGGCGTCGAACTCGCTCACGCCCTGCCCCAAAAATGCTTTATGCTTAAAGATAATTGCAGATGCATATGTTTTCGTCTAGTAGGTATATTAAGGGCCGCAACGAGCCTTGAAGGTCACGAACAAGAGGGAACAAAAGACCATGGACACGCAAGAACTCCTCGGCGAGGTCGCCGGCCAGCTGCTTTCGGGCGCCATCAAGGTGGTCGATCTGACGGCGCCGCTCGGGCCGAACACGCCGCTGATCAAGCTACCGCCGGAACTCGCCGTCGACACGCCGAAAGTCGAGATCCACGAGATCTCCAAATACGACAAGAACGGCCCGTGGTGGGCATGGAATTGGCTGAAGCTCGGCGAGCATTCGGGCACGCATTTCGATGCCCCGCAGCACTGGATCACCGGCAAGGATTATCCGGACGGCGCCACCGACACCATTCCGGCGCAGAATTTCATCGGACCGGTCAACGTCATCGACTGCTCGAAGGAAGCGGCCGCCGATCACGATTTCCTGCTCACCGTCGACCACATCAAGGCCTGGGAAGCCAAGCACGGCGCCATCAACCCCGGCGAGTGGGTTGTGATGCGCACCGACTGGTACAAGCGCAACGGCTCGGAAGCCGAGTTCCTCAATGCCAACGAGACCGGCCCGCACACGCCGGGCCCGACGGCCGAGGCCATCCAGTTCCTGATAGCCAAGGACATCAAGGGCTGGGGCTCGGAAACGATCGGTACCGACGCCGGCAAGGCCGGCGGCATGGAGCCGCCGTTCCCGGCCCACACGCTGATGCACAAGGCCAACCGTTATGGCCTGGCCAGCCTCTGCAATCTCGACCAGCTGCCGCCGAAGGGCGCGATCCTGATCGCCGCCCCGCTCAAGATCGAGCACGGCACCGGCAGCCCGATCCGGGCATTGGCGCTGGTGCCGGGCAAATAGGCGAGGCGACGGTCTTCGGGAGAAGATCATGCTTGCGGGCGATGGAGTGATGACAGCGAGAGGGCGGCAGCCTGGCAAGGCCAGCGCTCTACGGCGCCCCCCTCTGTCCTGCCGGACATCTCCCCCTCTAGGGGGGAGATTGGATGTCACCCCCGCTTTCGCCAATCTCCCACGTCGCAGCACGATGTGGGGCGCCAAAACTGCCAATCTCCCATGTCGCAGCACGATGTGGGGCGCCAAAACTGCTGATCTCCCCCCTAGAGGGGGAGATGTCCGGCAGGACAGAGGGGGGCGCGAAGGAACTCGGCTTCGCGCGATTGACGCCCTCGTACCCGCGAGCCTCCAATGACCGCCCCCGATCACATCATCGTCGGCAGCGGCATCAACGCCCTGGTCTGCGCGGCGATGCTAGGCGCCAAAGGCGCCAAGGTGCTCGTGCTCGAGCGCAACGACCGCATCGGCGGCTGTATGCGCACCGAGGAGATCACGGCGCCAGGCTTCGTCCATGATGTGATGGCCACGACCTTCGTGCTGTTCATCACCTCGCCGGCCTTCGCCGCGCTCGGCAAGGACCTTGCGCGGCACGGGCTGGAGTTTTGCCACACCGCCACGCCGACAGGCGTGCTCACGCCCGACGGCAGCCATGCCGTGCTCACCACCGACCGTGCCGCCAACATCGCGGCGCTGAACCGGATCGCCTCCGGCGACGGCGACCGCCACGGTGGCGATGTCAGCGGCATCGAGCGCAATGCCGGGCTGCTGTTCGGCCTGCTCGGCGGCGCACTGTGGTCCTATCCGACGACCAAGCTCATCGCCGGCGAGGCCTGGCGGCGAGGCCCGCGCAACCTTGCCGCCTTCATGGGCGAGGCGCTGGTGCCCGCGCGCGGCTGGCTGGAAACGACCTACGCATCCGACATCCTCCGCGCACTGTGGGCGCCGTGGGTGCTGCATGCCGGGCTCGGGCCGGAGGACGCCTTCTCCGGCCAGATCGCCAGGGTCATCGCCTTCGCGCTGGAGGCGGCCGGCGCACCGATCGTCAAGGGTGGCGCCAAGAACCTGCTTGCCGCCTTCGAGGCGCTGATCAAGGAGCGCGGCGGCGAGATCCGCGTCAACGCCGACGTCGCCTCGATCGTCCAGACCGGCGGCCGCGCCAGCGGCGTCCGGCTCGCCTCCGGCGAGGTGCTGACACCGGCGAAAAGCGTCATCTGCTCGGTCACGCCGACGCAGCTCTATAGCCGCCTGCTCGGCGACGCGGCTCCGAAGCGCGACGTCGAAGCGACGCGCGTTTATCGCTATGGCAAGGGCAATTTCCAGGTCCACTATGCGCTGGACAAGCCGCCCGCATGGCGCGGCGAGGGCCTGGACAAGGTGGCGCTGCTGCATTTGACGCCGGGTTTGGATGGCGTGTCGAAAGCCTGCAACGAGGCGGTGCGCGGCCTGCTGCCGGAAGTGCCGACCATCTGCGTCGGCCAGCCGCATGTGCTCGACCCGTCGCGCTGCCCCGAGGGCAAGGCGATCCTCTGGCTACAACTGCCGGAGGCGCCGCGCCACATCAGGGGTGATGCTGCCGGCAAGCTCGAAACGCCCGCCGACGGCCGCTGGACCGAAGCGCTGCGCGAGGCCTATGCCGACCGGGTCGAAGCGATCCTCGCCAACCACATCGACGGTTTCCGCGAGACGGTCATTGCGCGTCGCGCCTATTCGCCGGCCGACCTCGAAGCCATGAACATAAACCTTGTCGGCGGCGATCCCTATGGCGGCTCGTCGACCATCGACCAGTCCTTCCTGTGGCGGCCGTTCAAGGCGAGCCGCAACCACGAGACCGGCATCAAAGGCCTCTACCATATCGGCGCTTCCACGCATCCAGGCGCCGGCCTTGGCGGCGGTTCTGGCTTCCTTCTGGCGGGGAGGCTGTGATGGAACAGAAGCTTCCGGAAAGGCGCCAGCGTATCTCCACCCTCGGCCAGATCGGCCTGCAGCAATTCGCGCCCTATCTGATGAACCGTATCATGGGCCGCTACAATGCCACGCTTCGCGACAACTTCCGCAAGCAGGGCCTGACCATCCCGCAGGTGCGAACGCTCGCCGTGCTGTCGGTCGCTGACGGCGTCACCGTCAACGATCTCTCGGTCTATACGGTCATCGAGCAGTCGACCTTGAGCCGCACGCTCGATACACTAGAAGGCCATGGCCTTGTGCGGCGCGAGCAGGGCGTCACCGACAGCCGCATCCGCCATGTTTTTCTTACCGATGACGGGCGAGCGCTGTTCACGCGCGCCTGGCCCGCAATGCATGACGCTTTCGAAGCCATGTTCGACGGTATCGACGATGCCGAATACGCCGCGCTGATCGCGACGCTGCAAAAAATGCTGAAGAACATCCGCAAGCACGAGATCTAGATGTACGCGCCGCCCGTGGAAGGCGGCAACGGAAGGAGGCGGAGATGGCCGAACGGTCTTTTGCCAAGGAAGTCGAAAAGCTGAGGCTTGGCGCCGGCGAGGAATTCGCCGGCGAGGGCATCCTCGCCATCACCAAGGCGCTCTTGCAGTGCGGCGTCGGCTATGTCGGCGGCTACCAGGGCGCGCCGATCAGCCATCTGATGGACGTGCTGGCCGACGCGCAGGACATTCTGGGCGAGCTCGGCGTGCATTTCGAGGCGAGCGCCTCGGAGGCAACCGCCACCGCCATGCTGGCCGCCTCCGTGCATTATCCGATCCGCGGTGCCGCCACCTTCAAGTCGACGGTCGGCACCAATGTCGCTTCCGACGCGCTGGCCAACCTTGCGTCCGGCGGCGTCACCGGCGGCGCGCTGATCATCGTCGGCGAGGACTATGGCGAGGGCTCCTCGATCATGCAGGAGCGCAGCCACGCCTTCGCCATGAAGAGCCAGGTCTGGCTGCTCGACCCGCGCCCGAACCTGCCGTCGATTGTCAAGGCGGTCGAGGACGGCTTCGAGCTGTCCGAGGCGTCGAATACGCCGGTGATGCTGCAGGTGCGCATCCGCTGCTGCCACGTCCACGGCCACTTCATCGCCAAGGACAACAAGCGCCCGCCAATGTCTGTCGCCGATGCGCTGTCTGCGCCGCGCCGCGACACCGGCCGCATCGTGCTGCCGCCCGCCTCCTTCCTGCATGAGAAGGAAAAGGTCGCCAAGCGCTGGCCGGCGGCTGTCGATTTCATCAAAAACCGCAAGATCAACGAGATCTTCGGCTCGGACCATGGCTCGGTCGGCATCGTCATGCAGGGCGGCATGTATAATTCCGTCATCCGGGCGCTGCAGCGGCTCGGCCTTGCCGACACCTATGGCGAGACCGACGTGCCGCTTTACGTGCTCAACGCCGTCTACCCGCTGGTCGACGATGAGTTTCTCACCTTCTGCGAAGGCAAGCAGGCGGTGCTGGTCGTCGAGGAAGGCCAGCCCAACTATATCGAGCAGGCCTTTGCCGCGATGCTGCACAAGGCCGGGCGCGGCACCAGGCTGGTCGGCAAGGAACATCTGCCTATGGCCGGCGAATATACCGGCCAGGTGATGCTCGACGGCATCGGCTCCTTCCTGCGCGCCAATGCCCCGCATCTGCTGCCGGGCGAGGTGCGCGCGCCGAACAAGGCGGGCGAGGGCGTCGACACGGCCGACCTCATCAATGTCGTTCCCGGACGGCCTCCGGGCTTCTGCGTCGGCTGTCCCGAGCGGCCGATCTTCGCCGCGACGAAGCTTGTCGAGCAGGAGCTCGGCAAGCACCACATCGCTTCCGATATCGGCTGCCATCTGTTCTCGATCATGCCGCCTTTCGAGCTCGGCGCCACCACCATGGGCTACGGGCTCGGGCCGGCCTCGGCCTCCGCCTTCAATTCGCCGGAGGCAAAACGCCGCTCGATCTCCTTCGTCGGCGATGGCGGCTTCTGGCACAACGGCCTGACCTCCTCGATCGGCAATGCGGTGTTCAACAAGAATGACGGCGTCATCGTCATAGTCGACAATTTCTACTCCGCCGCCACCGGCGGCCAGGACATCCTGTCCTCGCGCGCCAACAACCGCACCAAGTCGACCAAGCATCCGATCGACGAAGCGGTGAAGGGCATGGGCGTCAAATGGCTGCGCCACATCGACCGCACCTATGATGTCGGCAAGATGCAAGCCGCGCTGCGCGAGGCGCTGACCACCGAGGAGAAGGGTCCGAAGGTTATCGTCGCCTCGTCCGAGTGCATGCTCAACCGCCAGCGCCGCGAGAAGCCGCTGGTCGACAAGGCGATCAAGGGCGGCGAGCGCGTGGTCAAGCCGAAATTCGGCGTCGACGAGGACATCTGCACGGGCGACCATGCCTGCATGCGGCTGTCCGGCTGCCCGTCGCTGTCGGTGAAGTCGCTCGACGATCCGCTGCGCGACGATCCGGTCGCCTCGATCGATCAGAACTGCGTCGGCTGCGGCAATTGTGGCGAGGTGGCGGACGCCGCCGTGCTCTGCCCATCCTTCTACCGCGCCGATGTCGTCCACAATCCCGGCCGCTGGGACCGTTTCCTAGAAAGCGCGCGCCGCGCCGCGATCGGCCTTCTGCAGCGCCGCCGGGAGAGCCGCCGCTTGATGTTCGCCGATGCTTGACCAGGCTTCTCCCCTGCGCCCGAAGGCGGGCGCCTCTGACGACGAGCGGGTGATAAAACTCGCCGTGCTCGCCGTCGGCGGCCAGGGCGGCGGCGTGCTCGCCGACTGGATCACCGACGTCGCCGAGCGCAACGGCTATATCGCCCAATCGACCTCCGTGGCCGGCGTCGCGCAGCGCACCGGCGCCACGATCTATTATATCGAGATGGCCCGCGACACCGGCCGGCTGCCGGTCTTCGCGCTGTCGCCCTCGCAGGGCGATGTCGACATATTGATCGCGGCCGAGCTGATGGAAGCCGGCCGCGCCATCATCCGCGGTTTCGTCACGCCCGAGCGCACGACGCTGATCACGTCCTCGCACCGCATCGCCGCCGTCTCGGAAAAGATCGAGCCGGGCGACGGCCGCGCCTCGTCGGAAAAGGTGCACGCGACGGCGCAAGCGGCGGCCAGGCGCTTCATCGCCTTCGACATGGAAAAGATCGCCGCCGACAACGGCACCATGATCTCGGCCAGCCTGCTTGGTGCGCTGGCCGGCTCCGACGCGCTGCCCTTCACCCGCGAAACTTACGAGCATGCGATCGGCGCCGGCGGCCGTGGCGTCAAGCCGAGCCTCGCCGCCTTCGGCGCGGCCTACGACCGCGCGCGCGGGATCGCGGCAGCGCCGGCCGGGGAAAAGGCGGCGGCGGAACCCGCCGTTGCCCAGCCCAGGCCAACGGCGAAGGTCAGCGGACCGGAAACCCTCCTTAAGGGCTGGCAGGGGCTTGTCGCTCGCGTCGCGCTGCTGCCGGAACCGCTGCGCGACATGGCCGAGCGCGGCCTGAAGAAGGTCGTCGATTATCAGGACATCGCCTATGGCGGCGAGTATCTCGACCGGCTGGATAAAGCGGTGGCGCTGGACAATGCGGAGCGCGGCTACGCGCTGTCGATCGCCGCGGCAAAGCATCTCGCCAACGCCATGTGCTACGACGACATGATCCGCGTCGCGGATTTGAAGACACGCTCGACGCGAGACAGGCGAGTGCGCAAGGAGGTCGGCGTCAAGGAAGGTTCGGTCCTGCAGGTCACCGAATATTTCCATCCGCGCATCGAGGAATTCTGCGGCACGCTGCCGGCGGGGCTCGGCAGCTACATCGAGAACCGCCCAAAACTCGCCGCCTTCCTCGACCGCCGCATCAATCGCGGCCGCCACATCCGCACCGACAGTTTTACCGGCTTCGCCATGCTCTGGTTCATCGGCGGCCTGCGCCGCTGGCGCCGCCGCCTGCTGCGCCACAGGGTCGAGATAGGACATCTCGAACGCTGGTACGGCCTGGCGCTCGGCTATGTGCCGCAGGACTACGCGCTTGCCACCGAAATCCTGAACTGCCGCCGGCTGATCAAGGGCTACAGCGACACCCACGCCCGCGCCCAGTCGAAATTCGACCGCGTGCTGTCGGCGCTGCCGATGCTCGAGGGCAGGGAGGACGCCGCCGACTGGATCCGCCGCCTGCGCGAGGCGGCGCTGAAGGACGAGAAAGGCGACATGCTGGACGGCGCGCTGAAGACCGTGGCGACGCTCAACGAAGACGCCGCACGCTAACGAAGACGTGATCCGCACCGCTCCGACGGAATTCGGCCCTGTCCTCCGTTTCACGGAGGTAGGGACGAATTACGGAGACAACGCATGTTCGCAAAATACTTTCTGCCTCTCGCCATGGCTGCCGGCACGTTGATGCTGTCCAGTACCGGCTCGCAGG
This sequence comes from Mesorhizobium sp. CA15, assembly GCF_020165215.1. Taxonomy (NCBI): domain Bacteria; kingdom Pseudomonadati; phylum Pseudomonadota; class Alphaproteobacteria; order Hyphomicrobiales; family Phyllobacteriaceae; genus Mesorhizobium; species Mesorhizobium sp. CA15. The sequence continues at coordinate 304,467 of NZ_JAIUHQ010000004.1, forward strand.
CCATGCCGATGGCCAAGCCAGGTGCTTCGCCGCTGCCCATCGAAACCGTCGGCTGGCGCTGCGGTCCCGGCTGGCACGTGAACCGTAGGGGCAGATGCGTGCCGAACCGCCGCGTGATCATACGGCCGGCGCGCCATTGGCATCCCGGCTTCTGGTACCACCACCGCTGGCACCCCGGTTATTGGAGCTGGTGATCGCTCTCGGATCGCCGTCGATGCCCGCGCTGGCAACGGCGCGGGCGGTTTGGCTAAGGTCCCACGCACAGGTTCGAAACCTCCGCGCCAGCGTTGGTGATTGGCCGAGGCTCCTCAGCCTCGTCATCCACGGGCGGAGCAAGGAGCGAAGCGACGCAGCGCAGACCCGAGGATCCATTCCGTGACGTTCAGGCGTTGCCACGGTTCAGAATTCTGCTCAGCAGCACCCACGATCAAAGTCACGGAATGGATCCTCGGGTCTCCGCGTCCGCTTCGCTCCCGCTCCGCCCGTGGATGACGAACTGACTGGCGCCGCCAGCCTATCGCTGACCGGCAAACTCACGGCTCACGCCACCAGATCCCGCATCGGCTTCACCGCCGCCGACTCCGGAAACACCTTGTCGCCAAGCACGGCCGGCGACAGCCCGAACTGGTCGGCCAGCAGCCCCTTCAGCACCGCACGCACATCGCTGGTCGGCGCGAGGTCGCGCTGTTCGTAGAGCTGCGCCGGCTTCAACCCCGGCCAGTCGGCGATGACGCGGCCGCCCTTGATCGCGCCGCCGGCGAGCAGCACCACTGTGCCGGTGCCATGGTCGGTGCCGACCGTGCCGTTGATGCGGGCCGTGCGGCCGAACTCGGTGATGGCGACGACCGCGGTGTCGCGCCAACGCTCGCCAAGCCCCTTCTCGAACTCCTCGAACGCCCCGTCGAGGCCGCCGAGCAGATTGGCGAGCCGCCCTGTGGCGCCGCCTTCGTTGACATGGGTGTCCCAGCCGTCGAAGGCGAGCGCTGCGATGCGCGGCCCGTCGTCGGCGGCCATCAGCCGCGCCGCGCCTTGCGCCGATTGCCGCATGCCGGCGGCGTTGTCGAGGCCGCCCTTAGGCTTCATCGTCGTGCCGTCGAGTTGGTCGCCCAGCGCCATGCGGTCGGCATCGAGCCCTTTCTGAAGCGCGGCCGCCAGCACCGGATCGCGATGGTTGTAGAGATCGAGCACACGCTCCGCCAGCGCATCGCCGGGCGTCGGCAGCGCCTGCGGTGCCCAGCCGAGCACGGGCGCGGCGCCACGGATCACCAGCGGCGTCGACGGCCCGACCGCCAGCCCGCCGAGCCTCGCCACGCGCTCGCCCGCCGGCAGGCTGGCTAAAGCCCGGTTGAGCCAGCCGGTGGTGGCGTTGCCAGGGCCCGGCAGGCCGCTTTCCAGCACGTCCTGGCCGTCGAAATGCGAGCGGTCGCGATAGCCGGTCGCCGCCGCATGCACGACCGCCGCCTGGCCCGCCTTGAACAGGCGCGCAAACACCGGCATTGCCGGGTTGACGGCGAAGAAACCGTCAAGCGGCAATGCCGGGTTGGCGCCTGAGAGCGAAAGCGCGATATCGCCGTGCAGCCCGGCATAGTCCGGATCGCCGACCGGCCCGACGGTCGACAGCCCGTCCAGGGCGCCGCGCAGCACGATGACAATCAGGCGCGGGTCGCGCTTGTCGGCTGCGCGCGCGAAGCGCGGCAGATAGGCCCAGGCAAACAGCGAGCCGCCGGTCATCAGCACCGCGCGCCGGGACAGGCTGGGGGTTTCGCAAAGAAGGCTCATGGCCGCATCTCCATCCCTGTTACCGGCGCTGAAATTCCGGCGCCATCAACAGCAGCGCCAGGCCTTGCTGCCTGGACTCCGCGCGGGAAATCGCCTGCCGCGTCTCGGCCGAGACGGAGGTGCCGATCAGCGACGCCAGCATCTCGTCTGGATCGCCGATATCGTCCGCCTGCTTCGCCGCCTGCCAGGCGATGTCCAGTCGCGTCTTGAGGCCCTCGGCGGAAACCCATGCGTCCGTCCGGTCGGAAAAGCCGTTCGGCCCCGGCGGTCGCCACAACGGTTCGCCGAGCACGCTCAGCCAGCGGAGCGATCGTTGCGGTTCGTTGCCGGCGGTAGCGCCGACCGCCCGCCGCAGCGCCACGACATAGTCCAACGGCGAGCGCAGCTTCGTGAGCGGCGTCGACCAGGCTTCTGGCATGTCGACCAGCGCCAACGCGATCGCTCGCAGGTCGCCGTCGGTCTTGGTGAAGACCGTGGCCAGGCGGGCGACCGCCGCTTCGGGCGGATCGTCCGCGATGAAATGGCGGGCAAGCTTGCTGGCGATGTGCCGCGCGGTGGCCGGGTGGCGGGCAATGTCGTTGAGCGCGGCCTCCGCCTGGCCCATGCCGCCATCGGGATAGGTCTTGCCGAGCAGCACCGCCTGGCCCGGCTGATGCGCATTGGCGTTGAAGACGAAGCTTCCCGGCTCGCCCAGCCGCCCCTCGCGGCCCGCCATCGTCCAGCCGGTCAGCATGTTCGCGAAACTGGTGACGTCGGCCTGGGCATAGCCGCTGCCGACGCCCATCGTGTGCAATTCCAGGATCTCGCGGGCGAGGTTCTCGTTGAGGCCGCGTCCGCGTCGCTTGCCGGCGCGGGAATCGGGGCCGATGGACTGCCGGTTGTCGAGATAGAACAGCATGGCCGGATGGTGCTCGACGGCCAAAAGCATGTCGGCGAAGCGGCCGAGCACGAAGGGGCGGATCGCCTCGCGCTCGAAGGCGCCGGCGCATGCCCGCACGACGGGTGCCTTGGCGACGGAAACGCAGAAATGGTTCGACCAGAAGCCGACCAGGCGCTCCACGAAGCCGGGCGCCGCAGTGAGCGCCTTGTCGAACCGGGCCTGCGCTTCGTCGCGATAGATATCGGCCTCGACACGCGGCACCGCGGGTTTGGCTTTTGCCATGGCCGGGCCGGCTGGATCATCCGTTGCCATCGGCTGCATAGCGGCGGCCGCCGCCTCGGCGCGCGCCGCCTTGCGCTCCATGGCTGCCGCCATGCTGGCCTGGATCGCCGCAGTGCTGTCCAGCAACCCGGCATTCCGTGGGTCGTCGGGGGAAATGAGCGCGATGTTCTGCTGCTTGAGCTCGGCCTCGAGGTAGCCGCGCGGATCGGCGGCGATCTTGCCAAACTCGTCGCCGGGTTTTGCGCCGAGGCCGAAGCGGTTGAGCGCCACCAGGGCGGGGGCCGGCGAGACGGAATTTGCAAACGGTGCGGCCAACAAAGCCTCCGTTGGACCCGACGCCGATCGCGTCGGTTTCATGGATCATCGGGGATCCTCACGATGCCGGCCGCAGCACCGGCATCGTGAAGGATTGTTACCAGCGGCGCCAGTGGTGCCAGCGATGGTAGGGATGCCAGACCGGGCCGATATAGACGCGCGGTCCGCCCCAATAGTAATAGCCGGGATAGATCACGCGGCGATTGGGCACGCAGCGGCCCCAGTGGTTGGGATGCCAGCCCGGGCCGCAGCCCCAGGCGACGTGCTCGACAAGCGCCGGTGAGGGCGCAACCGGTGCGATCGGCATCGCAGAGGCGGCGCTTGCGGCGGCCGTTCCGCCGAGGGCGAGGGCAGCCGCGATCGAATATTTTGTCAGACTGTTCATGCGATACTCCCGAAAGTTTCGAGGTTGAAGAGAACCTGCCGCCAAAGGCGGTCGCAGGCCTGTCCCTCTTCCCCTTGAACGGAGCGTGCTCGCCGTTTCCGTCGCCGCCTATGGCGATTTTTTTGCAGGCGGCGGCTGCCGGCCGGCGCGTCGCAACAAGGCATCCGCCAGCAGCCGGCGGTCCTCCGGCGAGCCTGATGCGGCAAATTCGATGATGCGCTGTTCCAGCCTGGTACGAACGGTAAGATCGGCATTGCGCGCGCGCTCCAGGGCGGCGGCAAGCGCATTGGTGTCGAGAGTCGGCTGTTGCAGAAGGTTCGCCGCCTCGCGCCGCGCGGCCTGTCCGTCGAGGATCACGTCACGCGACTGCCGGCGAACGTCGCGCAACGCCTGGCGGAAGACCTTGCGGTCGGCGGCCGGCAACCTGCCGCCGGCCGATTCCAGCGAGTAGCCCGGATTGGACTTGCCGATTAGCCAGCCCGCTCCGCCCGCAAGCGCGCCGATCAGAAAGACGTTAAGCACCAGCGATGCCGCGACAAGACGGGGGTTCATAGATCTTCCTCGTAAGGATCGGCGTCGGGACCGGCATCGCCGAACGACGTCGCATTGGCATCCATCACATAGTGGTCGGGCTGGATATCCGGGTTGACGACGGTCACCAGCGCGAGGCCGGCCACGGCGCCGGCCAGCCCGACACCCGCAAGCCCGAAGCCCAGCCACCAGAACTGTCGGCGGCGGCTCTGCCTGACCTCGGCCGCTGCCCGGGCGACAATGGCGCGATGGAGCGCCGGGCTGGGTGCTTCGACCCGATGCCGGTCGAGCATGGCGTCGAGCCTGCCGGCGCGCGCCAGGATAGCTCGGCCCTCGTTGGTGTCGGCAAACAGCATCGCGGCCGCCTGTTCGCCCGGCGGCCAGCGGTGCAAGGCGCCGCCATAGGCATCTGCCAGTGCAGCGAAGCGCCCGGCATCCATCCGCCCCTTCGTTCTCTTCTCAGCCATCCCGTTCCCCCTTCCGCCATCCCGACCTGGCCCCCCACGTCCTTGCCCGCAACGCCGGCAATGCCTTTGCTGTCTCAGTCATCGCCATCGTTTCCAATGAGCATGGCATGCAAGGAGCGCCGGCCTCGCGCGAGCAGGCTTTCCAGCGCATCGACGCTGACCTGCATGGCGCCGGCGGCCTCGATGTTGGACAGCTCCTGATAATACACCAGCACGATGGCCTCGCGCTGGCGTGGCGCGATCCGCTGCAGCGCTTGGTTGACCCTGCGCTCTTCGTCGCCCGGCATGACATCGGGAAGCGGCGCCTCGTCCGCCACCTCCGGCAGCTCGTCCGTCGTCCATTCGCGCCGGCGCCGCAGCCGGTCGTAGCAGAGGTTGAGCGCGACGCGGTGGACCCAGGTGTCGAAGCGTGCATGCCCCTGGCGCCAGCCCGAGGCATGGCGCCAGATGCGCACGAAAGTCTCCTGGGCGACGTCCTCTGCTTCCGCCGGGTCGCCAAGCATCCTGGCGGCCAGGGCCAGGATGCGCGGCAGCTTGCGCGCCACCATCGCCTGCACCGCGGCGGTGTCGCCGGCGCCGATGCGGCGTACCAGGTCCTCGTCCGGATCGGCGCCCATCACGTCGGGCGCTCGCAGCTGTCATTGTGCGGCATAGCCTCTTGGTCATTGCTCCTGATTGGGAGCGGTTTTATGGCCCGGCCTCTCGTCGGCGCCGAGCACGCCGTCGCTATTCTTGTCGAGCCTGGCGAAGCGCTCGGCGAGAAAGGCGTCGAGCTCGCCCCTGTCGACGAAACCGTCCTTGTTGGTGTCGATGCGCGCGAAGGATTTGGCCGGATCGCCCTTGGCCTTGCGCGTGGTCTGGAAAGCGGTCCATTCGGTGAGGCTGACCTTGCCGTCATTGTCTGTGTCGGCCCGCATGAACGCCCTTTCCCGGCGCGCCTCGAACTTTTCCAGCGTCAGGCCGGATTTGGGTTGGTCAGACTTGGCGGCCGGAGCCGGGCTGCTCGGCGCCGTCTGGGGCGGGGCAGGGGCCGGCGTCGTTGTCTGGGCGACCGCGGCCGCGGTCTGCAGGCCAAGGGCAACGACGAATATGGTTGGGCGGATCATGCTCTCGTCTCCGGTTGGGCGCGGCCATTGGCGGCCACGCTTCAGCCATTGAACGCGAGACAGAGCAAAATCCGTCGGTCTTTTTCGACCCGACACCAACCTACCGGATCCGGCGCAGCCGGATCGAAGGATTGCTAAGGACAGGAGGGCGACGACTATCTCGGCTGGGCGACCGCCACCAACTGGTCCTGCTTGAAACCTGCATGTTGCGGCGTCCAGACGTCGCCCTCGCGGTTGAACCAGTGGCACAGATACGTGCCGGAAGCCGCCCCGTCGCTGACGGTCATTTCGGGGCCTCCGGACTTCAGCCTGACGACGTCTCCGGTCTTGAAACTATTGGGCATTTCGACCTCCCATGCTGACAAAGGGAGTTTCCCACCAACAGCTGTTCCCGACAATGGCCGAGATGCGCCGATCACGTGGTGCAGGGGGAAGGCGTGAGAATGACGCCGCTTGTGAGACACGCCGGGTAGCACCGTAGGCGTGGCCAGATCATCTCGAGGTTCTGGAGCTGAAGCGTGCGGCCCGATCGCTCCTTGGGTTCAATCGGTGTCGCGCAGTGGGGCCGGCGGCTGTGCCGATTGGCTGTCTTCTGCAGCCGGGCGGACGGTCATGGACTTTTCATGGGGCCACAATGCTTGTGCCTTCATCACCGCCGCCAAAAGATTGTCTGCTTCAACGCTTCCGATTTTAGTTAGAAGCGGTCTGCTGCCCTCTGCTCTGAAATCGACGTGATAGACCGTCCAACTCCTCATTACATTTCCGACAAATTGCGTCTCGGCACGGGCACGCGGATTGAAGCCCGGCTCGCTTTTGTGGTTAGGATTTTGAGGTCCGCAAGCCGGGCATGCACCGACCGATAGGGCGGGGGGCTTGGGGTTATCAGCCGGTGCGATCGCGAGACTGTCTGATTTGCCCGCCAGCCCACAATCGACCGAGGTCCATCCTGCCGAACGCATTGGTCCGAAAGGACCAAAGATATAGCCCCTTATTCCGTTGGGGCAGGTTGCCCCCGCCGGTGACTTTTTGTCATCCGCCGATGGCCCATGGTTCACGGCAGACCGCTCAAGCGCTCGGCCTCCGCTAATGCGCCTGGGCAGAGATGGCGGGGACCGGCGAATCGCGGGACGTGAACCGCTGGACCTCACAGGCCCAGCATTTCGCCGGAGCCTGTGAGGAAGATCCGCCCTAGCCCCCGTTAGCAGGTGCCGGTGCCGGTTTGGCGGGAGCGGCGGGCTTGGAGACGGACGGTGCGGACGGCGCCTCAACCTTGGGCGTGTTCACGCTAACGTTCACATCCTTACCTCCGCCCCCATTTATGTTTATCACCCCCGTGAAGAATAGTAGCGCAACAACTGCGATGATGCCAAGGATTATCGCAACGGCTGTTCCGCCACCACCAGAGTTTACGACTGTAGGGCCGTCAGACATGGCTTTTCTCCTTTTCTTGAGTTCTCACTCGGAAGAAAAGAGAACTTTGTGGTATTTGTTCCGCACTCGGGCCACAGTCTTAAAGTACATACGACCGAAGTCCATTGACTGGAATGCCCAGACGGTTGTCGCCGAGCTGTAACAGAATGAAAAAACCCGCCGGCCGAAGCCAGCGGGTGAAGGTGGTTGGGCTCGGCCCCGCTAGGACCGAGCGCCCTATCATGTGCACACGGCCGAACTGGTCGCGCCTACAAATGTTAGGGCTAAAGGAAATTCCGAAGCGCGGTCTAGGCGAGCAGGGAGAAAGTTAGCTGATCAGACGGTGAAGTTCGCGGTCGCTCAGGTCTACAGCCTTCGGCATCAGGTGTTTCTGTGCGGTTTCTGTACAAATCCGGCGAGGCGATCGGCTAAGTTATTGGATTTTTGGTGCCGCTTGCGTGACTCGAACACGCGACCCCATCATTACGAATGATGTGCTCTACCAACTGAGCTAAAGCGGCCCGGGAAGCGCTGAGCTTCCAGAATGGGCTGGGTGATAGACTCAACCGCTCGCTAATTCAAGATGGGCAGCGGTGAATTCCGGCCTCGCCGGCGGCAATTCCGATCTACGGTGATCGCGCGACGGGCGCCGGCGCGGCCCGCGGCGGCGTGCGGGTAAGCGGTCCTTCGCATCCGGCTGGCCGGCGCGGCTGCAGCCGCGGTGACGAAAAATGTTGATTCTTCAACAAAAAATGCCGAAATGGCTTTGGCCGGCAAGGCGGCCGCTCGCCGTTGATCGATTGGTCGTCTGCGGCCGACGACCAGACAACCGGGAGCGAACGCGCAGAGGGAGCTCGCTTGGACCCCATCGAGAAAGCGATCCGCAATGCCTTCGAGAAAGGCAATGCCGAGGACCGGGCGTTCCGCGAGAGGGTCTATCGATCCGCTTTTGCCGCGCTCGACCGCGTCCTGCAGGCCAATCCGAACGTTACGGTTGAGGCCGCCATCGGTCGCCGCAAGGCAGTCCAGGCCAAGATCACCGAGATCGAATCGGAGTTCCTGCCGGCTGTGCCAGAGGTGACGCTGCCGCCGGAAAACGTAGCGCCCACCGGCAATGGCGCACCGGCCCCCCGCGTCGAAGCGCCGTCCGAATCGGCCGCGCCGTCTGTCGACGCGCCGCTGCCGCCGTCGCAAACCGCGCCCTCGCCCTCGATCACCGTCGACGGCCCGGTCCAGCCCGACGCGTCGGACCGGCCGCGTGCGCGTGTGCTGCCGCGCGTGCCCGACATCATGCCGGATGAGACAGCGCTTCCCGATGCGCCCTCGCTCGATGATTCGCCGGGTGCTCCCGTCGGCAATGGCGCCCAGGTCGCGCCCGACCGCGACGAGCGGCGCATCAGGGGCCGGCGCTTGCCGCTCACCGCGATCTTCGTCGTCGCGACATTGCTCGCGGCCGCCGGTATCGGCCTCTATTTCGCCAAGCAGACCGGTGTCTTCAAGACGGCGGCCGAGCTCAACACCGGCCCACCGGAGCCGGCGCCGGCGCTTGACGACGAGGACTCCTCGCAGCCGACCGAGCCAGGCTCGCCGCAGAAACCGGGCGAGGCCGACCAGTCGAAGAACTGGATCAACGTCTTCTCGCCCGCCGACCCGACCCATGTCAGCGCGCCGTCCGACGCCGCCGCCGAGGTGATGAAGGACGACACCGGCCAGTTCCTGCGCATCCGCTCGGGCGCGTCCGGTTCGGCCATCGCCTTCGATGTCGGTCAGGGCGTGCTGGAGAAGCTTGCGGGCAAGCATGCCATGTTCGACATCGTCGCGCGTTCGGAAGAAGGCAAGGAGACGCAGATCTCGATCGACTGCAATTTCGGCGATCTCGGCGATTGCGGCCGCAAGCGCTACGCGGTCGGCCACGAGCGCAACGAATATCTGTTTGACGTGCAGTTCCCGAACAAGCATCCGGGCGCCGCCGGCACCATCGCCGTCAATTCCGATTTCGACCAGAAGGGCAAGTCCGTCGATATCTACGAGATACGCGTCTCGATAGCGCAGTGATCGCGCCACTCTATCCGCCAACGCCGGCGCTGCACCCCACCCGCGCCTTCGGCGCGACCTCCCCATCAAGGGAGGTAGAAGGTCGCGCCACCCCCTGCTACCCCTTGATGGGGAAGGTCGGTGCGAAGCGACGGGTGGGGTGGAGCGCCCGGCGCTCGATCTTTAGCTATCCAGCAGCGCCTGCAGCGTCTCGATGCGGTCGGCTTCCGCCGCCGGCTTGTCCCAGCGCAGCCGTGAGATGCGGGGAAAGCGCATTGCGACGCCAGATTTGTGGCGGGTCGAGCGGTTGAGGCCTTCGAACGCCACCTCCAGCACCAGGCCGTTCCTGCGGTCGGCGCGCACCGAGCGCACGGGCCCGAAACGCTCGATCGTGTTGTCGCGCACATATTTGTCGATTTCTCTCAGCTCCTCGTCGGTAAAGCCAAAATAGGCCTTGCCGACCGGCACCAGCTCTTCCGAGCCCTCCGGGCCGGACCAGACGCCGAACGTGTAGTCGGAATAAAAGCTGGAACGCTTGCCATGGCCGCGCTGCGCATACATCAGCACCGCGTCGATGGTGTGCGGGTCGCGCTTCCACTTGAACCACGGGCCCTTCGGCCGGCCGGCAAGATAGGCCGAATCCCAGCGCTTCAGCATCACCCCTTCGATGATCGGATGCGGCGGCGCCTGACGCATCCGCTCCAGCGTCTCCCAGTCGGAAAACGCGACCAGCGGCGAGAGATCGAAGCGGCTCGGGTCGAGGGTTTTGACGAAAGCCTCAAGCCGCTTGCGGCGCTCGGCGAAGGGCAGCGCGCGCAGGTCCTCGCCGTCGATCTGCAGCGCGTCGTAGCAGCGCATGAAGGCCGGATATTGCTGCTGGATCTTTGGCGACACGCTCTTGCGGTTCAGCCGCTGCTGCAGGTCGGAGAAGGTTCCGGTCGCCTCGCGCGGGTCGCCGACCAGCAATTCGCCGTCGAGCGCCGCCTCGAAATTCATGGCGGCGGCAAGGTCCGGGAAGGCGCCGGACACGTCGTCGCCGGTGCGCGAATAAAGCCGGCGCACACCGCCTTCGCACACCCCCTGCACGCGGATGCCGTCCCACTTCCATTCCGCCGCATAATCGGCCGGGTCGAGCTTTTCGAGGTCGCCGTCGTCGACGGCATTGGACAGCATCACCGGACGGAACAGCGCCAGCGCGGCGCTCGTTGGCTTTTCCGCCCGGCCCTCGAGCCAAGCGAACAGCTCGGTGTAAGGCGGCGCCAGCCCGTGCCAGAGCTCCTCGATCTCAGCGACGTCGACTTGGCCAAGGTCGGCCAGCGCCTGCTTGGCGAGCCGCGCCGACACGCCGATGCGCAAGCCCCCGGTGACCAGCTTGATGATGGCGAAGCGCGCCGAGATGCTGGCGTCGTCGAGCAGCCGTGACAGAACCTTCGGCCCGTCGGAGCGGCTTGCCGCCTGCAGTCTGGCTACCACCTCGGCAAGCGTCGGCACATGATTGGGGATGTGCCCTTGTGGTTGCGGCCAGACCAGCGACACCGTCTCGGCGAGGTCGCCGACATAGTCGTAGGAATAGCCGAACAGCACCGGATCCATGCGCTCGACCACCAGTGCGCGCAGCATCGCCGGCTTCACCGCCGCGATCGAGAGATCGCCGGTGATGGCGGCGAGCGCCAGACCGCGATCGGGATCCTCGACGCTGCGGAAATAATCGGTCAGCAGCGTCAGCTTGCCGTTGCGCGACGGCGTCAGCACAAGGCGGTCGAGAAGCTCGGCGAAACGGTTCATAGGCGTTTGCGCTGCGCCAATTGCGAAAGCTGGCGCGAGGCCCCCCTCTCTGGCCTGCCGGCCATCTCCCCCACAAGGGGGGAGATTGGACGTCGCGTCCGCTTTCGCGAATCTTCGGCGCCGGGAGAGATGCGCCGGCGTTCAAGCTGCCAATCTCCCCCCTTGAGGGGGAGATGTCCGGCAGGACAGAGGGGGGCGCCGTAGAGCGCGGCGGTGGCGATTTTCCTGTGCGCGTACACCATCAATCGCCCTCATCCTCATACCCCACGAGATGCAGCGGCCGCGCCGCGATGCCCTCCAGCTCGCACCAGCGCACCAGCGCCTCCTCGCGGCCATGCGTGACCCAGATTTCCTCCGCGCCGGTTTCCCTGATCGTGATGATCAGCTCGTCCCAATCGGCGTGGTCGGAAATGATCAGCGGCAGCTCGACGCCGCCTTGCTTGGCGCGTTGGCGGATGCGCATCCAGCCTGAGGCGAAGCAGGAGATCGGGTCGGGAAAACGCCGCGCCCAGCGGTCGGCGAAGGCCGACGGCGGGCCGACGACGATCGCGCCGGCGAAGTCGGCCTTGCCGCGGCTTTCCACCGTCCCCGGCTCGAGCTTGCCGAGATCGATGCCTTGGCTCTGATAATATTCGCTGAGCTTCGCCAGCGCGCCATGGATATAGATCGGCCTGTCGTAGCCGGCGTCGCGCAACAGCCGCATCACGCGCTGCGCCTTGCCGAGCGCATAGGCGCCGATCAGATGCGAGCGTTCGGGAAATTGCGCCGCCGATTTGAGCACGCGCGCGATCTCGTCCTGGTCCGGCGGATGGCGAAACACCGGCAGGCCGAAGGTTGCTTCGGTGATGAAGACATCGCATTGGATAGGCTCGAACGGCAGGCAGGTGGCGTCCTTCTGCCGCTTGTAGTCGCCGGAGGCGACGATGCGCATACCCCCATGCTCGACGCAGATCTGCGCCGAGCCCAGCACATGCCCGGCCGGATGGAAGGTGACCGCGACGCCGTTGATGTCGAGCGTTTCGCCGATCGCAGCGGCCTGTGTCGTTCCGGCGAAATCCTCGCCGTAACGCAGCCCCATGATGTCGAGCGTCTCTTGCGTGGCCAGCACCGAGCGGTGGCCGGAGCGCGCATGGTCGGAATGGCCATGCGTGATCAGCGCCCGCCCGACGGGCCGCACCGGATCGATGAAGAAATCGCCGGGCGGGCAGTAGAGGCCCTCCGGCCAGGGCTTGAGCAGGTCGCTGGCGCGCATGGCTTTGAACATAGTGGCTAAATTTGCCTCGGGAAGCCTGTTGCAAGAGACTGCTGACTCGTCCTACAGCCCCTTGCCGGCTCCGCCTCGCCGGTGGGATTCTTCAAAATATGAAACCGCTCCAGGCCTCGTCATGCGATTTGAACGCCGACCGTCGCGCCGATTTCGCCGAGATGCTGTTCGCCTCGGGTGAGCCGGCTCAGGCGGCTGAGCTTCTGCTCGGCGCGATGGAGCTGGCGCCGCAATGGGCGGCGGGCTGGTTTCGCCTCGGCGAGATGCAGGAGGCGGCAGGCCTGCTCGACCAAGCCGCGCAGGCCTGGACCATGGCGCTGAAGCTCGAGCCCGCGGACCGCCTTGGCGCCGCGCTGAAGCTTCAACTGATCGGCAAGGCGCCCGCCGCCGAGGCGCCGCCCAGCGCCTTTGTCGAGACCTTGTTCGATCACTACGCCGACAGTTTCGAGGACTCGCTTGTCGGGAAGCTCGGTTATGGGCTGCCGGATTTTCTCTGGCGCGCCATAAGCAAGGCACGGCCCGGCCGGTTCCGGCTGGCCCTCGACTTCGGCTGCGGCACCGGCCTGATGGGCGAGAGGCTGCGCCCGTTCGCCGACCGGCTGGAGGGCTACGACATCTCGGCCGGCATGCTGAGGAAGGCGAAGGCCAAGGGCATCTACGACCGGCTGGCCAAGGCCGACCTCCAGCATTTCTCTTACACAGGCGCCAAGGCCGACCTCGTGGTCGCGGCCGACGTGTTCATCTATCTGGGCGCGCTCGAACGCATTGTCGGCGCGGTCGGGAACATACTTGCCGATGGCGGCCTGTTCGCCTTTTCGCTCGAGACGCTTGCCGGCGGCGGCGATTTCGCCCTTTTGCCGTCACGGCGCTATGCCCATTCCGAGGCCTATGCGCGGCGCGTGCTTCGCGCCAACGGGCATGCAGTCCTGTCGCTGGAAAGCACGGTTATCCGGCACGACCGGCGGGATCCGGTCGAGGGCCTGGCTATTGTGGCTGGGTTTCCCGCTGCAGCCGCCGAGCTGGGGAATCCGGCAACGGCATGAGGTCGACCTTGCTGCGAAAAAGCCCGAATGGCATGGTCCCGGTTTGCGCGGGGCGGATACCGAGTCTTTGTTTTTGCGCAATTCCGGACGGAAAACCACGAGGCACTTTTCCTGGAATTGCCCTAGGGAGATATCCATGCGCTGGACCATGGTTGCGTTGGCGTCTTGCCTGACGGTCTCCGGCTGTGTCGGCGGCACGTCGATGGCCGAGCGTCAGGACGAGGATGTCCAATCCTCATTGCAATATGACGATGTGCCTTGCGACCAGTTGCTGGCGCAGCGCAATCAGCTGGCGCGGCAGAACAATCTGCCCGTCACTGCCAAGCCGGGCTTCTCCAATCCGGCCATGGGCTTCGGCCCGTTCATGCCGGATATGCGCTCCAAGGCGCAGCGCGCCAGCAACAAGGCGAGCGGCGAGATCGACGCCATGAACCGCTCGATCGAACGCCGCGACTGCGGCAAGCCGAAGAAGAAGGAGACGCTCGGGCTGCCCGGCTCGAAACCTTCCTGAGCCCTGTTTGACGCTCGGATGGACCGGCGAGCGTTTGATCGCACTTGAAGACCACCCGATGAACCTCTCAGACCTCGGCGACCGCATCTGCATCCTGGGCCCGTCCAATAGCGGCAAGTCCACCCTTGCCGACGCTATAGCGCGCAAGCGCGGCCTGGAAGCCGTTCACCTCGATCAGCTCTTTCATCTGCCCAATACGGATTGGGAGCAGCGTCCGAGGGCCGAATTCATTGCCCTGCACGATGCCGCGATAGCCGGCGAGCGCTGGGTGATGGACGGGAACTATTCGGTTTGCATGCCGCAGCGACTTCGGCGGGCGACAGGCTTGATTCTGCTGGATATCTCCACGGCCGCGAGTCTTGTGCGCTATTTAAGGCGAACGCTGTTCGAGAAGGACAGGCTCGGTGCTCTGGAAGGCGGGCGCGACAGCATCAAATGGGACATGATCCACCACATCGCCGTCACCACGCCGCGAAACCGCAGGAAATACCGGGCGATGTTCGAAGCGCTCGATCTGCCGAAGCTGCAGCTGTCTTCGCTGCGGGCGATCAAGCAGCGCTTCCGCGACTGGGGTCTGACTCCCGATTAATACCCCGCCTTGCGGTCGACCAGGTTCTCGAGCTTCTCGCCGCACTCGAAGGCTGCCATCTGGCGAAGCATGATCGGCACCAGATGCGCCGGGTCCGACGTCGCCGCCGCATGCGGCGTGACGAACACTTTCGGATGACTCCACAGCGGGCTGGTCTTCGGCAGCGGTTCGACCTCGAACACGTCGAGGCTCGCTTCCTTCAGCGTGCCGTCGTCCAGCGCGCGCAAAATGTCGGCATCCTTCTGCAGGCGTCCGCGCCCGGCATTGATCAGCACGGCGCCGCCGAGCCCGTTGCGCCGGCGCAGTTCCTTGAGCAGTCCGTAATTGACGATGCCCTGGGTCTGCGGCGTGAGCGGCAGGAGCACAACCAGGATGTCAGTGGCATTGAGGAAGGGGATCAGCCCCGCCTCGCCGGCATAGGTCGAAACGCCCTTCATCCCCCGCTCGCTGCGCGACCATCCGTTGACGGCGAAACCGAGCGACAACAACGCCGAAGCCGCGGCGCGGCCGAGACTGCCAAGCCCCATGATGCCGACGGAGACGTCGCCCGCCACCCGTTGCGGCGGCTCGTGCCAGATCTTCTTTTGCTGCTGGGCCCGGTAAAGCGAGGCCTGCCGATGGTGGTCGAGCACGCGCCAGACTACATATTCGACCATGTGCTGGGTAAGATTGTCGGCGACGATCTTGACGATCGGCACGTCGGGCAGGCCTGGATCGGCAAAGACATGGTCGACACCGGCGCCGATCGAGAAGATGGCGCGCAGATTGGGCAGCGACTTGAGAAGGTTGGGCTTCTGCTTCCACACCACCGCATAGGTGATCGAAGGATCGTCGGCGCCGTTCGGCTCCAGCACGACCTCGCGCTCGGCCGAGAGCAGCTCGTGCCAGCGCTGCGGGTGGATGCCCGTGAGGGCAAGCAGGATTTTGCCTTTTTCCATTCTCGGATTTTTCTTCCCTGTTTCGCCGGTGCGGGTCCGGCTACTCGCTGACCACGCCGGTCGGCGCGGTCTCGATCTTGAAGGCCGCCGCCATCAGCGCCCGCGTATAATCGGTTTGCGGGCTGCTGAAAATCTGCTCGGAAGGTCCCGCCTCGACGATCCGGCCATTGCGCATGACGATGACATCATTGGCAAGGGCGCGGACGACCTTGAGGTCGTGGCTGATGAAGAGGTAAGCGAGATTGTGCTTGGCCTGCAGGCTGCGCAAAAGGTCGACCACCTGCGCCTGCACGCTCATGTCGAGCGCGGAGGTCGGCTCGTCGAGCATGACGAAGCGCGGGTTGAGCACCATGGCGCGGGCGATGGCGACGCGCTGGCGCTGACCGCCGGAGAATTCATGCGGGTAGCGATGGCGCGTTTCGGGATCGAGGCCGACCTCTTTCAGCACGGCGACCACCTTGTCGTCGCGCTGGTCGGCCGAGAGCTTCGGCTCGTGGATCTTCAGTCCTTCCTCGATGATCTCGGAGACCGACAGGCGCGGGCTGAGGGATCCGAACGGATCCTGGAAGACGATCTGCAATTCGCGCCGCAGCGGCCGCATGGCGCCGAAGGAGAGCTGGTTGATATCGCGTCCGTTGAAATTGATCGTGCCGGTCGAGGAGATCATCCGGGCGAGCGCCAGGCCCAGCGTCGTCTTGCCCGAGCCGGATTCGCCGACGACGCCAAGGGTCTGGCCGGCCCGCACCGTGACGTCGATGCCGTCCACGGCCTTCACATGGTCGACCGTGGTTCGGAAGAAGCCTTTCTTGATCGGGAACCAGACTTTGATGTCCTTGCCGGTCATGACGGATTTGGCGCCCGGGTCGGTTGTGGGCGGCTTGCCCTTCGGCTCGGCCGCGAGCAGATGCTTTGTATAGTCATGCCGCGGATTGGCGAAGATTTCCCTGGTCGGGCCGCTCTCCACGATCTTGCCCTTGGTCATGACGCAGACGCGGTCGGCGATCCTGCGCACGATGCCGAGATCATGCGTGATGAACAGCAGCGACATGCCCTTGCGGGCTTTGAGCTCCGCCAGCAATTCCAGGATCTGCGCCTGCACGGTGACGTCGAGCGCGGTCGTCGGCTCGTCGGCGATCAGAAGCTCCGGCTCGTTGGCCAGAGCCATGGCGATCATGACGCGCTGGCGCTGGCCGCCGGAGAGCTGGTGCGGATAGGCGTCGAGGCGTTTCTGCGGATCGCGGATGCCGACTTCGGTGAGCAGTTCCAGCGTGCGGGCGCGCGCGGCTTGGTCACGCAGGCCCTGATGCAATTGCAGCACCTCGACGATCTGCTGCTCGATCGTGTGCAGCGGGTTGAGCGAGGTCATCGGCTCCTGGAAGATCATGGTGATCTTGTTGCCGCGCACGCCGCGCAACGCCTTCTCGTCCATGGCGAGCAGGTTGGCCCCACTGAACAGGATCCTACCCGACGGATGGCTGGCTGCCGGATAGGGCAGGAGCTTCAGCACCGACAGCGCCGAGACCGATTTGCCCGAGCCGGATTCGCCCACCAGGGCCAGCGTCTCGCCCTTGGCGATGTCGAATGAGATGTGATCGACAGCGATCGCCTGCTTGCCGCCTTGCGCGAAGGCGACGCTCAGGTCTTGGACGGAAAGCAGGGCTTGGCTCATTTGAACGTCTTGCGCGGATCGAAGGCGTCACGCGTCGCCTCGCCGATGAAGACCAGCAGCGACAGCATCAGCGAGATCACGATGAAGCCGGAGATGCCGAGCCAGGGGGCGTTGAGGTTGCGCTGCGCCTGTTTCAGCAATTCGCCGAGCGAGGCCGAGCCCGGCGGCAGGCCGAAGCCGAGATAGTCGAGCGAGGTGAGCGTCGAGATCGAGCCAGAGAGCAGGAAGGGCAGGAAGGTCAGCGTCGCCACCATCGCGTTCGGCAGCAGGTGGCGGAACATGATGGTGAGGTTCGGCACGCCCAGCGCGCGCGCCGCGTTGACATATTCGAAATTGCGGGCGCGCAGGAATTCGGCCCGCACCACGCCGACCAGCGCCACCCATGAAAACAGCAGCATCAGGCCGAGCAGGATGAAGAAGCCGGGCGGCAGGATGGCCGATATGATGAGCAGCAGATAGAGAACCGGGATCGCCGACCAGATCTCGATGAAACGCTGGAAGAGAAGGTCGGTCCAGCCGCCGAAATAGCCTTGCACCGCGCCGGCCGCGACGCCGATCAGCGATGACCCGAGCGTCAGGATCAGGCCGAACAGAACCGAGATGCGGAAGCCATAGAGTACCCGCGCCAGCACATCGCGGGCCTGGTCGTCCGTGCCCAGCCAGTTCCAGTTGCCGACGGTGCAGTTGGCGTCGGCCTCGCCTTGCGGGTACTGGCTGCAGCGCGTCTTCTTGTCGTAAAGCCAGGACGGCTTTGCCGGCGCCGGTTCCGGAATTGCGTTGTTGACCGTCTGATAGGAGTAGCGGACCGGTGGCCAGATCATCCAGCCATTGGAGTTGATCTCGTCCTGGATCACCGGATCGCGATAGTCGGTGACGGCATAGAAACCGCCGAACTTCTCCTCCGGATAGGCGACCAGGACCGGAAACAGGATCTCGCCCTTGTAGGAGGCGACGATCGGCTTGTCGTTGGCGATCAGCTCTGAAAACAGCGACAGCACGAACAGCAACAGGAAGATCCAGAGCGACCAGTAGCCGCGCCGGTTGGCCTTGAAATTCTGCAACCGCCGCTGGTTGAGCGGCGACAGAAATGGCCTGCGGGGCCGAACCGGGGCGCTTTGGATCGCGGCCTCGGCCATCAGATGTCTCTCCGCTCGAAGTCGATGCGCGGATCGACCCAGGTATAGATCAGGTCGGACAGAAGGCCGACGAACAGGCCAAGCAGCGAGAAGATGTAAAGTGTGGCGAACACCACCGGATAGTCGCGGTCGATCACCGACTTGAAGCCGAGCAGGCCGAGGCCGTCGAGCGAGAAGATGTTCTCGATCAGCAGCGAGCCGGTGAAGAAGGCCGAGATAAAGGCGCCGGGAAAACCGGCGATGACGATCAGCATGGCGTTGCGGAACACGTGGCCGTAGAGCACCTTGTGCTCCGACAGCCCCTTGGCGCGCGCCGTCACCACATATTGCTTGCGGATTTCTTCGAGGAAGGAGTTCTTGGTGAGCAGGGTGGTCGTCGCGAAAGCCGAGAGCACGAGCGCCGTCAGCGGCAGCGTCATGTGCCAGAAATAGTCTGCGATCTTGGCGGGCCAAGACAGCTGATCCCAATTGTCAGAGACGATGCCGCGCAGCGGAAACCAGTCCCAGAACGAACCGCCCGCGAACAGCACCATGAGCATGATGCCGAACAGGAAGCCTGGGATGGCATAGCCGACGATGACGACGCCGCTGGTCCACACGTCGAAGGTCGAGCCGTCCTTCACCGCCTTGCGGATTCCGAGCGGGATCGAGATCAGGTAGGACAGAAGCGTGATCCACAGGCCGATGGAGATGGAGACGGGCATCTTCTCCAGGATCAGGTTCAGCACCGAGATATCGCGGAAATAGCTGTCGCCGAAATCGAAGCGGATATAGTTCCACAGCATCATGCCGAAGCGCTCGAGCGGCGGCTTGTCGAAGCCGAACTGCTTTTCCAGCTTCTTGATGAATTCGGGATCGAGCCCCTGCGCGCCGCGATATTTCGAGCCGACATCACCGGCCACGTCGAAATTGCCGCCGCCGGCGTCGCCGCCACCGCTGCCGAGGCGGTCGTTGCCGCCCTGGTTGGTCAGCCGGGCGATCACCTGCTCGACCGGCCCGCCCGGGGCGAACTGGATGACCGCGAAGGAGATCGCCATGATGCCGAACAGCGTCGGGATCATCAGAAGAATGCGGCGCAGGATATAGGCGCCCATCAGGCGACGGGCCCCGCGCGAACAGTGATGTCAGGCTTTGCCAATCTTTGCCGCCTTGCCCTTGTCGAACCACCACAGCGCCTCGACCGGAAAGCCGAAATCGGGTTTCTGTTCGGGAAAGCCGAACATGTCCCAATAGGCGCTTCGGTGATTCGCCAGATACCAACTTGGAATCCAATCGCGCCGCGCGCGCAAGGCCCGGTCCAACGCACGCATGGCGGTGGTCAGGCTTTCACGATCCTTGGCGGCGCCGACGGCATCGATCAGCGCATCGATTGCCGGGCTTGCAACGCCCGACAGGTTGCGTGAACCCGATACTGAGGCGCTGCGCGAATGGAAGAAAATTTCCAGATCGTCGCGGGTCGGCGTGGCGCTGAAATTGAAGGCGGCCGAGAGCAGGTCGAAATCGAATGTCGATTGCCTGAGCTGGTACTGCGCCGAATCCACCAGGCGGATCGAGGCATCGATGCCGATGGCTTTCATGTTGGCGACCCAGGGCGAATAGACCTGCACGAAGGTCTCGTCGTCGACCAGGAATTCGGCGGCCAGCCGCCCGCCCTTGTCATTGACCACGAAGTCACCGGAGCGTTTCCAACCGGCCTGAGCGAGCAATTTCAGTGCCGCGCTCAGGCGTTTGCGGTCCCGCCCGGACCCGTCCGACGGCGGTTGCGTCACCGCTTCGCCGAAGGTCTCCGGCGGCAGCTGGTCGCGCAGCGGCTCGAGCAGCGCCAGCTCCTGCGGCGTCGGCATGCCCGCGGCCCGGAAGTCGGATTTTTCGAAGCAGGATTGCGAGCGCTCATAGGAACCGTAAAAGAAGTTGCGCCGTGTCCATTCGAAATCGAAGCAGAGCGCGATCGCCTGCCGCACGCGTGGATCCTTGAACTGCTCACGCCGCTGGTTGACCGCGGTGGCCTGCATCGAGGGCACCGTTTCGGCGGGGAATTCGTGCTTGACCACTTTGCCGGCGATAAAGGCCGGAAAGTCGTAGGCCGTCGCCCAGACGCGCGACGTGAATTCCTCGCGGTAGAGGATCTCGCCCTTCTTGAAGGCCTCGAACCCGGCGGTGCGATCCTGGTAGAATTCGATGCGGATGCGCCCGAAATTGTTCAGGCCGCGATTGACCGGCAGGTCGTTGCCCCAATAGTCGGCCACCCGCTCATATTCGATCCAGGCACCCGCCGACCAGCGCCCGACCTTGTAGGCGCTTGAGCCGAGCGGCGGATTGAGCTGCGACGAATCGAACGGGTTGGCCGTAAAGAAGGCCTTCGAAAGGATAGGGAATCCGACGACGTTGAGGATGGTGCGGGCCGACTGCTTGCCCGAGAATTTGAGCTCGACCGTGTGGGTGTCCTTCGCCACGGCATCTTCCAGATGCGTCAGTGACAGCGCGTAGTCCGGATGCCCTTTGTCTTTCAGCAGCTTGAAGGTGAAGGCAACATCGTCGGCGGTGAGCGGCGTGCCGTCATGGAAGCGCGCCTGCGGGCGCAGCGAGAAGGTGAAGGTGTTGCGGTCGTCGGAGATCGTGACACTCTCGGCGATCAATCCATAGGCCGCATCCGGCTCGTCAAGCGCCCGCACCATCAAGGAATCGAAGCACATTTCCATGCGCTGCGGGGAATCGCCCTTGGGGACGAACGAATTCAGCGTGTTGAAGGTCTGCGGGCTCTGGTTGGCGCCCCAGTTGGGCGGCGAGAAGTTGAAGGTGCCGCCTTGCGGCGCATCAGCATTGACATAGTCGAAATGCGTGAAGTCAGGCTTGTATTTCAGGTCGCCGAAGGCCGACAGGCCATGCAGCTTGACGCCGGTCGGGGTGTCGGCAAAGGCCCGGCCCGGCAGCAACGCGGCCGCCGTGGCCGCGGCGCCGAGCGCCAGGAAGTCGCGGCGAGGAAGCAAAGTCCGCCGCTCCATCAATTGACGCCTTTGTACTTGGCGGCCAGCGCCTTTTCCCTGGCCGTGTCGATCCACCAGGAATCGATATCGGCGCCGCGGTAGCTGGGCTGCTTATCCGGCATGCCGAATTTGTTCCAGTAGGCGAGCCAAACCACCGCGCGATAGTATTGCGGAACGACGTAGTAGTTCCACAGAAGGACACGGTCGAGCGCATGGGTCGCGGCGACGAGGTCGTCGCGGTCGGTGGCGAAGATGATGCGGTCGACGAGCGCGTCGACGACCGGGTTCTTGATGCCGGAATAATTGCGCGATCCGGGCGTGTCGGCGGCCTTCGAACTCCAGAAATCGCGTTGCTCGTTGCCGGGCGATTCCGACTGCTGTAACTGGCTGGTGATGACATCATAATCGAAATTATTGACGCGGTTGATGTACTGCGTCTGGTCGATCATGCGCAGATCGGCGTCGACGCCGATCTTGCGCAGATTGGCGATCCAGGGACTGGAGATCACTTGATCGGTGTCGTTCCAGCCGAGGATCTCGAACTTGAACGGCGCGCCGGTCTTGGCGTTTACCATCTTGCCGCCCTTGATCACCCAGCCTGCCTGGGCAAAGAGGTCGACCGCCTGCTTCAGATATTTCCGTTCCGCCTGTGGCGAGTCATAGACCGGCAGCTTGAATTCCTGAGTGAACAACTCGGGCGGCAGCTTGTCGCGGTATTTTTCGAGGATCTCCAGCTCCGTGCCCTGCGGCAGTCCGCTCGACGCCAGCTCCGTGCCCTGGAAATAACTATGGGTGCGTGTGTTCGAATTGTAGAAGAGCGTGCGGTTCATCGTTTCGAAATCGAACGGAAGCGTCAGAGCCTCGCGCACCAGGCGGTCTTGGAACAGCGGTCGTCTCTGGTTGAGTATGAAGGCCTGCATGGGTTCCGGGGAGGTGGTCTTGAACACCTGCTTGACCACGTCGCCGGCGCTCACCGCTGGAAAATTATACGCCGTATTCCATCGCCGAGAGCTGTTTTCCGGCTTGATGTCGTCCAGCCCACCCTTGGTGAAGGCCTGCCAGGCGGCATTATCGTCAAGAATGTAGGTGAAGCGCTGGGTGTCGAAATTCTCGCGGCCGATCTTCACCGGCAGCTTGGCGCCCCAATAATCGGGGACGCGCTGCCAGACGATTTCCGAGCCCGGCTTGAAGCTGGCGATCTTGTAGGCCGCGGAGCCCAGCGGCGGCTCCAGCGTTGGGCGCGTGATGTCTCGCTTCTTGCCGCTGGCGTCAGTCCCTTCCCACCAGTGCTTCGGCAGCACGACCAGATCGCCCATGATCTTGGGCAACTCGCGGTTGCCCTTCTGGTTGAAATGGAATTCGACCTCGCGGTCGGAGATGGCTACAGCGTCGGTGACGTTCTCGAAATAGCGGTTGTATTGCGGGGCGTTCGCTTTCAGCACATTGAACGACCAGACCACGTCGTCGACAGTGATCGGCTGGCCGTCATGCCATTTCGCTCGTGGATCGAGCCGATAGGTCGCGGACGAATAGTCGGCGGGATATTTATAGGCCTCGGCGACCAAGGGGTGGCTGACGCTGCCCTCGTCGGTCGCCTGATCCATCAGCGTGTCGTAGAGCAGCCCGCCGCCGAAACCGACCAGCCCCGCGGCCGGCGATCCCTGCACGATATAGGGGTTGAAGCTGTCGAAGGTGCCGGTGACCACGGAGTTGTAGGTGCCGCCCTTCGGCGCATCTGGATTGACGTAGTCGTAATGCTGAAAATTCTCGCCATACTTCGAAGGTCCGATCAGCGACGACGTCGTGCGCCATTCATCGGCGAAGCCGGCCTGCAAGCTGGCGGCGAAGGCGAGCGCGAACGCCGATGCGAAAAGCGTGCGGAAACGGCCAACCTTCATGCGTTCTCCTCGTCGCGCACTCCAGAGCGGTTCATCGTTTCCCGGAAACGACAACCGCTCTATCGTTTTGTTTCGACGCAATTCCGGACGGAACCGGTTCTCCCTTCCTGAATTGCGCTGCCCACCCGCAATCTAGATCATTTGACGCGGGTGGAAACCGCAAGTGCCGCCTTTGTCGCGGTCCATGCAGCTTTCCTAACAGAAAAGCCGGGACGAACCCGGCTTTTCCAAGGAAGTCTCTATGACGAATTGTTTATTGAGCGGGCGCGGCGGGCTTGGCCGGAGCGGTTCCCTCGGCCGGCTTGGCCGGAGCGGTTCCCTCGGCCGGCTTGGCCGGCGCGGCACCTTCCGCCGGCTTGGCTTCCGCCGAAGCACCCGGCTGCGGCAGCGGCTTCGGATTGTCCGACAGCGTGCGCAGATAGGCGATCACATTGGCGCGGTCTTCATCCTTCGGCAGGCCGGCGAAGCCCATCGCCGTGCCCTTCACGAACTTCTTCGGCGAGGTGATGAAGTGGTTGAGATTGTCGTAGGTCCAGTGCTCCTGGCCGCCCTTGGAGAAATCCTTCATGCCGGCCGAATAGGCGAAGCCTTCATGCTCGGCGACGGGGCGGTCGACGATGTCCCAAAGATCCGGACCGACCTTGTTCGGACCGCCTTTTTCGCCGGAATGGCAGGCCTGGCATTTCTTGAAGATCGCGGCGCCCGCCTCGACATTGGCGGTGGCGAGCAGGTCGGCGATCGGCTTGGCTGCCGCCGCGGGAGCAGCCGGACCGCCTTCGGCCGGTTCCTGCGCTTCGATGGCGAAGCCGGGCTTTTCGGGCGTCGGGGAGGCGAACAGCCCGTCCGAGACGAGGCCTATGGAAAAGACGATGAAGCAGGTTCCAAGAAATCCGCCGAGCAGCTTGTTGACTTCGTTGGAATCCATACGCCCCTTGCTCCCTTTTCCGGCGGACCGTCCCGTCCACTCCGTCCGTCGGTATCGCGAACTGCCCTGAAAGGCCAGTCAAACCGCGCGGAAACTAGGTCTTTTGCTCTGGCGTTGCAACACCTATAAGGGCGCTTCCAGTGAGACCTTTTGCCACTTTTCCATCCGCTTTTTTCGGCTGCCCTGAAATCCGATGTCGACCTTGATCCTGATCCCCGCCCGCATGGCCTCCACGCGCCTGCCGGGCAAGCCGCTGGCCGAGATTGCGGGCGTGCCGATGATCGTCCATGTCGCCCGGCGCGGGGCCGAGGCCGGGCTTGGCCGTGTGGTCGTGGCGACTGACACGGAGGCGGTCGCGCAAGCCGTGCGGGCGCATGGTTTCGAGGCTGTCATGACCCGAGCGGATCACGAATCGGGCTCCGACCGCATCTTCGAGGCGCTGACGGCGCTCGACCCCGAAAAGCGGGTGCAAACGATCGTCAACATCCAGGGCGATCTGCCGACCATCGCCCCCGAAATCATCGGCGCGTCGCTGCGGCCGTTTGAGGACAAATCGGTCGATATCGCCACGCTCGGCGTCGAGATCGTGCGCGACGAGGAGAAGACCAATCCCAATGTCGTCAAGATCGTCGGCTCGCCGCTGTCGTCGACACGGTTGCGAGCCCTCTATTTCACCCGCGCCACTGCGCCCTGGGGCGAGGGGCCGCTCTACCATCACATCGGCCTCTACGCTTATCGCCGCGCCGCGCTGGAACGTTTCGTCGCACTGAAGCCGTCGCCGCTGGAGCGTCGCGAGCGGCTGGAGCAGCTGCGCGCGCTGGAAGCCGGCATGCGCATCGACGCCGAGATCGTCCATTCCGTGCCGCTCGGCGTCGACACGCCGCACGATCTCGAACGCGCCAGGCAAATCCTTTCAAAATGAGACATCAGCATGCCTGAAAAGACCAACAGAATTTCCTTCCAGGGCGAGCCCGGCGCCAATTCCGACACGGCGTGCCGCAACATGTTCCCCGCGATGGAGCCGTTGCCGTGCCCGACCTTCGAGGATGCCTTCAACGCGGTCGAGACCGGCAAGGCCGATCTCGCCATGATTCCGATCGAGAACACCATCGCCGGCCGCGTCGCCGACATCCACCACCTCTTGCCGGAATCGAAGCTGCACATCGTCGGCGAATATTTCCTGCCGATCCATTTCCAGCTCATGGTGCTGCCGGGCGTGAAGCGCGAAGAGATCAGGACCGTCCACAGCCACATCCACGCGCTCGGCCAGTGCCGCAAATATATCCGCAAGAACGGCTGGAAGCCTGTGGTCGCCGGCGACACGGCGGGTTCGGCCAAGATGGTGTCGGAGGTCAGGGACCGCACCATGGCCGCGCTGGCGCCGGCTCTGGCCGCCGAGCTCTATGGGCTCGACATCATCGAGAAGAATGTCGAGGACACCGATTCCAACGTCACCCGCTTCGTCGTGCTGACCAAGAACAAGCAATGGGTGGAGCGCCCCGCGCCGGACGCCAAGATGATGACCACCTTCATCTTCCGTGTCCGCAACGTGCCGGCCGCGCTCTATAAGGCCATGGGCGGCTTCGCCACCAACGGCATCAACATGACCAAGCTCGAGAGCTATCAGCTTGGGGCCTTCACCGCGACGCTGTTCTACGCCGACATCGAGGGCCACCCGGACGACCCCCTGGTCAAGCTGGCGCTCGACGAGCTGCGCTTCTTCTCGCGCGAAATGCGCATCCTCGGCGTCTATCCGGCCAGCGCCTCGCGCGAGCAGTGGAAGGTCGCGGATTAGGGAATTGTACCTGCGGGGTTAGCCGAAACGCTTAAGCTTCGTCATCCACGGGCGAAGCAAGGAGCGAAGCGACGCGCGCAGACCCGAGGATCCATGCAGCTACGCTGGAGCGCCGCCCAATGTTGCAGAATTCTGCTCCGTTGCGTTCCCCATTAAGGTCACGGCATGGATTCCAGGGTCTCCGCTACGCTCCGCCCTGGAATGACGAACCGATGGAGGTTCCGCGCTAACCTGCGACGTTTGTGCTCAACCCCTCTCAGCCAAATCCCAACGGCACGTAGTCGATCTCCATGAACTTCTCGACCTCAGGCACCCAGCGGTCGCGCACGAAGGCGACATGGTCGGGGTGCTCGTTGTAGCGCGTGTAGGCCGCCTGGTCGGCGAATTCCATCGAGAAGCCGAACTGGTAGTCGTTCTTCGGGCTCACCTGCCGCAACTGCTCGAAATGCGTGACGCCCTTGATCCCGGTCAGGATCTTCTTCGCATCGTGCAGGAAGCGCTTCGTCTCCAGCGATTGCAGCGGATGCTTCAGCGTGAACACGACGGTATGGCGGATCATGTCTCGTCTCCTATTCGCTGTCGACCCAGGCGCGGATGAGGTGATGGGCGATTGCCCCTTTCGGCGGTGTAATCAAGCCATCGGCATGCTGCCTGTCCAGCATCGTGCGCACCTCGTCGCGGAAGAACCAGCGGCAGTCCTCCAGCTCGTTGAGGTCGGCCTGGATATCCTCGTTAAGGGGCTCGCCGAAACAACCGATCATCAGCGAATAGGGGAACGGCCAGGGCTGGCTGGCGTGGTAGACGACGCGGCCGAGCCGGATGCCGGCCTCTTCGAGCGTCTCGCGCCGTACCGCCGCCTCGATCGTCTCGCCCGGCTCGATGAAGCCGGCAAGCGCCGAATACATGCCCGGCGCGAAATGCCTGCCGCGCCCCAATAGGCATTTCTCGCGCGTCACCGTCAGCATGATTGCCACCGGATCGGTGCGCGGGAAATGGTCGGTGCCGCAGGCAGGGCAATGGCGCCGGTAGCCGCCGGCGCGCATCTCCGAGCGGTTGCCGCATTTGGAGCAGAAGGCATGGCTTACGTGCCAGGCAAGCAGCGCCGCGCCTTGCGCCAGCGCGCCGGCCGCCGCCTCGTCGACCAGCCCTTGCATATAGACGGAACGATAGTCGATCGCCTTGATCGTCTCGGGCAGCTTTTCCGGCTCGATGCCGGCGGGCACGGCCAGCACCGGCCCGCTGTCGGAGAAGCCGAGCAGCACGCCGCGATCGAGTGCGGCTTCGAAAGCTCCACTCTCATCCGTCCTGAACCAGGGGTCGAACGTGCCATCCTCGAGTTTGAGATAGAGCCGGCCGGCATGCATCAGCATCAGCCGCGCTGCCTGGTCGGCCAGCGCTTTTTCGACCGCATCATCAGCCCGGTTCTCGGACTGCCGATCGATCCGGTTGCCGGCGAAACCGACGAATTGGCTGGGCTCGCGCAAGGGCGCGTCGAACAGGCGAAAGCTCATGGAAACTCGGGTGGGCTCGATGTGCGGATGGAACTGGTCAGCTTATAGCGCCGCCTTGATCGTTTCGGCAAACCGCCTGATATCGGAGCGCTGGTAGGGCTCGCGTATGCCATAGCCCCAGACCGGTCCCGGCCAGCCGGGATCGCCCTCCGAGCGGGCGACGACGTGGACATGCAGCTGACGCACGATGTTGCCGAGCGCGCCGGTGTTGATCTTGGTGCATCCGGTCACCCGCTTCAGCGCCTGCGCCACCATATTGGTCTCGAAGGTCAGCATCGCCTGGTCGAGCGGCGTCAGGTCGTGAATTTCCTCCACGCCCGGCCGCTGCGGCACCAGAACCAGCCATGGCCAGCGGCGGTCGTTCATCAGCCTGAGCTCGCAAAGGCCAAGCCACAAAAGCTGCTCGCTGTCCGCCTCCAGCCGGGCGTCCAGCGTGAATCCGGCCTCGAGGCCCGGCAGCATGAGCGTTTCCTTCGCTTTTGTTGCAAGCATTTTCCAAACCAGGAACGCTAGAGCGGCGGCAGGGTGGCTGCAAGCGATTCATTGACCGCCATTATCGATTTGAAGGACTTTCCGCCTTCGATGCGGTTGCGGGTTGCGGCTCGGCCCTTGCATTTCGCCGCTGAATTGCCGATATGGAGCGCGGGAGGTTGGTGGTGGACGATCCACTCGCCAACCGGGTCAGGTCCGGAAGGAAGCAGCCCTAACGAGCCCGGAACGGGTCATTGTTCCAGCCTCCCACCTCTTCGCCTTTCTCCCGCGACATTGACGGCGCCAAGCCGTGCGGGTGAGACTATGCGCAGGAATCGGCCGCCTTCCGTCGCGGTCCTGGGAGCTTTTGACGGCGAATGAGCGAAGCCGGAAATTTGGGGCCACAAAGCCTGGAGACTGGCAAGGCCGCCGCTTATCGCGTCCTGGCGCGCAAATACCGCCCTTCGAATTTCTCCGAGCTGATCGGCCAGGAGCCGATGGTTCGCACGCTGACCAACGCCTTCGCCACCGGCCGCATCGCCCAGGCCTGGATGTTGACCGGCGTGCGCGGTGTCGGCAAGACGACGACCGCGCGCATCCTGGCGCGGGCCCTCAACTACAAGACCGCGACCGTCGACCAGCCCTCCGTCGACCTTTCGATCCTTGGCGAGCATTGCCAGGCGATCATGGAAGGCCGCCATGTCGACGTCATCGAGATGGACGCCGCCTCACATACCGGCATCGACGACATCAGGGACATCATCGACCGGGTGCGCTACGCACCGGTCTCGGCGCGCTACAAGGTCTACATCATCGACGAAGTGCACATGCTCTCCACCCAGGCCTTCAACGGCCTGCTGAAGACGCTGGAAGAGCCGCCGCCGCACGTCAAATTCATCTTCGCCACCACCGAGATACGCAAGGTTCCGATAACGGTCCTGTCGCGTTGCCAGCGCTTCGATCTCCGCCGCATCGATGCCGGCGCGCTTGTCGGGCATCTGTCCTCGATCGCGGCCAAGGAAGGTATTACCGTCGACGACGAGGCGCTGGCGATGATCGCGCGGGCCGCCGAAGGCTCGGCGCGCGATTCGCTCTCCATCCTCGATCAGGCGATCGCCCATGGCAGCGGCACGGTCAGCGCCGAGGCGGTGCGAGCCATGCTCGGCCTTGCCGACCGCGCCCGCATCATCGACCTGTTCGAGCATGTCATGAAGGGCGATGTCGCAGCGGCCTTGGCCGAATTCCGCGCGCAATACGACACCGGCGCCGATCCGGCCGCCGTGCTTACCGATCTTGCCGAGTTCAACCACCTCGTCACCCGCCTGCGCTTCGTGCCGGCGGCAGCCGACGATGCTTCGCTTTCCGAGGATGAGCGCCGGCGCGGCGCCGAATTCGCCGGCACGCTTTCGGTGCGCGTGTTGTCGCGGACCTGGCAGATGCTGCTCAAGGGTATTCCTGAGGTGCAGTCTTCCAACCGCCCGGTCAGCGCCGGCGAAATGGTGTTGATCCGCCTGGCGCATGCCGCCGACCTGCCGACGCTGGACGAGGCGCTGAAATCGCTGGAAGGTGCGGCCCCGCAGTCGAATGTGGCGCCGCGCGCCAACGGAACACCCGCGGGGTCCGGCAATGGCAGCGCAACTGCTGTCGCGCAGACCCGGGTGCCAGCTTCCCCCGGCGGCGCGCAGACGATGCGCCTGGTCGAGGCGCAGCCTGTGCCGGAGACCTTCGTTCCCGCGCCGGAGCCGGTCGCCGAGGCGCCTGTCGTTCCAGTGAAATCGCTGGCCGACATCGTTGCGCTTGCCGACGCCAATCGCGACATGGCCTTCAAGGTGCTGCTGAAACGCTGCGTGCGGCCGGTTCGCATCGAGCCCGGCCGGCTCGACGTTGCCTTGACTAACGACGCGCCGAAGATGCTGCTCAACGACCTCACCGCCAAGCTGCGCGCCTGGACCGGGCGCAACTGGCTGGTGTCGCTGTCGAAGGAAGAAGGCGGCCAGACATTGGCCGAGATGGAGACGACGAAGCGCGAGAATGCCTTCTCCGACGCCAAGAGCGATCCCGTAGTCGCGGCCATTCTCGCCCGTTTCCCTGGCGCCAAGATCATCGATGTGCGCATCCCGGACGTCCCGGATGTGGAAGAGGCCGAGGCCGACCTGCCGGTCGAGCCGGCGGCCGATGACGACGAGACCTGAAACATTTATGAGGACCAACCGATGAAAGATCTTCTCGGCCTGATGGGCAAGGCGAAGGAAATGCAGGCCAAGTTCCAGGCCATGCAGGACGAGATCGCCACGCTTGAAGCCACCGGCCAAGCCGGCGGCGGTCTGGTCAGCATCACGCTGACCGGCAAGTTCGAAATGAAGACGCTGAAGATCGATCCGTCTTTGATCAAGGCGGACGAAGCAGAGATCCTGGAGGACCTCATCTTGGCCGCCCACAATGACGCCAAAAATAAGGTCGAGCAGATCATGCAGGAGAAGACCAAGGCGTTGACGGCAGGCTTGCCGATCCCGCCCGGAATGAAATTGCCTTTCTGAGGCGGTGTCCGCCAGTTAATTGATTATGAACGGAAATTGAGTCCAGCCTGCAATATTAACCATTTTGCCGGCAATGCTCACGGGCTCATTTCGCGGCATTCATAAAGTTTTACCCAAGTCCAGAAGTTGCTAACCTTCTAGCCATCTTTTTGCCTGAAAGAGTCTCATTCTTGCCACATCTCGGGGCGGGCTGGCATCTGGACATGAGGCTTTTTTGGTGATCGCGACGCGATGGAAGACGCCGCTGCTGCTTATCGGCATCGTCACTTCCCCCTTGCTCCTGGCCGGTTGCAGCCAGACCACTTCCTCCCATCGCATGTCGGTGTCGGGTCTGACCGGCGTCCTTACGCCGAGCTTCCTCAGCTCGCGCTCCTACACGATGAAGGACAAGGAATGCCTGCAAAGGGCGATGTTCTTCGAGTCCAACCGGTCGAGCCGTGACGGCATGATCGCCGTCGGCACGGTCGTGATGAACCGGCTGCGCTCGGGCCAGCATGGCAACACCATCTGCGAGGTCGTCGGCGAGAGGGGCCAGTTCGCGCCCGGCGTGCTGACGCGGCCGATGAACTCCAGGGCGCTGCCCGACGTCGAGGAAGCCGCGAACGCGGTGCTGAAAGGCGAGCGCAAGGCCAAGCTCAAGAACACAATGTATTTCCACACCGCCGGCCTGCGCTTCCCTTACAAGAACATGCATTACACCATGGTGGCCGGCGGCAACGCCTTCTACGAGAAGCGCGGCCGCAACTGGCAGCCGCTGCCGGACGAGCCGATGGTCGCCATGGCCTCCGACAAACAGCAGAAAATCGACCCTGCCGCCCCCGTGCTGGTGGCTTCCGCCGAGCCGGTGGTCAAGACGATCGTACGCCCGGATCCGGCCAAGCAGGCCGCGATGAATGCGGCCGAACCGACGCTTCCGGCCAAGGCGGCAATCGTTCCGGCCGAAGCGACCTATGTGACGGCTGCTGCTGCTCCTTCGCAGAAATCCGGCCGCCTCGCGCAGAAGCCGATGGTCGTGGCGATGCAGGAGCCGATGGCCGAGCCGGACGCCTCGCGTTTCGGCGGCACGCTCAAGGGCCGCCACGTCTCTTCGGTGCCCAGCGCGCCGCAGGAAGCGTCGATGGGCTTCCAGTCGACACCCGAGAACACCGACGCCATCGGCGCGATGATCGCCAGCCAAGATCGGCCGCTCGAAACCAACTGAGCCCGATTTGATCCAATACAGGGCCCGCCATGGCGCCATGGCAGGTCCTCTGCCCTTGCTGGCTGTTCCAAGCCGCTCTGAAAAATCCTGGATCAGTCCACCGTTTCAAGAAGCGGCGAACCGATCCATCTTTTCCCTTGCACGCAATTCGGGACGGAAAACCGCTTCGCACTTTTCCTGGAATTGCTCTAGATCAGGGCGATGTCGAAGAGAATCGCCGGTCCGGAAATCGAACGCCTGATCCAGCTCCTGGCCAAGGTGCCGGGGCTAGGGCCGCGCTCGGCCAGGCGCGCAGCGCTTCATCTCATCAAGAAGAAGGAACAGCTGCTCGAGCCCCTGGCTGCCGCCATGAGCGAAGCGGTCGACAAGGTGCGCATCTGCTCGACCTGCGGCAATGTCGATACCGCCGATCCTTGCATGATCTGCACCGACCCACGCCGCGACGCCGGCACGCTGATCGTCGTCGAAGACGTCTCGGACCTTTGGGCGCTGGAGCGCGCGGCGGCGATGAACGTGCGCTATCACGTGCTCGGCGGCACGCTGTCGCCGCTCGACGGTATCGGTCCCGACCAGCTCAACATCCGCTCGCTGGTCGACCGCGTTGCCGGCGGCGAGGTGAAGGAAGTCATCCTCGCCGTCAATGCCACCGTCGAGGGGCAGACGACGGCGCATTATTTGACGGATCAGTTGGCGGGTTCTGATGTGAAAGTGACGCGGCTCGCGCATGGCGTGCCGGTCGGCGGCGAGCTCGATTACCTGGACGAAGGCACGCTGGCCGCGGCGTTGCGGTCGAGGACGGCGTTTTGAGGGGACTGGAGAGGGCGCGCGTGACAGATGTTATTCCTCGAGATGCTGCGCTCCGTCACACCCCCCTCTGCCCTGCCGGGCATCTCCCCCGCAAGGGGGGAGATTGGCAGTTTCTTTGCCGGCGCTTTTATCCCCACGTCGGCGATTGGCGAAAGCCTGCGCGACATCTGATCTCCCCCCTTGTGGGGGAGATGTCCGGCAGGACAGAGGGGGGCGCGACAGAACGCCAGCCTTCCAGACGGGTCGTCCTTTCCTTTCTGACGGCGTTGATCGCTCTCTTCATTACCACCCCCACCCATGCCGCCCCCATCGACGACCAGTTCCAAGCCTGGCTTCAAACCGACCTCTGGCCCGAAGCCAAGTCCAAAGGCATCTCCAAGAAGACCTTCGACGCGGCCTTCCTCGGCGTGAAGCCGAACTTGAAACTGCCCGATCTCGTCCTGCCCAGCGAGAAGCCGACGACGCCTGAGAAGCAGCATCAGGCCGAGTTCGGCCCGCCGGCCAGCTACTTCGCCGAGAAGGTGGTTCGGGCCGTCACCTCGGGCGGAAGGACGCGCGAGAGCGCCAATGCCCGGACGCTCGGGCTGATCGAGAAGCGCTATGGCGTTCCGGGCGAGATCGTGCTGGCGATCTGGGGTCGCGAGACCGGCTTCGGCGCGGCCAAGATGCCTTACGACGCCTTCGAGGTGCTGGGCACCAAGGCGTTCATGTCGACCAAGAAGGATTTCTTCCGTACCGAGGTGCTGGCGGCGCTCGAAATCGTCGAGCGCGGGCTGGCGCCGGTCAATGCGATGAAATCGTCCTGGGCCGGCGCGCTCGGCCAGCCGCAATTCATGCCGACCTCCTTCTTGAAGCACGCCGTCGATTTCGACGGCGACGGCCGGCCCGATATCTGGAATTCGACGCCCGATGTGCTCGCCTCGATCGCCAACTACCTCGTCCATTATGGCTGGGTGAGGGGGCGCGGCTGGGGGGCCGAGGTGACGGTGCCGGCAAATGTGTCGTGCTCGCTCGAAGGACCCGACCGGGGCAAGAGGATCTCCGATTGGGTGGCGATGGGCATCAGGCGCGTCGACGGCAAGGCGTTTGCGGCGAGCGAATTGAAGGCCGAGGGCTTGCTGCTGATGCCGGCCGGGCGCAGCGGTCCGGCCTTCGTCGTGACGCCGAACTTCTATGTGCTGAAGCAATACAACAACAGCGATCTCTACGGCCTGTTCATCGGTCATGCCGCCGATCGCATCGCCAAGGGCGACGCCGCCTTTGTCGGCGGCTGGGGCGCGGTCGGCGATCTCCACCGCTCCGATATCGCCGTCCTGCAGCGGGCGCTGGAGGCCAAGGGCTACGATGTCGGCAGCGCCGACGGCCTGCCCGGCTTCAAGACCCGTCGCTCCATCGGCAGCTGGCAGGCAAAGAACGGCAAGCCCGCCACCTGCTTTCCCGATGCGGGCCTCGTCGCGCAGTTGAAATAGCGGCTGCCTCGCAAGGGATGGACCTGATAATTTTTTGCGGATTGGCGGCTTCAATTAGCCGGCGCATGGGTCGACTCATACGGCTCGACTGGTCCCCCAATATAGCGTCTCGCAAAATGTCCGTTGCCGGTTCGAGAACCGCTGAATAGGGTGTTGACCAACTGGACAAAAAACACGACGGTAAGCGGTCAAAGCCGCAGCCGGCCTTGCAAAGAACAATACAGCCCTGAGCCGGGAACTCAGGTCAACAAAACAGGGAACGATCACTATGATGCTGGAAAAGTTTGCTCTCCGCTCGCGCGCCTTGCTTGCCGGCGCCGCGCTGTCCGCGCTGCTCGTCGCGCCCGCTTTCGCGGTCACGCCCGCCGATACGCTGGTCGAGGGCTTTGCCATCGACGACATCATCTCGATGGATCCGGGCGAAGCGTTCGAGCTGTCGACGGCCGAGGTCACCGGCAACACCTATGATCTTCTGGTCCGCCTCGATCTCAACGACACCTCCAAGGTCAAGCCCGACCTCGCCGAGAGCTGGACCGTTTCCGATGATGGCCTGACCTATACGTTCAAGCTGAAGCCCGGCATGAAATTCGCCTCCGGCAATCCGATCACCGCCGCCGACGTCGCCTATTCCTTCGAACGCGCCGTCAAGCTCGACAAGAGCCCGGCCTTCATCATCAACCAGTTCGGCATTACCGGCGACAACGTCACCGAAAAGGCCAAGGCCGTCGACGACACCACCTTCCAGTTCGTCGTCGACAAGGCCTATGCGCCAAGCTTCGTGCTGAACTGCCTGTCGGCCACCGTCGCGTCGGTCGTGGATGCCAAGCTGGTCAAGGAACATGTCGCCGCCGCCACGCCGAGCGCCGACTACAAATGGGACAATGATTTCGGCAATGCCTGGCTGAAGACCGGCTATGCCGGCTCCGGTCAGTTCAAGCTGCGCGAATGGCGCGCCAACGAGGCCGTCGTCCTGGAGCGCAACGACAACTACAACGGCGAGAAGGCCAAGCTCGCCCGCGTCATCTACCGCAACATGAAGGAAAGCTCGGCACAGCGCCTGGCGCTCGAAGCCGGCGATATCGACGTCGCCCGAAATCTCGAGCCGAACGACCTTGATGCCATTGCCAAGAACGCCGATCTCACCACCACCAGCGCGCCGAAGGGCACGGTCTATTACATCAGCCTCAACCAGAAGAACCCGAACCTCGCCAAGCCCGAGGTGCGCCAGGCGTTCAAATATCTGGTCGACTACGACGCGCTCAGCACCACCATCCTCAAGGGCATCGGCGAAATCCACCAGTCCTTCCTGCCCAAGGGCGATCTCGGCGCCATCGACGATAACCCGTTCAAGCTCGACGTCGCCAAAGCCAAGGAATTGCTTGCCAAGGCCGGCCTGCCGGACGGCTTCAAGGTGACCATGGACGTGCGCACTGGACAGCCGACCACCGGCATGGCGGAATCGATCCAGCAGACGCTCGGCCAGGCCGGCATCAAGCTGGAGATTATTCCGGGAGACGGTAAGCAGACGCTGACCAAATACCGCGCCCGCAACCACGACATCTACATCGGCAACTGGGGCCAGGACTATTTCGACCCGAACTCCAACGCCCAGACCTTCGCCTCGAACCCCGACAATTCGGATGCCGGCAAGTCCCACACGCTCGCCTGGCGCAATTCGTGGGACATTCCGGACCTGACCAAGGAAACGGAAGCAGCGCTTCTGGAGAAGGACGCCGCCAAGCGCGCCGACATGTACAAGGATCTGCAGAAGAAGATCCTCGACACCAGCCCCTTCGTCATCATCCATCAGCAGCTGGAAGTGGCCGGCCTGCGCAAGAACCTCAAGGGCTTCGCGCTCGGCCCGAGCTTCGACACCAACTTCGTCGGTGCGGTCTCCAAGCAATAGTGTCTTCGGGCGCGCCGCGTGAGCGTAGCTGAAAACCAGGCGGCAGCGGGGCGCGGCAGCGCCCGCGCTGTTGCCGTCCTGTCGTCGCTCGGCCGCTTCCTGGTCGTCGCGGTGACGACCTATCTCGGCCTGCTCGCGGTGACCTTCTTCATCGGCCGCGTCATCCCGATCGATCCGGTTCTGGCCGTGCTCGGCGACCGCGCTCCTATTGCCGTCGTCGAGCGCACGCGCCGCGAGATGGGTCTCGACCTGCCCTGGATCGAGCAGTTCTACCTCTATGTCAAAAGTGCGCTGAGCGGCGACTTCGGCACGTCGGTGCTGACCACCAATCCGGTGATGACCGATATCCGCCGCGTTTTCCCGGCGACCATCGAGCTGGCGACGCTGGGCACGATCATCGGCGCTGTCATCGGCGTGCCGCTCGGCGTGCTGGCCGCCGTCAAGCGCGGCAGCCTCATCGACCAGATCGCCCGCATCGTCGGCCTCATCGGCTATTCCGTGCCGATCTTCTGGCTGGGGCTCCTCGGGCTGGTGCTGTTCTACGCCAAGCTGCAGTGGATCGCCTTTCCGGCGCGGCTCGATGTCGTCTACGAATACACGTTCACGCCGATCACCGGCTTCTACCTGCTCGATGCCGCGATCCAGGGGCAGTGGGACGTCTTCTACGACGCCTGGCGCCACATCGTCCTGCCGGCTTCGCTGCTCGGCTACCTGTCGCTTGCCTATATCAGCCGCATGACGCGTTCCTTCATGCTGAACGAGCTGGCGCAGGAATATATCGTCGCGGCCCGTGCGAAAGGCCTGTCGGAGACGCGCATCATCTGGGGCCACGCGCTGCGCAACGCCGCTGTGCCGATGGTGACGGTGATCGCGCTTTCCTACGCCAACCTGCTCGAAGGTTCGGTGCTGACCGAGACCGTCTTCTCTTGGCCGGGCATCGGCCTCTACATCACCAACTCGCTGCAGAACGCCGACATGAACGCCGTGCTCGGCGGCACCATTGCCATCGGCTCGGTCTTCATCGCCATCAATCTTTTCTCCGATCTGCTCTACCGGCTGCTCGATCCAAGGACGAAGACCGGATGATCGGAGCTATTGCCGTTTTGGGCTTGGCCGCGGCCAGCCACCCCCGCTCCGGCCCTTCGGGCCGCCTCTCTTCGTGCCCGGGGGAGAGGAAAAGCTGGTCGCATGCCAGGCGCCTTTCTTCTCCCCCGTCGAACGGGGGAGAGGTGGTCTGCGAAGCAGACCGGAGTGGGGGTCGACTATTTCAGGAGGCATTGTCATGACCGCCGCCGACGCCGGCGCCTTCTCCCGTCGCGCATGGCTGCTGAGCGACCGACCGGCCTCGCGCCTGCAGGCGAGGCTCGGCCGCGCCTATGTCGCCTGGCGCCGCTTCTCCGCCAATCGCTTGGCGCTGGTTGGCATGCTGATTATCATCGCGCTGCTGGTGGTCGCCGCCCTTGCCGATGTGCTGGCGCCCTATTCGCCGACCGTCGGCGATCTGAAAAATGCCCGACTGCTGGCGCCCGGCGCCGTGCACTGGTTCGGCACCGACGACCTCGGCCGCGACATCTACTCGCGCATCGTGTATGGCTCGCGCTGGACGCTTTATGTGGTGATCCTCGTCGCCATCATCGCCGCGCCCATCGGTCTTCTGGTCGGCACGATCGCCGGTTATGCCGGCGGCTGGACCGACACGATCCTGATGCGCATCACCGACATCTTCCTCGCCTTTCCGAAGCTTGTGCTGGCGCTGGCTTTCGTCGCGGCGCTCGGACCCGGCATCGAGAACGCCGTGCTGGCGATCGCCATCACCTCATGGCCGCCCTACGCGCGCATCGCGCGCGCCGAGACGCTGACGGTGCGCAATTCCGACTACATCAAGGCGGTGCAGCTGATGGGCGCCTCGCCCTTCCGCATCGTGCTGCGCCACATCATGCCGCTCTGCATCTCCTCGCTGATCATCCGCGTCACGCTCGACATGGCCGGCATCATCCTCACCGCCGCCGGCCTTGGTTTCCTCGGTCTCGGCGCGCAGCCGCCGTTGCCCGAATGGGGCGCGATGATCGCATCCGGACGCCGCTTCATCCTCGACCAGTGGTGGGTGGCCGCAGCCCCAGGTGCCGCCATCCTCATCGTCAGCCTTGGCTTCAACCTGCTCGGCGACGGCCTGCGCGACGCGCTCGATCCCCGGAGTGGCGACCAATGAGCGACACGCTTCTCGAGGTCGACGATCTGCGCGTCACCTTCCCGACCCGCACCGGCCTCGTGCAGGCGGTGCGCGGCGTCTCCTTCTCGCTCGGTCGCGAGCGGTTGGGCATCGTCGGCGAAAGCGGCTCCGGCAAATCGCAGACCGGCCGCGCCATCATGGGGCTCACGCCGCCGCAGGCCGAGGTGTCGGCGAAGAAGCTCGCCTTCGACGGCATGGACTTGCTTTCCATGTCGCCGCGTGAACGCCGGGCGCTGCGGGGGAGCCGCATCGCCATGATCCTGCAGGATCCGAAATATTCGCTCGATCCGGTCATGACCATCGGCCGCCAGATCGTCGAGACGCTGCGCACGCATGAGAAGGTAGGAAAGACCGAAGCGCGCGAACGGGCGCTGGCGATGCTGCAGGCGGTGCAGATCCGCGACCCGGCCCGCGTCTTCGATCTCTATCCGCACGAGGTCTCGGGCGGCATGGGCCAACGCGCCATGATCGCCATGATGCTGGTCACCGGACCCGAATTGATGATCGCCGACGAGCCGACCTCGGCGCTCGACGTCACCGTGCAGCTCGACGTGCTCAATATCCTCGACAAGCTCGTCGCCGAGCGCGGCATGGGGCTGATCTTCATCTCGCACGATCTGCGCCTGGTCTCCTCCTTCTGCGACCGCGTCGTCGTCATGTATGCCGGCAAGGTGGTCGAGCAGATCAAGGCTTCGGAGCTGCGCGACGCTCAGCATCCTTATACGCGCGGCCTGCTCAACTGCATGCCCAGGATCGGCTTCGAGCGCCATCCGCTGCCGGTGCTCGACCGCAAGCCGGAGTGGGCGGCATGACGGCTTCCATCACTGTCGAAGGGCTGGAAGTGGTCTTCGACCGGTTTCGCGCGCTGAAGGGCGTCAGCCTCGAAGTCAGGGAAGGCGAATCCTACGGCCTCGTCGGCGAAAGCGGTTCCGGCAAGTCGACGCTGCTGAGAGCAATCACAGGTCTCGCGCCGGTTTCCGCAGGCACCATTACCGTCAACGGCAAGACGCTCGGCAAAACTCGCGACAAGGCGTTCTATCGCGAGGTGCAGATGGTCTTTCAGGATCCTTACGGCTCGCTGCATCCGCGTCAGACCGTCGACCGCCTGCTGCAGGAGCCTCTGGCCATCCACGGCATTGCCGACGGCGAGAAGCGCATCGAGCGCGCGCTGGACGAGGTAGGGCTTGGCAAGGGCTTCCGCTTTCGTTACGCGCACCAGCTCTCCGGCGGCCAACGCCAGCGCGTCGCCATCGCGCGTGCGCTGATCCTCGAACCTTCGATCCTGTTGCTCGACGAGCCGACTTCGGCGCTCGATGCCTCGGTGCAGGCGGAAGTGCTGAACCTGCTGGAAGAGGTGCGGCGGCGCCGCAAGCTCACCTTCCTGATGGTCAGCCACGACCTCGCCATCATCACCCATATGTGCGAGCGGCTGATGGTGATGCAGAATGGCGAGGCCGTGGAGACGCTGACCGCGAGCCAGCTGATCGGCCATCGCGTCAGCGAGGATTATACGCGCAATCTGTTGAGGGCCAGCGAAGGATTTGTGAGGGTTTAGCCCGCAATTGCCAAGCCGCGTCCCTGCCCAGGTGTACCAGGAGGCTTTATCTGGGGCAGGCCCAATTGACTGGACCACGTGCCGACTTGAGCAAAACGTGAAATAAGGTCAGAAGGGATTTCAACGGCAGCAAACGAGAACGGGCCCAGTCTTAATGAAGGATGGCCCCGATTGAGGGACGATATGAAGAATTCAGCCATTTCCGAACGCAAGAACCAGTCGATCTCGCGCGGCGTCGGCATGACGACTCAGATCTACGCCGATCGCGCCGAGAATTCGGAAATCTGGGATGTCGAAGGCCGCCGCTATATCGACTTCTCGTCCGGCATCGCCGTCGTCAACACCGGCCATCGCCATCCGAAGGTGATCGAGGCGGTCAAGCAGCAGCTCGACCGCTTCACTCACACCTGCCACCAGGTCGTACCCTATGAAAGCTACGTGCATCTCGCCGAGCGGCTGAACGGCCTGCTGCCCGGCAAGTTCGACAAGAAGACCGTGTTCGTCACCACCGGCGCCGAGGCGGTCGAGAACGCCATCAAGATCGCCCGTAACGCCACCAGCCGCCAGGCGGTCATCGCCTTTTCAGGCGGCTTTCATGGCCGCACCTTCATGGGCATGGCGCTGACCGGCAAGGTCGTGCCCTACAAGGTCGGCTTCGGCGCCATGCCCGCCGATGTCTTCCATGCCCCGTTCCCGGTGGCGCTGCACGGTGTCTCGGTCGCCGATTCGCTTGCCGCGCTCGACAAGCTGTTCAAGGCCGATGTCGATCCGGGCCGCGTTGCAGCCATCATCGTCGAGCCGGTTCAGGGCGAGGGCGGCTTCTACGAGGCGCCGCGCGATTTCATGGCAGCACTGCGCAAGATCTGCGACCAGCACGGCATCCTGCTGGTCGCCGACGAAGTGCAGACCGGCTTTGCCCGTACCGGCAAGATGTTCGCCATGGATCATCATGATGTGGCGCCCGATCTCACCACCATGGCCAAAAGCCTCGCCGGCGGCTTCCCGCTGTCGGCCGTCACCGGCCGCGCCGAGATCATGGACGCGCCCGGCCCCGGCGGGCTCGGCGGCACCTATGGCGGCAGCCCGATCGGCGTCGCCGCCGCGCACGCCGTACTCGACGTCATCGAGGAAGAAAAGCTCTGCGACCGCGCCAATGCGCTGGGCGCCAGGCTGAAGCAGCGGCTGGTATCGATTCGCGAGGACGTGCCGGAGATCGTCGACATCCGCGGTCCGGGCTTCATGAACGCCGTCGAGTTCAACGACGTGAAGAAGGGGCTTCCGTCAGCGGAGTTCGCCAACGCGGTCAGGCTGAAGGCGCTGGACAAGGGCCTCATCCTGCTTACCTGCGGCGTCTACGGCAACGTGATCCGCTTCCTGTCGCCGATCACCATCCAGGACGGCGTCATGACCGAGGCGCTGGATATCCTGGAAACCTCGATCCGCGAGGCGCGGGCCGCCTGAGGATGGTGCGGTGCTCTTCTGACGGTCTGCACCGGCGCGCGCAAGCCGTCAGGAGCCCGGATGTTGTAACCAGGATGGGATATCCATCTTGGCGTGAAGCACGCGCCACACATCGATGTGGTCTGCCTGTTCAATATAGAAGATCAAATATGGATGACGCTTGAGCGGCAGGCTGCGTAGGCCGGGCAACCCAACTTCATAACTATATCTCAGAGAGCCTGATGCTGGGTGGCTGGCTATTAACTTGTAGGCATTCTGAAGGTCCTCGACATAGCCTAACGCCACGTGCGAACCAGCTTCACGTACATAATAATCGACAGCGTCCTCGATATCGCGCAGAGCAAGGCTTCGAGGAATGATTGGCTTGGTGGCCACTAACTTATTGGCCCTGCGCTCGTTTCCTCAACGCTGCGAAATAGTCGTCGTCAACGGGCGCGCCCGGCACGGATGACGCACCCTCCAGGAGCAAGCTCCGCAAAAGTTGACGATCCTGATCGTGGCGGATCAATTCACGCACATATTCGCTGCTCGTGCCATAGCCTCGATCAGTCACTTGCTGATCGACAAAATTCTTCAAGCTGTCGGGCAGTGAAATATTCATCGTGCTCATTCAGCCATTTTATGGCCTATGGCAAAAATTGGCAAGCCTTACGCGTTGGCCCTTGCCGGTTCGTCCTGACTGAAGGCCGCAAGCGCCGCCTTCAGCGCATCCGGCCCGCCTGCCACCGTTTGCGGCGTCGGCGAGAAGCCGGCGCCGAGCATCTTGCGGCCAAGCATGTGGTCGGCCGGGCGGTTGACGGATTCGATACCGAGCAGCCGGTTGCCTGCATAGTGGTAGATCGAGAACTTGTTCTCGGCGAGATCGCCCAGCACAACATGGTGATCGCCGCCTTGGGTCAGGCCCACCATCTGTAGCTTCATGTCGCCGATATCCGACCAGAACCACGGCACGGCCGAGAAGGGCTCAGCATGGCCGAGGACGGTGCGTGCGGCAAGCCTGGCCTGGTCGGTGGCGTTCTGCACCGATTCCAGCCGCA
The DNA here is from genome assembly GCF_020165215.1 of Mesorhizobium sp. CA15. Classification (NCBI taxonomy): domain Bacteria; kingdom Pseudomonadati; phylum Pseudomonadota; class Alphaproteobacteria; order Hyphomicrobiales; family Phyllobacteriaceae; genus Mesorhizobium; species Mesorhizobium sp. CA15. The sequence goes on from NZ_JAIUHQ010000004.1 coordinate 346,378, forward strand.
CGTCGCCGCCGGTGAACCAATGCCGGTAGGAGGCCGCGTCGCCGATGGCGAGGATTTCGGGAACAGAGCTTTGCATATGCTGGTCGACGCGGATGCCGTTGCCGGTAGCCAGACCGGCGGCTTCAGCCAGTTCGACATTGGGCACCACGCCGATGCCGATGATCACCATCTGCGCCGCCAGGCGTTCGCCGCCCGACGTGATCGCGGCCGAGACGAGGCCGCCTTGGCCCTCGAGGCGGGCAATGGTGGTGCCGGTCAGGATGCGCACGCCGATCGCTTCCAGGCGCTGGCGCACATGCGCGGCGATGACCGGCGCCACGGCGCGGCCGAGCAGCCGGTCGACCGCCTCGACGACGGTGACGTTGCGGCCGGCCGCTCTCAGCGTCGCCGCGATCTCCAGGCCGATGAAGCCGCCGCCGATAATGACCACGTCCTCGCTTTGCGCGCTGAGCTCGCGGATCAGGCGCGCATCGGCCAGCGAGCGTAGCGAGATCACGCCAGCAAGGCCGGCGCCGTCGAGCTTGAGCAGGCGCGGCCGCGAGCCGGTGGCAAGCACCAGCCGGTCGAAGGCAAGCGTTCCACCGCCTGCGACATTCAGCCGGCTCGCGCGGGCATCGATGCCGTCGATGCGCACTCCCGGCCGGTAATCAATGTTGTTGCCAGTGTAGAAGGCTTCGCCGCGCAAGGGCTGCGGCTTGGCCTCGGTGTCCTTGATGAAGGTCTTGGAGAGCGGCGGCTTGTGATAGGGTAGGTCCTGCTCGTCGCCGAGCAGCACGACCGGCCCTTCATAGCCCTCTTCGCGCAGGCTGGCGGCGGCCTGCACGCCGGCATGGCCCGCACCGACAATCACAACCCCGTTGGTCATCGCAATCCTTTTTGTCAGAAAATCTAGGCTCTTGCGCCAGGTGGCGATTGTCTGCCGCCGCCGCAAGAGCCGCGCATCGGGTCGCACCCAGAATGGCTGTCTGTCAATCGGTCCAGCGAGGCAGTCCCGGGCTTAAAGTTGACATTTGTAGTTTAGAATAATTCTAAACTGTTGTTTCAATTGAATATTTTCTATCTCACCAGTTGACTCCCAGCCTCTCCATCGTTTTATGGAGAGCTGCGCGCAAAGCGCATCCCTTTGATGTCTGGGCCTTGAACCCTTTCGATTGGAGGCAAGTGGGTGTCTTTTTATCGCGAACCGCGCATCGACGCGGCCACCATTTTTCCCGGCATGAATATGCCTCGGCGCGGGTGGGCGCCTTTTGTTGAATTTCCAAAGAACTGGAGAAGGATGATGACGGCACGTAATGGCGGCAGGGTGGCTGCGATCTGCGCCACGGCTGCACTGACCGCGGCGGTGTTCGTGTTGCCGGCCAAAGCCGAAACGGACGCCAAGGCGGTGATCAAGACCTATGCCGACATCGCTTTAGCCAAATACGAGGATTCTCTGACCACTGCGCAGGCGCTGGATAAGGCGGTGGATGCGCTCATTGCCAGCCCCTCGGCAGACACGCTGAACGCCGCGCGCGAGGCCTGGAAGGCGGCGCGCATTCCTTACCAGCAGACAGAAGTCTACCGCTTCGGCAACAAGATCGTCGACGACTGGGAAGGCAAGGTGAATTCGTGGCCGCTGGATGAGGGCCTGATCGACTATGTCGCCAAGAGCTATGGCACCGAGTCGGACGAAAACGCGCTCTATACGGCCAATGTCATCGCCAACAAGGAAATCGAGATCAACGGCAAGAAGGTCGATGCCTCGAAGCTAACGCCCGAGTTCCTCTCCGGCACGCTGCAGGAGGCCGGCGGCGTCGAAGCCAATGTCGCGACCGGCTATCACGCCATCGAATTCCTGCTCTGGGGCCAGGACCTGCATGGCACCGGGCCGGGCGCCGGCGAACGGCCCTTTACCGACTACGACCTCAAGAACTGCACAGGCGGCAATTGCGATCGCCGCGCCGAATATCTGAGATCGGCGACCGATCTTCTGGTGTCCGACCTGCAGGAAATGGTCGGCAACTGGAAGGAAGACGGCGCCGCGCGCAAGAACCTCACCGAGGGCGACGCGAATGCCGCCATCTCCACCATCTTCACCGGCATGGGCTCGCTCTCCTATGGAGAGCTCGCCGGCGAGCGCATGAAGCTCGGCCTGTTGCTGCACGACCCGGAAGAGGAGCACGACTGCTTCTCCGACAACACCTACATCTCGCATCTCTATGACGCGGTCGGGATCCGCGATGCCTACCATGCCAGCTACAAGCGGCTCGACGGCTCCGTGGTCTCGGGTCCGTCGGTGTCCGACATGGTGAAGGCCGCCGATCCGGCGATCGACAAGGAGCTGTCGGGCAAACTCGACACCACCGTCGCCAAGATGGAGGCCATCCAGGCGCGTGCCCTTGCCGGCGAGGCATATGACCAGCAGATCGCCGAGGGCAACACGGAAGGTAACGCCACGGTGCAGGCGGCGATCGACGCCCTCATCGACCAGACCAAGTCGATCGAGCGCGCCGTCGGCTCGCTCAAGCTGAACGAGATCGCTTTCGAGGGTTCTGACAGCCTCGACGCGCCCGACAAGGTGTTCAAGTAAGATCGGGCATGGTCCCAATAACCGGTCTTTGGACAAGATCGCGCCCAATTGAGAAACCAGCCAAGCGGCGCCGGAACGGCGCCGTCAGCCAGAGCAAGTAGATGCTGATCTGCCATTGCAATATCATCACCGAAAAGGAGATCGAGCAGACGATCGTCGGCCTGCTGGATCAGGATCCCTGGCAGCTGATCGTGCCCGCTAAGGTCTACCACGCGATGGCCAAGCGCGGTCGCTGTTGCGGCTGTTTCCCAAATGTGGTGGAAACGATCATTCGGGTCACCGAGAATTACCACGCCCGCTCGGAGGCGGGGGGCGTGGACATCGTTTCACACCTGGATCGCGTGCGAGGCTTGCGCGGCCAATACGGGAGCAGAACCCATGAAAGGCGAACCGCAGGTCATCGAGCGGCTTAATGAAGCTCTGTTTCTGGAGCTTGGAGCCGTCAACCAGTACTGGGTGCATTACCGTCTGCTCGAGGATTGGGGCTACACCAAGCTGGCAAAGAAGGAGCGGGCGGAATCGATCGAGGAGATGCATCACGCCGACCGGCTGATCGCGCGCATCATCTTCCTCGAGGGTCACCCGAACCTGCAGTCCGTCGCGCCGTTGCGCATCGGCCAGAATGTCAAGGAAGTGCTCGAATCCGATCTCGCCGGCGAATATGACGCACGCACCGCCTACAAGCGCTCGCGCGAGATCTGCCAGGACGAAGGCGATTTCGTTTCGATGAAGCTGTTCGAGGATCTTTTGGCGGACGAGGAAGGACATATCGACTTCCTGGAAACGCAGCTCGATCTGCTTGCCTCGATCGGCGAGGAAAAATACGGCCAACTCAATGCCGACTCGGCCAACGAGGCGGAGTAAGGACATGCGAGAATGCGGCGCCCCGTAGATTTTTCGCGCCGCGTGTGGTGGGCCGGGATTCACGGCTTGCCGTCCCAAATGACCCCGCGATACCGGATTTATCGCGGGGCACCGCTTTTGCTGGCGATCATGCTTTCCGCATCCGCCTTAGCTGGTGAGCCCGCCGTCCTGTCGACGAGCCGCACCGACCTGACGCCGAAGGACCAGGCGCGGGTTCTGGCGGTCACCAGGCCAACGGCCGATTTCACCAGGCCGGAGCCGTTCGAGCTGATGCAGGGCGGCGCCGGCACCTCGCGCAAGGACATCAACCGCGATGCCTTCTCGCAATCCTCCGCCAATATCACCTTCGAGGAAGAAGGAACCTTCAAGCTCGGCAACGCGCTGTTTCGCAAGAACTGGGTGTCGTCGCCGTCCTCGACCCAGGCTTCGGACGGGCTCGGCCCGCTTTTCAACGAACGCGCCTGCCAGAACTGCCATCTGAAGGATGGCCGCGGGCGTCCTCCGGAAGGCGATGCCGGATCGACATCGATGTTCCTGAGACTCGCGCGCGATGCCGATAGCGCCGAGGAAAGGGCCGCGCTCACCGATCATAAGCTGCTGAACTTTCCCGATCCTGTCTATGGCGCGCAACTGCAGGACCTTGCGGTTCCCGGGCTCAAGGGCGAAGGCCGGATGCGCGTCGATTACCAGGAGCAAAAGGTGACGCTCGGCGACGGCGCCGTCGTTTCACTGCGCAAGCCGAGCTATACGATCGAAAATCTCGGCTACGGTCCGCTCGATCCGCGCACCACGCTGTCGCCGCGCCTGACGCCGCCGATGATCGGGCTGGGCCTGATCGAGCAGATCGCGCCGGCCGATATTCTCGCCAATGCCGATCCGGACGATCGCAACAGTGACGGCATTTCGGGCAAGCCGAACATGGTGCGCGACGAGCTGAGCGACGAGGTGACCTTGGGCCGCTTCGGCTGGAAGGCGCAGACCGCCTCGATCCGCCAGCAAGCGGCCGATGCCTTTGCCGGCGACATCGGCATCTCGACGCCCGAAGTGCGGAAACCCTGGGGCGATTGCACCGAGGCGCAGAAGGGTTGCCTGGCCATGCCAAACGGGGTGCAGCAACGCCTTGGCACGGCCGAGGCGCCGCCGCCGGTGATGGACCTCGTCACCTTCTATTCGCAGAACCTGGCCGTGCCGGCGCGGCGCGATATCGGCAAGCCTGATGTGCTTGCCGGCAAAAAGCAGTTCTACGACATGGGCTGCATTGCCTGCCACGCGCCGAAATTCGTCACCATGCGCGGCACGCCCGGCAAGGCGCAGGCCTTCCAACTGATCTGGCCCTATTCCGACTTCCTGCTGCACGACATGGGCGAGGGCCTTGCCGATGGGCAACGCGTCGGCCAAGCGAGCGGCAGCGAGTGGCGCACCCCGCCGCTCTGGGGCATCGGGCTTACCGCGGCGGTCAACGGCAATGCCTTTTACCTGCATGACGGCCGCGCCCGCACGCTTGCCGAGGCGATCCTGTGGCATGGCGGCGAGGGACAGAAGGCGCGCGACCGCTTCGCCGGCACCGACGCGGCCAATCGCGACGCGCTGATCAAATTCCTGGAGTCCCTATGATATCGAAACGCGTCGCTCTGATGTCGAAACGTCTGGCCCTTGCTCTTCCGTTCCTTCTGGCCGCCGTGATGCCGGCATCAGCCGCGGTCAAGGCTTCCGATGTCATCGGCCGCGCGATCGACGGCTTCGTCCGCCCCACCTATGCCAGCCTCGACGAGCATGCGGCGGGCCTCACCAAGGCGATGCGCCAGCTTTGCGAGGCGCCGTCCAAGGAGAATCTCGAAGGGGCGCGCGCGGCATTTTCAGGCACCGTCGAGGCCTGGTCGGTGGCCGAGGTCATCGCCTTCGGGCCGATCAAGGAGAACAACCGGCTGGAGCGCATGCTTTATTGGCCGGACCGCAAGAGCATCGGCCTGAGGCAAGTGCAGGCCACGCTCGCATCCAAGGACCCATCAGCCGCCGATCCGGCGCAACTGGCGCAAAAGAGCGTCGCCATGCAGGGCCTCGGCGCGCTCGAATATGTGCTTTACGGCGACGGCGCCGAATCCCTTGCCGGGAAAGACGATCCTTACCGCTGCGCCTATGGCGCGGCGGTTGCCGGCAATATCGAAACGATGGCGGGCGAGGTGCGCGACGCCTGGCAAAAGCCCGATGGCTTTGCGTCGCTCTGGGCCAATTCGGGGCCGAAGAACCCGCTCTACCGCGACGGCAACGAAGCTGTGACGGAACTGGTCGGCGTCTTCATCAACGAGCTGGAAATGATCCGCGACGTGCGGCTCAAGGGCTTTCTCGGCGCGAAACCCGATGCCGACAAGCCGAAGCAGGCGATCTACTGGCGCTCGCAGAACACGGCGGCCTCACTGGCCGCAAACCTGTCCGGCATCGACCAGCTGTTTCAAGCCTCCAGGCTCGGCGACGCTCTGCCCGCCGACGCGCAATGGATGGCAGAGTCCATCCACATCCAGCTCAGCAACGGCGTGACGACAGCGAAATCCGTTGCCGGTCCGATCGACAAGGCGCTCGCCGACCCCGCGCTGCGCGGCAAGCTCGAGCACTTCGCGCTGATCACTTCCAGCCTGTCGACCTTGATCGGCACCAGGATGACCGCCGAGTTCGGCCTGACCGCCGGCTTCTCGTCGCTGGATGGGGATTGATGCCGTGAGAACTGTCCTCATCGAGCGCCGCGATTTCCTGCGGGCCGCGGGCGTGGGCTTCGCCGCCGCCATGGCGCCGCGCGCATGGGCGGACACGCTTGCCGCGGACGCGGTGTTCGCCACGGCCTTCGTCAAGCGCGACGGCAGTTTTGGCGCCGCCGTGCTCTCCGAGGCGGGGAAAATCCTGCACACGATCGGTCTGCCCGATCGCGGCCATGACGTCACTTTCGATCCGGTGTCGAAGCGTTCGGTGGTCTTCGCCCGCCAGCCCGGCACCTTTGCCGTGGTCTTCGACCATGCCGGCCGCGACAAGCCGTTGACCATCGCCAGCATCGCCGGCCGGCATTTCTTCGGCCACGGCGTGTTCTCGCCCGACGGCGCTCTGCTCTACGCTACGGAGAACGACTTCGACAACGCGGCAGGTGTCGTGGGCGTCTACGATGCGCGGGCGAAATTCAATCGCGTCGGCGAGTTCCCGACCTACGGCATGGGGCCGCATGAGCTGCTCCTTCTTGGCGATGGCCGCACTTTAGCCGTCGCCAATGGCGGCATCGAAACCCATCCCGATTATGGCCGCGCCGAGCTCAACATCGCGACGATGAAGCCGTCCTACACGCTGGTCGACCGCGTCACGGGCGACCTCATCGAAAAGCACGAATTGCCGCCGGCGCTGCATCAGCTTTCGATCCGCCACATGGATCGCGACCAGGTGGGCACCGTCTGGTTCGGCTGCCAGTATCGCGGGCCGGCGACCGATCGGCCGGCATTGGTCGGCCGCGCCGCGCGCGGCAAGGAGCTCGAGCTCCTAGAAATGCCGCAGGACGTGCTCTCGGGCTTCCGCAATTATATCGGCTCGGTCGCCGCCAATGCCGCGACGGGCACGGTCGCCGTCACCTCGCCGGAGGGCAATTCGCTGGCCGTCATCGATGCCGCCAGCGGACGCGTGGTCACGACAAGAGCGCTGGTCGAGGTCTGCGGCGTCGCGCCCGACGGCGCCGGCTTCATGGCGACGACCGGCGCCGGCGAAATCGTCGTCGGCGCCGGCGCCACCCGTTCCGAACCGGACTATGTCTGGGACAATCACATGCTGTGCATCGCGGCCAAGGCCTGACAACACCAAGATGCCGCTGTGGCGCCGAACCGAAGCCGCTTAACATTTCTCCGCCCTGGCCCTTGCGGCGGCGGCCTATGCCGGGCAGAGGGAATTGTGTTTCGATCCAGTTCGTTAACCGGCGTATGAAGCTGCCCGTATGAAGCTGCTTGCCATCGATTGCGCTGCCAATCTCTGCGCCGCCTGCGTCTATGACGCGGGCGCGGGGAAGGAGCTTGGCCGCGAAGTGCGCGACCTAGGCAAGGGGCATGCCGAGCATCTGATGGCCGTCATCGAGACGGCCTTGAAAGCGGGCGGCATCGGCTACCCTGACCTTAACGCCGTTGCCGTCTCGATCGGACCCGGCTCGTTCACCGGCCTGCGCGTCGGCGTCTCGACCGCGCGCGGCCTGGCGCTGGCGTTGAAAATCCCGGCGATCGGCGTGACGACGCTGGAAGCCCTGGCGGCGGAGGGTGCGAAAGCTTTTCCCGGGCGCGCGGTGCTTGCCGCGCTCGATGCCGGCCGCGACGAAATCCACGCGGCGCTCTTTGACAAAGCGTTAGCGGGGGCTTACGGACCTTCGGTGACCACGCTTTCCGAGGCGGCGATCATGGCCAACGGCGCCGATGCCGTCCTTGTCGGCACCGCTGCGCCACAGATTGCCGCAGCGGCGGGACGGGCCTTCGACACCGGCCCGGTTGCCGCCACCGCCGACATCGCGACCTATGCCAGGCTGGCGTCGGCCAGAGGGCCGGGCGAAAAGCCCAAGCCGCTCTATCTGCGCGGCGCCGACGCCAAGCCGCAGGCGGGCTTCATTCTTCCAAGACAGGACAATGGCCCAAAGGAAGACCATGATCCCAAAAAGGGGGAGGCGGTTTTGCGGAAAAGTCGTGGTCCAAAAGGAAACGACGCCTGATGCGCATACCGTTCTTTCAGCCGCGCCGCAGGGACTATGCGCTGGAGCCGCTGACGGTTGCCGACAGCGCCGCCGTCTCGGAACTGCATCGCGAGGATTTCGTGCGGCCCTGGACCGATGGCGAGTTCGCGGCGCTGCTCGAACAGGACACGGTGTTCGGCTACGCCGCGCGCGAGACAGGGCAGGGATCGAAACCTCCGGTCGGTTTCGTGCTGGCGCGGCTCGCGGCCGGCGAGGGTGAGATCCTGACCGTGGCCGTCGCCCGCACGCATCGCCGGCAGGGTCTTGGCTGGCAATTGATGGATGCGGTGCTGCGCGAGCTTCATGCGCAGCGCGCCGAAGCGCTCTTCCTCGAGGTCGACGAGACCAATGCGCCGGCGATCGCGCTTTATCGCAGGCTCGGCTTCATCCAGGTCGGTCACCGCCCGAACTATTACCGTTCGACCGAGCACGGTCCGACCGGCGCGCTTGTCATGCGCCGCGATCTTCGCTAGCCAGTCCGCGCGATAGGGCGGAGCGAATGATCAAGAAATTGCGGATTTTCCTGGCGCTCTTCTATGTCATCATCTGTTCACTGGTGCTGGTGCCGCTGCAGATACTGTCGATGAAGACGGGACTCTGGCCCGAGACCTTCATCCTGAAAATCTGGCATCGCATGATCCTGAGGGCGCTGGGCATGCGGGTGCATGTGAAGGGGGCGCTGGCCAGGGAACGTCCGCTGCTGATCGCGGCCAACCATATCTCCTGGACCGACATCATGGTACTCGGCTCCTTTGTCGATGTGAAGTTCATCGCCAGGGCCGATATGGAAGGCTGGCCGCTGATCGGCATGCTGTCCAAGTTGCAGCGCACGGTCTACATCGAGCGCGAGCGCAAGCGCACCTCCGGCGACCAGGCGAGCGAGATCGCCAAAAGGATGGCAAAAGGCGACGCCATGGTGCTGTTCGCCGAAGGTTCGACCGGGGACGGCAACCTTGTGCTGCCGTTCAAGAGCACGCTCTTCGGCGCCGCCTCGATGGCGATTTCGGAAGGTGCGGCGGACCAGGTCTTCATCCAGCCCTTGGCGATCGCCTATACGCGCCTGCATGGCATGCCGATGGGCCGCCGCCATCGGCCGATGTCCGCCTGGATCGGCGATCAGGATTTGATGCCGCACCTGAGAACCCTGCTTGCCGAAGGCGCGATCGATGCCGAGGTGCATTTCGGCGAGCCTGTGCCGTTCTCCAAGGGCTCGAACCGCAAGGAAACGGCACGGCTGATGGAAGCCAGGGTGCGCGAGATGATGCAGGCCGTCCTCGCCGATCCGGCCAAGAGCCGGTAGCCGATGCATTTTGCCCAAAGTGCATAGCGGTTTTGGGATAACGACATACATAAAGAAAAAAGACCTGAAGCGCGTCCTGTCGGGACGACCTGCTTCGGGCAGATTCGTCTGTTTTTTGTCACGGAAAGGCGCTAGAAGCCGCCCGATGGAATTGAACACGATTGAAAGCCACGACATCGGCGCTGCCGCCGAGCACTCGGCTGGCACGGACCGGGCGGCGAAAAAGGTCTTCGTCAAGACCTATGGCTGTCAGATGAATGTCTACGATTCCCAGCGCATGACCGATGCGCTGGCCGCAGACGGCTATGTCGCCACCGACGCCGTCGAAGATGCGGATCTTGTGCTGCTCAACACCTGCCATATCCGCGAAAAGGCGGCGGAAAAGGTCTATTCCGAGCTTGGCCGCATTCGCGACATGAAGGCCGAACGCGCCGAGGCTGGCCGCGAGCTCCTGATCGGTGTCGCCGGCTGCGTGGCGCAAGCCGAGGGCGCCGAGATCATCCGCCGCTCGCCAGCGGTCGATCTGGTCATCGGCCCGCAGACCTATCACCGGCTGCCCGACGTCCTGGCGAGGGTCCGTGGCGGCGAAAAGATCGTCGAGACCGAATACGCCGTCGAGGACAAGTTCGAGCATCTGCCGCAGCCGAAGCGCGCCGAGCTTGCCAGGCGCGGCGTCACCGCTTTCCTGACGGTGCAGGAAGGTTGCGACAAATTCTGCACCTTCTGCGTGGTGCCTTACACGCGCGGCTCCGAGGTTTCGCGCCCGGTGGCGCAGATCGTCGCCGAGGCCGAGCGCCTCGCCGAGGCCGGCGTGCGCGAGGTGACGCTGCTCGGCCAGAACGTCAATGCCTGGCACGGCATCGGCGAAAATGGCGAGGAATGGGGCCTTGGCCGCCTGCTGTTTCGTCTGGCGGAAATCCCCGGCCTGGCGCGGCTGCGCTACACCACCAGCCATCCGCGCGACATGGACGACGAATTGATCGCCGCGCATCGGGACCTGCCGGCGCTGATGCCCTATCTGCATCTGCCGGTACAGTCGGGGTCCGACCGGATTTTGAAGGCGATGAACCGGCGCCATACGGCGCGCGACTATCTGGCGCTCATCGAGCGCATTCGCGCCGCCCGCGCCGATATCGCCATGTCCGGCGACTTCATCGTCGGCTTCCCCGGCGAGACGGATGAGGATTTCGAAGCGACACTGAAATTGGTACGCGAGGTGAACTATGCCTCGGCTTTCTCGTTCAAATATTCGCCGCGCCCCGGCACACCGGGTGCCGAAATGGATGGCCATGTCTCGGAAGCGGTGAAGGACGAGCGTCTGCAGGCTCTGCAGGCTCTGCTTCTCAGGCAGCAGCAGGATTTCGGCTTGAGCCTGGTCGGCAGGACCATCGGCACGCTGATCGAGAAGCCTGGCCGGCAGGCAGGGCAGAAAGTTGGCCGTTCGCCCTGGCTGCAGCCCGTTATTGTTGACGACAAGGCCGGCGGAATCGGTGACATTATCGACGTACGAATCACAAGGACCGGCTACAATAGCCTGTTCGCCGAACTGGCCTGACGGGCCTCGGCAGATGAGGAGAGACGGTTGAGCGCTGCTGAACTGAAGAATCCGCCCCCGAACCAGGCGTCCGGGGCTTCCGACATGGCGCACATCGTACTGACCTTCGACAACAACAAGCTTGCCAGCGCCCTTTACGGTCAATTCGACGAGAATCTGGCCCGGCTCGAGCAGAAGCTCGGCGTGGATATCCGTTCGCGCGGCAACCAGCTTGCGATCAAAGGCTCGGCTCCGGCCGCCGAGCAAGCGCGCCGGGCGCTGGATACGCTCTACGGCATCCTGCAGAAGGGCGTCGACATCGGCCAGTCGGATGTCGACGGCGCCGTGCGCATGGCGATTGCCGCCGACGACCAGCTGACGCTGCCCACCTTGGAGCGCAAGGGCAAGGTTTCGGCCGCTCAGATCGCGACGCGCAAGAAGACGATCTATGCCCGGTCGCTGACGCAGGACGCCTATATGCGAGCGCTGGAGCGCTCGGAAATGGTCTTCGGCATCGGCCCGGCCGGCACCGGCAAGACCTATCTGGCGGTCGCGCATGCGGCCATGCTGCTCGAACGCGGCATGGTTGAGCGCATCGTGCTGTCGCGCCCGGCCGTCGAGGCCGGCGAGCGGCTGGGCTTCCTGCCCGGCGACATGAAGGAGAAGGTCGACCCCTATCTGCGGCCCCTCTACGACGCGCTCTACGACATGATGCCGGCCGACAAGGTCGAGCGCGCGATCGCCGCCGAAGTCATCGAGATCGCGCCATTGGCCTTCATGCGCGGCCGCACGCTGGCGCATGCGGCGGTGATCCTCGACGAGGCGCAGAACACCACGCCGATGCAGATGAAGATGTTCCTGACCCGTCTCGGCGAGAACTCGCGCATGATCGTCACCGGCGATCCGACCCAGATCGACCTGCCGCCCAACACCAAGTCGGGACTGGTCGAGGCGCTGCGCATCCTCGACGGCGTCCCGGGCATCGTCACGGTCCGCTTCAACGAAGGCGACGTGGTGCGCCACCCGCTGGTCGCCGAGATCGTCAAGGCCTATGACCGCGACGGCAAGCTGGCGCGAGGCCTCGGCGCCGAAAGCTGATCAAAGGCCGCATGGCTGCAGACAACAAATCCTCTGCCGGAATCCCGGTCGACATCGATATTTTCGTCGAGGCCGGCGCTTGGCCCGCGGAAGCCGAGTTGACGCGTCTGGTCGAGCGCGCCGTTGCGGCCGCTTTTGCCGAGACCGGCGCGGGCGGCGCTTCCGAGCTCAGCGTCGTTTTTTCCGACGATGCCCATATCCAGGCGCTCAATGCCGAATGGCGCGGCAAGGACAAACCCACCAACGTCTTGTCTTTCCCGGCTTTTTCGTTTTCGAAAGGCGGCAAGCTGCCGCCGATGCTGGGCGATATCGTGCTGGCTTCCGAGACGGTGTCTCGCGAGGCGGCACTGGAAGACAAGCCGGTTGCGAACCATATCACCCATCTCGTTATCCATGGCCTGCTGCATCTTTTGGGCCATGATCATGAGACCGACGCCGAGGCCGAGGAGATGGAAGCGATCGAGCGCGCGGCGCTTGCGAGACTTGCCATTCCCGATCCCTACGCGTAACAAAAAAGCTCAATTGACCCGATGGCGATGAACGACACACCAGAAACTGCCGCCCGTCCGGACGCCGGCAGTGCTGCCAAGTCTTCCGAAAAGACGGAAGAGGGCTCAAGTCCGAGTATTCCGACCGGCAGCGCGGCCGCTGAGCCGACGCATGCCGGTCCTTCCCTTGTCGACCGCGTGCTTGGCCTGTTCCGGCACCGCAACGGCACCAGCCTGCGCGAGGAGATCGCCGGCGCGCTTGCCGAAACGGCGACCGACGCCGGCGCCTTCTCGCCCGGCGAACGCGCCATGCTCAACAACATCCTGCGCCTGCGCGAAGTGCGGGTGGAGGACGTCATGGTGCCGCGCGCCGACATCGAGGCGGTCGAGATCAACACGACGCTTGGCGATCTGCTCGGCCTTTTCGAGCAATCCGGCCATTCGCGCATGCCGGTCTATTCCGAGACATTGGACGATCCGCGCGGCATGGTCCACATTCGCGACGTGCTCGCCCACATCACCAAGGTCGCCCGCGTCAAGAAGGGCCGCAGCAGAGCGAAGGCGCCGGTGACGACGGCGCTCGACCTTGCCCAGGTCGACCTTGCGCGCACCATCGGCGATCTCAGCCTGATCCGCCCGGTTCTGTTCGTGCCGCCCTCGATGCTTGCCTCCGACCTGATGGGGCGCATGCAGACGACCCGCACGCAGATGGCGCTGGTCATCGACGAGTATGGCGGCACCGACGGCCTCGCCTCGCTGGAGGATATCGTCGAGATGGTGGTCGGCGACATCGAGGACGAGCATGACGACGACGAGCCGATGATCACGCAGACGGGCGACGGCGTCTTCGTCGTCGACGGCAAAGCCGAGATCGACGAGGTCGCCAAGATGATCGGCGAGGATTTCGCCGCCGGCGAGCATGGCGAATATGTCGACACCATCGGCGGCATGATCTTCAACACGCTCGGCCGCGTCCCCGCTCGCGGCGAAGTGGTGCAGGCCATCCCAGGTTTCGAGTTCCACGTGCTCGACGCCGACCCGCGCCGCGTCAAGCGCGTGCGCATCGTGCAGAGCCAGAAAGGCGAGCGTCGCCGCCGCGCCGCGCGCACCGAGCAGGCCTGACACCGTCGCGACATGCCCGTCGACGATCCATTCAAGCATGCCGTTCTCGGCTCAGGCGTCTTCTATAAAGATCCGCGCGCCGCATTGACCTGGCTGCAGGCGGCCTTCGGCTTCGAGCCGAGCATGGTGGTGAGCGACGCCGACGGCCGGCTTGTCCACGCCGAAATGCGTTTCGGCGACGGCTACATCATCGTCGATTGCGAATGGGCCGAGCATGTCGCCAGCCCGGCCTCGGTCGGCGGCAAGAACACCCAGGCCGTCTATATCCGGCTGCGGCAGGATATCGACGCTCATTGCGAAAAGGCACGTGCGGCCGGCGCGGAAATTCTTCAGGGACCGACGGATCATTTCTACGGCGAGCGCCAATACCGCGCCCGCGATCCCGAGGGTCATGTCTGGACATTCAGCCAGACCGTGCGCGTTGTCCCGAAGGACGAGGCCGAGCGGCTGAGCGGCCTGCGGATCGAGGGCTGGCACAACTGAGCATTTTGCACCCAACCGGAATCGCTTGGCGTTGCAGAAATGCGGCTAAGGCAAAGAGCTGTGGCGGGATACCGATATAGCGCGACGGCGCATCAGGCTGCGCTTATCTGGGTTTGGATCGGGCGGCGCAGCCTGTTAAACCTCTAGCTCCCTGATTCGCGCGACTTGGGAAGCTTGATGCAGCGCTTTGCCGGCCGGATAATTCTGCAGTGGGGGTGGCGGCGGGCGCTGGTGGCGTTTGCCGCCGGAGCGCTGGCGGTGCTTGCCCAGGCGCCTTACGATTTCTTCGCCGTCTGCTTCGTTTCGTTTCCGGTCCTTGTCTGGCTGCTCGACGGCGCCACCGGCGAGGCGTCAGATGGCTGGTTGAGGCGCCTGAGGCCGGCCTTCGCCGCTGGCTGGTGGTTCGGCTTCGGCTATTTCCTGGCCGGTCTTTGGTGGATCGGCCAGGCATTGCTGGTCGAGGCCGATACGTTCGCTTGGGCCTTGCCCTTCGCCGTTGTCGGCATCCCGTTCGCGCTGGCCTTTTTCTATGGTTTCGCCACGGTTGTGGCGCGGCTGTTCTGGAGCAGCGATATCGGTCGTATCGCGGCGTTAGCCTTCGGCTTCGGGCTCGCGGAATGGCTGCGCGATTTCCTCTTCACCGGCTTCCCGTGGAATGCCGTCGGCTATGCCGCAATGCCGGTGCCGCTCCTGATGCAGAGCGTATCGGTGACCGGCATGATCGGCATGAATGCGCTCGCGGTCTTTGTCTTTTCGCTTCCGGCGCTCATCGCCGCGCGCCGCCATCTCAAGCTCGGCCTCGCCTTGTTTGTCCTCCTCGTCGCCGCCCATGTCGGCTTCGGCTATGTCAGGCTTGCGGCACCGGTCGAATCGAGCCGCGCGATCGACGTTCGCATCGTTCAGCCCGCTGTCGATCTCAGCGAGAAATGGGATGCCTCGGTGCGCGAACGCATCTTTGCGACTTTGCTGGGGATATCGGGGAAAGCGCCGGAACAGGGCCATGCCAAGCCGCAGCTTATCCTGTGGCCGGAGACATCGGTGCCGTTCCTCTTCACCGAGCGTCCGGACGCGCTGACGGCGCTGCGGGACATGCTGGCCGACGGCCAGATGCTGATAGCCGGTGTCGTGCGCGAAGAGGGCGGATCGGCCAATGCCGGCAGCCGCTATTACAATTCCGTCGTGGCGATCAACGACAAGGGCGAGATCGTCGATGCCGTCGACAAGGTGCATCTGGTGCCCTTCGGCGAATATCTGCCCTTCGCTGACCTGTTCGAACGCTTGGGCATAGGCCAGCTTGTTGCCGGGCCGATGAATTTCGCCGCCGGCAACGAACGCCATCCGATCGGCGTTCCGGGCGGCCTGCGTGCCGCTCCGTTCATCTGCTACGAGGTGATCTTTCCCGATCTCGTCGCTGCTGACGCTGCATCCGCCGACTTGATTGTGAACGTCACCAACGATGCATGGTTTGGCGACACGCCGGGCCCGTATCAGCACTTCAGGCAGGCCCAAATTCGGGCGGCGGAGAATGGAATGCCTCTGTTGCGCGCGGCTAACAATGGCATATCGGCCGTCGTCGATTCGCGCGGGCGCATTGTCGATGCGCTTGCTGTGGACGCGCGCGGCGCTATCGACGCGCATGTGCCCGTTTCTGGGCGCTCCCTCCTGTCCGCCGAACAGCGACGCATTAACGGATTGCTGATCATGTTGCTGTTTGCGCTGATAGCCTTCACATTGAATGTAAGGCAGCGGCTACGGGTGAATTGACAGTCGGCACATTAGAAACTCATACTGTAACGCCTAAAATTTTCTCGAAGTCGGTTGGAGGGTTCTGTTGGGGCAGGTGGCTCCGGCTTCATATGGGCGGAACAAATAGAAAAAGCCGGAAAAATTCGGCGAGGAAAAAATGACAGAAGAGAACAAGAAGAAGCCGAATCCGATCGACATCCATGTCGGGAGCCGCATCCGGCTGCGTCGCAATATGCTTGGAATGAGCCAGGAAAAGCTGGGTGAAAATCTCGGCATCACCTTTCAGCAGATCCAGAAGTACGAGAAGGGCACAAACAGGGTTGGCGCCAGCCGCCTGCAGGCGATCGCTTCCATCCTGAGCGTTCCTGTCGCCTTCTTCTTCGAGGATGCTCCGGGCGAGGAGGCCGCCGGCGGCACCAGGGGATTTGCCGAAGACTCCTCGATGGCGTTCGCCATTGAATTCTGCGGCAGTCCCGAAGGGCTTCAGCTCAACCGGGCCTTCGTCAAGATCGGTGACGTCAAGGTGCGCCGCAGGATCATCGATCTGGTGAAGGCACTTTCCGCCGAGGACGCCGATTGATTTGCCTGATGCCGCCGGCGGTTTCATGCCGTCGGTGGCATAGCCGACTTTGCCTACATTCATGCCAGATCCGTCGCGCCGCTTGACGAGCGGCGCCCGGCACCGCTAACACGTGGCGCGCCAAAATCGGCAGCTTGCCGATCTTTTCAAGAGGGGACACCCGTGACGCGGCAGAACTATCTCTTCACCTCGGAATCCGTCTCCGAGGGTCATCCCGACAAAGTCTGTGACCGTATCTCCGACGAGATCGTCGATCTGGTCTATCGCGAAGCCAAGAAGACGGGCATGGATCCGTGGAAGGTGCGCGTTGCCTGCGAGACGCTGGCCACCACCAACCGCGTCGTCATCGCCGGCGAGGTCCGCGTCCCGGACACGCTTTTGAAGAAGGACAAGGCGGGCAACGTCCTCAAGGACGCGTCCGGCCACCCTGTGGTCAACCCGGCCAAGTTCAAGTCGGTTGCCCGCAAGGCGATCCGCGAGATCGGTTACGAGCAGTCCGGCTTCCACTGGAAGACCGCCAAGATCGACGTGCTGCTGCATGGCCAGTCGCCCGACATCGGCCAGGGCGTCGACAATGCCGCCGACCGCCAGGGCGAGGAAGGGGCCGGCGACCAGGGCATCATGTTCGGCTACGCCTGCCGCGAGACGCCCGACCTGATGCCGGCACCGATCTATTACAGCCACAAGATTCTCGAACTGCTGGCAGCGGCACGTCATGAAGGCAATGGCGAGGCAGGCAAGCTCGGCCCGGACGCCAAGAGCCAGGTCACCGTGCGCTATGCCGACGGCAAGGCGGCGGAAGTCACGCAGATCGTGCTCTCCACCCAGCATCTCGATGCGAACTGGGACTCCAAGAAGGTCCGCAAGGTGGTCGAGCCCTATATCCGCGAGGCGCTTGGCGACTTGAAGATCGCCGAGGACTGCAACTGGTACATCAACCCGACCGGCAAATTTGTCATCGGCGGGCCTGACGGCGATGCCGGCCTCACCGGCCGCAAGATCATCGTCGACACCTATGGTGGCGCAGCCCCCCACGGCGGCGGCGCCTTCTCGGGCAAGGACACCACCAAGGTCGACCGTTCGGCCGCCTATGCGGCGCGCTATCTTGCCAAGAACGTGGTGGCGGCCAAGCTTGCCGACCGCTGCACCATCCAGCTCTCCTACGCCATCGGCGTCGCCCAGCCGCTGTCGGTCTATGTCGACCTGCACGGCACCGGCAAGGTGGACGAAGCGAAGCTCGAGGATGCGCTGCGCAAGGTGATGGACCTGTCGCCGTCGGGCATTCGCCGTCATCTCGACCTCAACAAGCCGATCTATGCAAAAACCTCGTCCTACGGCCATTTCGGTCGCAAGGCCGGTCGCGACGGCTCCTTCTCCTGGGAAAAGACCGATCTTGCCAAGGCGCTCAAGGACGCCGTCGCCGCCTGACGCCAGCGGACGCAAAGGATAGGCCGAGCCGGGCGACCGAGGGATTCTTCGGTCGCCGGCACGGCAAGACTATACGCCCGCAGCAGGCGATCGCCCTCGAAAGCGGCCTGCGCCAATACCGGATCGACCTGACGGCGCAAGCGCCGGCCGATCTCAGGACCTTGTTCAAGGCACCGGTCTCGACGCTGCAGCTGGAAATCGGTTTCGGTGGCGGCGAGCATCTCCTGCATCGCGCGACGGAAGCGCCGGCAACCGGTTTCATCGGCGTCGAGCCCTTCGTCAACGGCATGGCCAAGATGATGACGGCGCTCGGCAAGGCGCCGCTTGGCAATCTCAGGGTCTATGACGACGATGCCACGCGCCTGCTCGACTGGCTGCCGGAAGCCTCGCTCGACGGCATCGACTTGCTTTATCCCGATCCGTGGCCGAAGAAGAAGCACTGGAAGCGGCGTTTTGTCGGCGCCGCCAATCTCGACCGCTTTGCCCGGGTGCTGAAAGCCGGCGGCAGGTTCCGCTTCGCTTCCGACATCGACAGCTATGTGAACTGGACGCTGCTTGCCTGCCGCGAACACGGCGCCTTCGCATGGCAGGCCGAGGACGCTTCCGGCTGGCACCAGCCCTATGACGGCTGGCCAGGCACCCGCTACGAGGCCAAGGCCATCCGCGAAGGACGGCGGCCGGCCTATCTGGCCTTCATCCGGAAATAGACGGCACCAAGGTGTCGTAATCAGCCGCTCTAGAAGCGGCCGATTCGGTCGAAAGCGGCCGGATCGATGCCGAGTTTCTTCAGGTCGCTGCGTCGCCGCTCCGCCTCACGGCATGCGGAGTTGACGAACCACTTTGGTTCTACCACATTCACAATGAACCAGAATGGAGACAGGATGATGAGCGCCTTCACCGTGCGGCTTCCGGATGAGACTGTGGCCAAGCTGGACCAACTGGCCGAAAAGGTGAATCGCTCTCGTTCCTACGTCGCCGCTCAAGCGATCGAAGACTATGTCGCCAGGGAAGAATGGCAGCTTGCCGAGATCGAGGCCGGCCTTGACGAAGCCGATCGAGGAGAATTCGCACGCGAGAAGGACTTGGCCCGCGTCATAGCGAAATACGTCAAGCCCGAACGATGAAGCGGACCCGCTGGACCCAGCGCGCCGTGCGTCGTCTCGACCAGGTTGGCGCTTTCATCGAAAAGGACAATCCAACGGCCGCGGCACGAGTGGTTGCCGGTATCGTTTCCTGTGCGGACAATCTCGCCGAGCAACCCGCCATGGGGCGGGTCGGGCG
>NZ_JAIUHQ010000040.1:0-4978 GCF_020165215.1 Mesorhizobium sp. CA15
ATGCGGCGCGCTTTAGCAGGGGCGAGGTTGAGGGGCAAGCGGAACGCCTTTTTCCCTTCCCCCCTTGTGGGAGAAGGGAAATGCTCCACATCACAAACCGGTGAAGCTGTAACGAACCTCTCCACCCCGGCGAAATGAAGCATGACCCCGCAACGGAGACTGCTTCCCATGACCGGAACGACAACAAGCCTGCTTGCCGGCGCGATGCTCGCGGCCACGATGGGCGCGGCGACCGCGCAGCCGCTCACCGTGGTCGAGCTGTTCACCAGCCAAGGCTGCTCGTCCTGCCCGCCGGCCAACGCCAACCTGATCAAGGTCAAGGACCAGCCGGGCGTGCTGGCGCTGTCGTTCAACGTCACCTATTGGGACTATCTCGGCTGGAAGGACACGTTCGGCCGCAAGGAATTCACGGAACGCCAGGTGACCTACGAGCCGTCGCTCGGCCGTGACGGGCCGTTCACGCCGCAAGTGGTGGTGAACGGCAGGAGCGACGGCGTGGGCGCCGCGCCGGGCGAGATCCAGAGCCTGATCGCTAAAGGCGGCCGCACGCAGGGCCCGGAGCTTTCGCTTGGGCAGGGCAAGGTCAGCATCGGCGCCGGCAAGGCGCCGGGCGGCGGCGCCGACATCTGGCTGGTGCGCTACACAAGAGGCGTCGTCGAGGTGCCGGTGGCGCGCGGCGAGAACACCGGCCGCACGCTGCCGCACGCCAATGTCGTGCATGCGCTGACTAAGCTCGGCAGCTGGAACGGCACGGCGACGACGCTGCCGCTGCCGGCAGCCGCCGGGGGCTTGAGCACCGCGGTGCTGGTGCAGGCGCCGCGCGGCGGACCGATCCTGGCCGCAGCCGCCAACTGACCTTTTTCCCCTTCGCGCGGGGCCGCATGAGCGGCAACGCTTCACCAGGGCCCGCATGCGCGCGCCAAAACCCAAGGAGACTACCCATGTCCAAGTTCCTCACTCTGCCGGCGCTGGCCTTCGCGCTTTCCGCGTCCGTCTTCGTCGCCGGCGCCCGCGCCGACGACACGGCCAATGCGATGAAGCCCGCCAATGCGATGGCGACCGACGTTATGAAGCCGGCGGACGCGATGAAGCCGGCGACGGACGCGATGAAGCCCGCCGATGCCATGAAACCCGACGCGATGAGCACCGAGGCGATGAAGCCGCCAACGGATGCTATGAAGCCGGCGGATGCGATGAAGCCCGCCACCGACGCAATGAAGCCTTCGACGGATGCCATGAAGCCAGCGGACACCACCGCTCAGTAAGGTGAGCTGGCGATCCGCCTGCGTCGCCGGCCTGCGAGGCAATCGCACAGGGCAGCGCAGCCCCCGCTCCGTCTCGGCGCTGCGCGCCGATCCACCTCTCCCCCGCTTTGCGGGGGCGAGGAAACGCCAATCGCGGAGGACGCGGCCTTGGTACGCCTGGGTTCCTCGCCCCCGCCAGAGGCGGGGGAGAGGTGGATCGGCGAAGCCGAGACGGAGAGGGGAGCGCCCTCGGCCATTGGCCGCACGGCAAAGTGAGAACCGCTTCGAGGCTTCGATCGTATATAATGAAGCAACAACAGGAGATCAGGACATGAACGGCATAAAGACAAAGGCCGCGCGGCGATCGCCATTTTTCGCGCGCGGCACGTTGGCAGTGCTCGGCCTTGCGGCCGTGGCGGCAGCGGCCCTGTGGCAGACACCGGCCCGCTCGGCCGAGGACGCGGTGGTGATTCCGCCGCCGGCCTTGGACGAGAAGGCGGCAAGCGGCACCGAAAAGGCGATCTTCGCCGGCGGCTGCTTCTGGGGCGTGCAGGGCGTGTTCCAGCACGTCAAGGGCGTCAGCAAGGCCGTCTCCGGCTATACCGGCGGCAGCGCCGAAAACGCCGTCTATGAAGTCGTCGGCACCGGCCGCACGGGCCACGCCGAATCCGTCGAGATCACCTATGACCCGTCGAAGGTCACCTACGGCCAGCTGCTGCAGGTCTATTTCTCGGTCGCGCATAATCCGACGCAGTTGAACTACCAGGGGCCGGACCAGGGCACGCAATACCGCTCGACGATCTTCGCCGAAAACGACGAGCAGAAGAAGGTCGCCGAGAGCTATATCGCCCAGCTCGACAAGGCCAAGGTGTTCGCCAAGCCCATCGTCACCACGCTGGAGACCGGCAAGACCTTCTACCCGGCCGAGGACTACCATCAGGACTTCCTGACGCTGAACCCGACCTATCCCTATATCGTCTACAACGACCTGCCCAAGATCGAGAATTTGAAGGCGCTGTTCCCCAAGCTTTACAGCGAGAAGCCGGTGCTTGTGCTGGCCTCCAGCAAGAGCTGAGCGACACCCGCTCGTCGTCATCCACGGGCGGAGCAAGGAGCGCAGCGACGCGCGCAGACCCGAGGATCCATTCCGTGACGTATGAGCGCCGCAACGGTGCGGAATTCTGCTCCGCTGCATTCTACGGCCCAGGTCACGGACTGGATTCCAGGGTCTGCGCGGCGCCGCTTCGCGGCTGCTCCGCCCTGGAATGACGAAGCTGGGGTATGTGTCCGCGTGGGCAGGCGGCATGCCTTGGCGATTGGCCAACACGGCCCGGCCTTCGTCATCCACGGGCGGAGCAAGGAGCGAAGCGACGCGCGCAGACCCGAGGATCCATTCCGTGATCAATGAGCACCGCAACGGTGCGGAATTCTGCTCCGCTGCAGCCTTTGATCAAGGTCACGGAATGGATTCCAGGGTCTCCGCGACGCCGCTTCGCGGCTGCTCCGCCCTGGAATGACGAGGTTGAGGGGCTTGCGCCAATCTCCGAGGTTCGCACTTTCGGTTGACGAAGCCATCCGCGTCTATTTTGCTGGCAAAACAGAACACAATGTGAAGCAGTTCATAGAATTATACTTGACGCTGCAAAACATTGACATCCGATCTTCTGCCGCCACATAATCATCGCCGTCACTCTTTCGAAAAGTCTGTTTCAACTGATCCGGAGCGCTGCTTCCGGGGCGGATTCTTGTTGGCTGCATTGTTGGGCCGGGCATGCCGGCCGCGCTTCGGGAACGACGACGATGGGGAGGAACGACAGATGGCCATCGACATAAAAGTCTCCGTCTACACCAATGGCGACGACGCCTTCGTCGCCTGGGCGCCCAGCGACTTCATCGCAGGATGCCGGGGTTTTCTGCTCGAGCGCGGCCGCAAGGCCGGCGCGAGCGAGAGGATCGAGCCGGTGGAGAACCGCGTCGGCTTCACCAAGGACAAGCCGAAATCGGGCGACCACAGGCCGTCGGATGTCTGGCCCTTCCAGCGCTTCAACTGGACCGACCATGCGGCCGATGTCGGCAATGTCGTGCGCTACCGGGTGACAGCGATGATGAGCGCCGGACCCGGCAAGCCGCTGACCAAGGGCGTGTCGAGCGACTGGACGGACTGGGCGACGCTCGCCACCGACGCCGGCGGCGGCTTTTCCTGCTACTTCAACCGCGGCCTGGTGTTGTCGCAATTCGTCGCCCGCTACATGGCCAAGAACAAGCTTTCGCCCGCAGCCTTCAAGAAGAGCCTGCAGACCAATGGCGACGCAAAATTCCGCGCTTTCCTCGAAGGCGATCTCGGGCTGCGCATGGTTGGGCTGACGCAGGTCGCCGGCGACGAGTTGCATGCCGCGCTCTACGAGCTCGGCGACGCGACCCTGGAGACGGCGCTGATCGGGCTCGGGCCGCGGCTCCATCTCATCCTCGCCAACGGCTCCGACAAAAGCGGCGACGGCAACAAGGAGGCGCGCAAGAACCTCAACGACCACGGCATCGCGACCATCGACCGGATGCTGAAATCGAAAGGCCTCGGCCACAACAAATTCGTCGTCGTGTCCAAGGACGGCGAGCCGAAGATGGCGTGGACGGGCAGCACCAACTGGAGCACGACCGGCCTGTGCACGCAGGTCAACAACGGCCTTCTGATCGAGGACGCGGCGGTCGCGGCGCATTTCCGCAAGCATTGGGACCTGTTGAAGGACGCCTCGCCGCCCAAGACCGACCCGGCCAATTTCACGCCGGCGCTGATGGCGGACAACGATGCCCCCAAGACTTTCACGGTCGGGACCGCCAAGGCAACCGTCTGGTTCACCCGCACCTCGGATGGCGCCGACATGGCGGCGCTGCGCGACGTCATCGCCTCGGCCAAGCAGGCGGTGCTGTTCTTGATGTTCACGCCGGGCAAGCAGGGGCTGCACACGCTGGCCGGGCAGCGCGCCAGGGAAAAGGGCATGTATGTGCGCGGCGTGGTCTCGACGCTGAGCGCGGAGGAGGGCGGCACCGATCAGAACTTCCTCGACATCGACCTGGTGAGCAGCGACCGGAAATTCACGCCCGACCGCTATGCGGTGGCGCAGCCGCAGGGCCTCGACGCGCCGCTCGGGCCGTGGATCGCCGAGGTCAACCGGCGGAGCTTCCTATCGCAGATCGGCCACGCCATCGTGCACTCGAAAATCCTGGTGACCGACCCGCATTCAAACGACTGCGTGGTGGTGACCGGCAGCCACAATTTCTCGGCGCCAGCGAGCGAGAAGAACGACGAGAACCTGGTGATCGTGCGCGGCCACAGGAAGCTCGCCGCCGCCTATGCCACCTACGCGATGTCGGTCTACAGCCATTACCGCTACCGCTCCTACATCCGCGAGATGCGGGCCCAAGGCAGGACGCCGTGGAGCTATCTCGACGAAGACGATCAGTGGCTGAAGACGGAGCTCAGGACCAAGGCGCAGGAGATCGCGTTCTGGACGCAGACCTGATTTCCTTCTCCCCGTTCCACGGGGAGAAGGTGTCGCGAAGTGACGGATGAGGGGCAGCGCCGGCATCTGCGGCTAACCGCCGACCCATAACTGCCTGACAGGTCAGCGCCGCCCCTCATTGCCCTGTCGGGCATTTCTCCTGGCGCGACTGATCAGGCCGAGGCTTGATTGCCACGTGGTTCCCCCAATCCGTCGCTGCTTCGCAGCGCCACCTTT
>NZ_JAIUHQ010000041.1:0-4092 GCF_020165215.1 Mesorhizobium sp. CA15
CGCCTTTCCTCTCCCCCGTCGATCGGGGGAGAGGTGGCTCGGCGAAGCCGAGACGGAGTGGGGGTCGACCAGCGCTGCGCTAGACAATGCATGTGCCAAGCTGCCATGCACACTACGGCAAAGACCAGCCACTTGGAAATGTGTGCATCCCCCAGGCAATTCCGGGCGGAGTTGCTCTACTGCTTGCGCAACGACTTGCCGGTCTCGGCGTCGAACAGGTGAATGCTTTCCTCGTCGAAGCTGTAGCGCACGGGCGCGCGCAGCTCCGGGCATTCGCGGGCCGGCACCAGCGCGCTGATCTCCTTGCCGCCCGAGCCGAAGGTCACCAGCGCGTCATTGCCGTGGAACTCGATGAGATCGGCGGTGCCTTGTAAAAGGTTTGCCGTGCCGGCGTGCGCCGTCTTCAGATCCGGAGGCCGAATGCCGAGCATAACGCGATCGCCGTGCTGCAGATGGAAGTCGCCGCCTTGCAGCGACAGCACCGTCCCCGCACCGGTCAGCGTCCAGCCATCCTTGCTCTTGCCGACCGTCACCTCGATGAAATTCATGTTCGGCGTTCCGATGAATCCGGCCACGAACAGATTGCCCGGGCGGCGATAGATTTCGGCCGGCGAGCCGATCTGCTCGATCACGCCGTCCTTCAACAACACGATGCGGTCGGCCAGCGTCATCGCCTCGAGCTGGTCATGCGTGACATAGACGGTGGTGGTCTTCAGCGATTGGTGCAGCCTGGCGATCTCGACGCGCATATGATTGCGCAGCTTGGCGTCGAGGTTGGAGAGCGGCTCGTCGAACAGGAACACTTTCGGCGTCTTGATCATGGCGCGCGCGATCGCCACGCGCTGCTGCTGACCGCCGGAAAGCTCTGTAGGCTTGCGGCCGAGATAGGGCTCCAGCCCGAGCGTCTTCGAGACCGCCTCGACCCGCTTCCTGATCTCGTTCGCCGGCACCTTCTGCCGCTTCAATCCGAAGGCGATGTTGTCGAAGATCGTCATGTGCGGATAGAGCGCATAATTCTGGAACACCATGGCGATGCCGCGGTCGCCCGGCTCGAGATCGTTCACCACCTTGCCGCCGATCGACACCTCGCCGCCGCTGATATCCTCCAGCCCGGCCAGCATCCTGAGAAGCGTGGACTTGCCGCAGCCGGATGGCCCCAGGAACACGACGAATTCATGTTCCTCGATCGCGAGGTTGAGATCGCGGATGACGGTCGTGGCGCCGTAGGCCTTGTCGACATGGGAGCAAACGATGGCGGACATGCCTTAGCCCTTCTCGCCGGTCAGCAGGATCTGCAGCTTGACGTCCTGCGGCTTGCCTTGGGCGGCGCGCTCGAACGCCTTGATGCTCTCGGAGAAATCATAGGTGCCGGTGATCAGCGGCTTGAGGTCGACCTTGCCGGAGGCGATCAACTGCAGGGCGCGGTCGAAGATGTTGGCATAGCGGAACACGGTCTCGATGCGCACTTCCTTGGAAATCGCCGCCGGCACGTTGAGCTCGACCGCCTCCACCGGCAGGCCGACCAGCACCACCGCGCCGCCCGGCCGCACCACGTCGAACAGGTTGGCGAAGGCCTTCGGGCTGCCGCTCGCCTCGAACACGATGTCGGCGCCCCAATTGTCGGTGGCCGCCGCGACGGCGTCGACCAGCGATTGCTTGCCGATATCGACCGGCACGATGCCAGGATACTGGGCAGCGATCGCAAGCTTCGGCGCGGAAAAGTCCGAGATCAGGACTTTGGAGCAGCCGCCCGCCAGCGCGGCGAGCGCGATCATGATGCCGATCGGGCCGCAGCCGACGACGACGGCGACATCGCCGGGCACGATGCGCGCGCGCGCCGCCGCCTGCATGCCGATGGCGAAGGGCTCGACCATCGCGCCCTCGGCGAAGGAGACATTGTCCGGCAGCTTGTAGGTGAAAGCCGCCGGATGGACGGCGTAGGGCGCGAGCACGCCATGCACCGGCGGCGTTGCCCAGAAGCGGACGTCCGGGTCGACATTGTAGATGCCGAGCTTCGTCGCGCGCGACGCAAGGTTCGGCACGCCTGGCTCCATGCAGACGCGGTCGCCGACCTTGAGATTCGTGACATTGGCGCCGACCTCGACGATCGTTCCCGAGGCCTCATGGCCGAGCACCATGGGCTCGCGCACGATATAGCTGCCGATGGCGCCATGCGTGTAATAATGCACGTCGCTGCCGCAGACGCCGACCGTGTGGATGGCGATCCTGACATCGTCCGGCCCGACGTCTTGCGGCAGCGCGATCTCGCGCAGCGACAGTTCGCCTTTTTTCTCAAGCACCAGTGCCCGCATCGGGTATCCTCGCATCAACTTTTCTTTTGCCGGAAAACGGAATTCAGGAAGCCGCTCAAAACGCCGAGGAACAAAAGCGGCGGCAGCGACAGAAGCACGACCGAGGCATTGAGGATGCCCCAGGGCACGTTCATGCCTTGCTGGGAGAGCTCGGAAGCGACGATCGGCAGCGTCTTGGCGTTGGAGCTCGACAGCATCAGCGCGATCAGGAACTCGTTCCAGACCAGCACGAAGCTGAAGGCGATGGCGCCGATCAGCGAGCGCGCCGCGACGGGAAGCGCGATCCGCCAGAACACGGCATAAGCGCCGTAGCCGTCGACGAAGGCCGCTTCCTCGATCTCTTTCGGCACGCCCTGGAAGGCGGGAATGGCGAGCCACATGACCACCGATATGGTCAGCAGCGAATAGGTGACGATCAGCGCCGGCAAAGTGTCGTAGAGCCCGACCTGCAGCCAGATCACCATTAGCGGGATCGCCACCGCCACCGGCGGCAGGAAACGCAGCGACAGGACGAAGAACTGGATGTCGCCGGCGAAGCGGTTGGGATAGCGCGCCACCGCATAGGCCGCCGGCAGGCCGAGCACGACGCCGATCAGCACCGCCGAACCGCAGGCAACGACCGAGTTGTAGAGCCCGGTCAGCACGCTGTCGCGGCCGAGGATGTAGCCGATGTTGGCGAGCGTCGGCGTGAATATCACCTTCGGCACGCGGGTGATGATGTCGACATTGTTCTTCAGCGCATTGAGCGCCGTCCACAGAAGCGGGAACACGGCCAGGAACCCGGCCAGCGCCAGGATGGCCTTTGCGATCAGGCGGCCCGGTCTTATCGGATATGGCTTCATGCCTGCACCCGCTTCCACAGCATGGTGAAGGTGATGACCGTCGCGATCATCATCAGCACCGCCATGGCCGAAGCGTAGGAGACCTTGCCGGACTCGATGAAGCCTTGCGAGAAGGCATACATGTCGAGCGTCTCAGTCGCGACGCCGGGCCCGCCGCGCGTCATCACATAGATCAGGTCGAAGGAGCGCAGCGACTCGATCATCTTGACGAACATCAGGCTGATCAGCGGCGCCTTCAGCATCGGCAAGGTGACATAGGCATGGATCTGCCAGCGCTTGGCGTGGTCGAGCCTGGCCGCCTCGATCGGCTGCGGCGGCAAGGTTTCAAGCAGCTTCAGCACGATGACGGCGAAGAACAGCCCCCACTGCCAAACATCCACCGAAGCGACCGCGAACAATGCGGTGCCCGGCTTGGACAGCGGATCGAAGATCAGCCCGCCGGTGATCAGCCGGTAGGGATAGGTGGCGATGCCGTAGAGCGGGTGATAGGCGAACTTCCAGACGAAGGCGGCCGAGACGCGCGGCAGAAGCACCGGGATGATGAACAGGAGGCAATAGAAATTGCGCAGGCGTGGGCCGGCGACCTCGAACATCAAGACGCTCAGCCCGATCGCCACCACCATCGTCGCTACCACGGTGACGATTTCCCATTTCACCGAAACCCAGACGGCGTTGAGGAAGCGGCGGTCGAGGAAGAGATCGGCGAAGTTCGAGAACCACACCCAGGAGTAACCGGTCGTGCTCAACTCGCGGTTCTGCAAGGCGATCACGATGGCGTAGAGCGTCGGCACCATCGACAGCACCAGGAGGATGGCGAGGGTAGGAACCAGAAATGTGACCGGCAGGGAAGATCGTCGGCGCATTGCCTATCCTTGGATATTTACTGCTGTCTGGTGAAGGTCCCGCGGCGCGCAGGTTACCGCATTACGCCGAAAGCC
>NZ_JAIUHQ010000044.1:0-1333 GCF_020165215.1 Mesorhizobium sp. CA15
ATGGAAACGCTCACTCGTTGAGCCTCTGCCTTTCGGTTCTCTTGGAACAAGACGGAAGAGAGTCACTCTTACCGTCGTGCATACCTTAAAGCGGGTCTGCCGCCTTCGTTTCTCTTTCTTCGCGAATGACTTTGGATCAGCGCTCGCGCGCCGTACCGCAGCCTTTGGCTGCTGGCGCTCCGCGAGGGCGCGGCACGAGCCGCGACGGCCGGTCGGCCTTGCGAGGCTCTGCCTCGAGGTCAGCAGCTTGTTACGGGCAGAGCGCGGTCTTTAGGGCTTGTAGCTCAGTTGGTTAGAGCGCGCGCTTGATAAGCGTGAGGTCGGAGGTTCAAGTCCTCCCAGGCCCACCACTAACAGTGCAACCCGAAGGGTTGTCGCTTGCCGGTCGATGCGATCGGGCACTATCAGGGGCCGTAGCTCAGCTGGGAGAGCGCCTGCTTTGCAAGCAGGATGTCGTCGGTTCGATCCCGTCCGGCTCCACCAACCATTTTTTTGTGAAGATGGGACGTGTCGAGTAGAGATGGTCGCCGGTGGTCAGTCATTCGAAAATGAGTTTGCGTCGAGCTTCGTGCTCTGCGCCTGTTCTGTTTGACATCGTAAAGAGAAGATTTGTTCGAACTTCATGGGTCCCGAAAGGGCCATGATTTGTCGCAAGGGACGCTCAATCCCTTGCATATGATGGGTTTGCCTAACCGCGCCCTCGAACCGATCTCGAGAAGCTGGTCTTTTTGTGCCAATTCCATTGAAGCAAGTCCCGCACAGGATTTTGCTCAGGCGACAATCCCTTCGGGATTGCGTGATGGGTATTGGCAATGAGAACGATCAAGTGTCTTAAGGGCAATTGGTGGATGCCTTGGCATGCACAGGCGATGAAGGACGTGATACGCTGCGATAAGCTACGGGGAGGTGCGAATACCCTTTGATCCGTAGATTTCCGAATGGGGAAACCCACCTAAGGTACTTGGAAAATCAGAGCAGCAGGGATGCGACGATCCTTCGGATCGCGCCGTCTTGCTGCTGTGGTTTCCAAGTATCGCTAATAGGTAACTTATCCTGAATACATAGGGATAAAGTGGCGAACGCGGGGAACTGAAACATCTAAGTACCCGTAGGAAAGGACATCAACCGAGACTCCGGAAGTAGTGGCGAGCGAACCCGGACCAGGCCAGTGGCGATTGAGAGACAAGCGGAACCTTCTGGAAAGTAGGGCCATAGCGGGTGACAGCCCCGTACGCGTAATGCGATCAATCGTCCTTGAGTAAGGCGGGACACGTGAAATCCTGTCTGAAATTGGGAGGACCACCTTCCAAGCCTAAGTACTCGTGCATGACCG
>NZ_JAIUHQ010000045.1:0-1242 GCF_020165215.1 Mesorhizobium sp. CA15
GAGTAAGGCGGGACACGTGAAATCCTGTCTGAAATTGGGAGGACCACCTTCCAAGCCTAAGTACTCGTGCATGACCGATAGCGAACTAGTACCGTGAGGGAAAGGTGAAAAGCACCCCGACAAGGGGAGTGAAAGAGTACCTGAAACCGATTGCCTACAAACAGTGGGAGCCCGCAAGGGTGACCACGTACCTTTTGTATAATGGGTCAGCGACTTAGTGTGACGAGCAAGCTTAAACCGGTAGGTGTAGGCGCAGCGAAAGCGAGTCTGAACAGGGCGTTCAGTTCGTCGCATTAGACCCGAAACCGAGTGATCTAGCCATGAGCAGGTTGAAGGTAAGGTAACACTTACTGGAGGACCGAACCCATAACTGTTGCAATAGTTCGGGATGACTTGTGGCTAGGGGTGAAAGGCCAATCAAACTCGGAAATAGCTGGTTCTCCGCGAAATCTATTTAGGTAGAGCGTCGACCGAATACCCCAGGGGGTAGAGCACTGGATGGGCTAGGGGTCCTCACCGGATTACCAAACCTAACCAAACTCCGAATACCTGGGAGTACTAGTCGGCAGACACACGGCGGGTGCTAACGTCCGTCGTGAAAAGGGAAACAACCCTGACCTACAGCTAAGGTCCCCAAGTTATGGCTAAGTGGGAAAGGATGTGAGGATCCCAAAACAACCAGGATGTTGGCTTAGAAGCAGCCATCATTTAAAGAAAGCGTAACAGCTCACTGGTCTAAATAAGGGTCTTTGCGCCGAAAATGTAACGGGGCTAAAGCCATACACCGAAGCTTAGGGTTCGTGAGCAATCACGAGCGGTAGCGGAGCGTTCTGTAAGCTGATGAAGCCGTACCCGTGAGGGGCGGTGGAGGTATCAGAAGTGCGAATGCTGACATGAGTAACGTAAGGGGAGTGAGAGACTCCCCCGCCGAAAGACCAAGGGTTCCTGCTTAAAGTTAATCTGAGCAGGGTTAGCCGGCCCCTAAGACGAGGCGGAAACGCGTAGTCGATGGGAACCACGTTAATATTCGTGGGCCTGGAGGTAGTGACGGATCACACAAGTTGTCCAATCTTATCGGATTGAAAGGGCAGCGGAGTGGTTCCAGGAAATAGCTCCTCCTTATAGACCGTACCCGAAACCGACACTGGTGGTCAGGTAGAGTATACCAAGGCGCTTGAGAGAACTATGCTGAAGGAACTCGGCAAATTGCACGCGTAACTTCGGAAGAAGCGTGACCCTTTT
>NZ_JAIUHQ010000046.1:0-1066 GCF_020165215.1 Mesorhizobium sp. CA15
GAATCGAACGGAAGAGTCGACTTCATTCGACCGCCATCAACGCCAGTGCTTTGTTATTGCTACTTTTTTGCTCTGGTGAATTCTACCAAAGGCGTTTGCTGGCGAACGCGTGGCCGGATCCGGATTTGAGATAGCGCTCGAATGAAGCCGCCTTCGCCTGGCTCGAAAAGGCCAAGTAGGTCACGATTCGCCACGGGAGAAATTTGGAAGTGTGACTGGACTTCCCAGCATTGTGCTCGGCCATCCGTCGGTTCAGGTCGGATGTCACGCCGATATAGCGCTCGCCTTCCGAAGCCTCGCTTTCCAGAAGATACACGTACCACAGAGCTCGGCCCCTTTCGCTGCGGCTTCGGAGGACATCCTGCTTCGCGCCTGGGGTACTGCCAAATCCTATATTTGCGCGGGATTCGTTGGATGGTGCGTAGCGCGTAGCGCATGCCGAACGAACCGGCCCTCCTACGCCAAGGCTTCGGAGGGCATCCTCTCCGCCATCCTGCTTCGCGCGAACTGTTGGGGCTTGTCCTGCGAAGCGCGTAGCGCGAAGCAGGATGGCGGAGAGGATGGGATTCGAACCCACGAGAAGCTTTTGACCTCTACTCCCTTAGCAGGGGAGCGCCTTCGACCACTCGGCCACCTCTCCGTCGCGCCGCTGGATAAAGAAAAGCGCCGGCACAATCAACAAGCCGGCGCCATAATCGCCGAAAATTCGGCATGGTGCAGCTCGGCGGGCGGAGCCATGCGGCGATTCCATGGCGATTCCCTGCCCGGCGACTCGGGACTGGCGCCGCAATTTCGGCCGTCCATCGCCGGATTCGACCGGCTGCAAGGCCTTATTGGTTAATGAGAACTTTCGGAGTGAGGCCAAATCGTGTCATTTGTGCAACAACGTCCGGGGATAGAGTCCGGATAGGGCTTTCGCCGATACGATCGTGGTTGAACCCCGCCGCCGCCTGGGTAAAGGTCACGTTCGAAGGAGCGGCGCGGTGCGCATCTTTTTCGGTAAGTGGGGATGGGGCAGGGAACGCTGTCCTTCAGCAAAAAATACCCAGACCCGTTTTTTAACTTT
>NZ_JAIUHQ010000047.1:0-1053 GCF_020165215.1 Mesorhizobium sp. CA15
CTAGAGCGTTTCATAGCTTGATTGAATCAGAAGGGATTCCCGGTCGGTCGGATTTGTGATTCAAGATGCTGGCTGGATAGGAGGCCAGCATCTGATGGTTCGACCTCTTTCCGATGATTTACGCGAGCGGGTTGTGGCGGCGGTTTTGAGCGGCGAGAGCCGCCGGTCGGCCGCCAAACGGTTCGGTATTGCAAATTCGACAGCCGTGAAGTTGTTGCAGCGCCATCAGGCAACCGGCTCGGTGGCGCCGGGCAAGATGGGTGGCCACCGTAGGCGGGTTCTGGAACCGCATCGAGCCTTCATCGTGGAGCGGATCAACCAGACCTCTGATCTGTCGCTGCATCGGCTGAAGGACGAGTTGGCCGCGCGCGGGGTCAAGGTCTCGCACAATGCGGTGTGGCAGTTCCTGCGCCGCGAAGGGCTAAGCTTCAAAAAAAACGCTGTTCGCCCTTGAGCAGGCACGCGCCGATATTGCCCGCAGGCGGCAGCGATGGCGATCCTGGCAGGCCGGCCTCGATCCGCAGTGCCTGGTCTTCATCGATGAGACCTGGATCAAGACCAACATGGCTCCGCTGCGCGGCTGGGGGCCGAAGGGCAAGCGGCTGCGCAGCCTGGCTCCACATGGCCATTGGCGCACGCTGACTTTCCTCGGCGCGCTGCGCTGTGATCGGCTCGCGGCCCCTTGCGTCTTCGACGGACCGATCAACGGCCAATGCTTTCGCGCCTATGTCGAGCAGCAGCTCATCACCGTGCTGAAGCCCGGCGACATCGTCATCATGGACAACCTGGGCAGCCATAAGTCGGCGGCCATCAGGCAGATGATCAAGGCCGCTGGCGCCAGGCTCTGGTACCTGCCGCCCTACTCACCGGACCTCAATCCGATCGAGCAGGCCTTCGCCAAGATCAAGCACTGGATGCGCCAGGCGCAGAAACGCACCGTCGAGGACACTTGGCGCCACATCGGCCACCTCGTCGAAACCATCGAGGCAGCCGAATGCAAGAACTACTTCGAAAACGCCGGATACGCTTCCGTCAAAACATGAAAGACTCTAG